>NZ_JBHXTM010000028.1:0-106866 GCF_042677325.1 Streptomyces sp. NPDC127117
GGCCTGGACGCCTTGTTGCCGGGACTGTCGGACCCGTCCCCCACAATGGGAGTCGGATCGGGGAGTCCGGATCGACGAGCAGTGACAAGCAGCGACCGGCGACGACGAGCAGCGACCGGCGACGACGAGCAGCGACCGGCGACGACGAGCAGCGACCGGCGACGACGAGCAGCGACCGGCGACGACGAGCAGGAAGGGCGGTGACCCATGACCGTATGGGACGACCTGGTCGGCCAGGACCGGGTGCAGGAGCAGCTCGGTGCCGCCGCCCGGGATGCCGATGCGCTGGTCACCGCCCATTCGGCGGGGGAGCCGGTCCCGCCGGGGTCGAAGATGACCCACGCCTGGCTCTTCACGGGCCCCCCGGGCTCGGGCCGTTCCACCGCCGCCCGGGCCTTCGCCGCCGCCCTCCAGTGCACCAGCCCCGACCGCGCCCTGGGCGGTGCACCCGGCTGCGGCTTCTGCGACGGCTGCCACACCAGCCTCATCGGTACGCACGCCGACGTCGAGGTGGTCCGTACGGACCTGCTCTCCATCGGTGTGAAGGAGACCCGCGAGCTGGTCCGCCGCGCCCAGCTCTCCCCGGCCGTCGGCCGCTGGCAGGTCATCGTCCTGGAGGACGCCGACCGTCTCACCGAGGGTGCGGGGAACGTACTGCTGAAGGCGGTCGAGGAGCCCGCGCCCCGCACGGTGTGGCTGCTCTGCGCGCCCTCCCTCGAAGACGTGCTGCCCACCATCCGTTCCCGCTGCCGCCACCTCACACTGCGTACGCCCCCGGTCGACGCGGTCGCCGATGTCCTGATCAGGCGCGACGGCATCGACCCGGAGCGGGCCGCGTCCGCCGCCCGGGCCACGCAGGGCCACATCGGCAGGGCCCGCCGCCTCGCCACCGACGAGCGGGCCCGTTCGCGCCGCGCCGCCGTGCTCAAGCTCCCGTTGAGGGTCGAGGACATCGGCGGCTGCCTCAAGGCCGCCCAGGAGCTGATCGATACCGCCACCGACGACGCCAAGCAGGTCTCCGAGGAGGTCGACGTCAAGGAGGCGGAGGAGATGAAGGCCGCGCTCGGCGCCGCCGCCGGGGGACGGCTGCCGCGCGGCACCGCGGGCGTGATGAAGGAGCTGGAGGACCGGCAGAAGCGCCGCAAGACGCGTACGCAGCGCGACAGCCTCGATCTGGCGCTCACCGATCTGACCGGCTTCTACCGTGACGTACTGGCCATGCAGTTGGGCTCGGGGATCGCCATCGCCAACGCGGACGCCCAGGATGCGCTCGACCGCATCGCCCGCTCCTCCACACCCGAGGGCACCCTGCGCCGGATAGAGGCGGTGATCGCCTGCCGCCGGGCGCTGGACCGCAACGTGGCGCCGCTGCTCGCGGTGGAGGCGATGACGATGGCCCTGCGCGCGGGCTGACACCGCGGCTGACCCGCCAACCCCGCCCACACCCGAATCGCCCCGTTCACGATCGCTCATTCATGATCGTGTGTTCACCCGTACGGGGAGCGAATCGGGGCGAGTCGTCACATGGCGACTACGCTCCGGGGATGGACACCAGGCGCTCGCTCCGGATTCTCGCCACCACGCTCGGCACCGCCGGCCTCCTCATCTCCGGCTGCAGCAGCGGCAGTTCGACGAACGCCTCGACGTCCACACCACCCGCGTCGTCCGCGCCGGCCGTCCCCGCCGGGCTCAAGCCGTACTACGCGCAGCAACTGAAGTGGCGGGACTGCGGCGTCGAGGGGTTCCAGTGCACCACGATGAAGGCGCCGCTGGACTACAAGCAGCCGGACGGCGGCGAGATCAAGCTGGCCGTCGCCCGCAAGAAGGCCACCGGCCCCGGCAAGCGGATCGGCTCCCTCCTGGTGAACCCGGGCGGTCCCGGCGGGTCGGCCATCGAATATCTCCAGAGCTACGCGGCCATCGGCTACCCGGCCCAGGTCCGGGCCCGGTACGACATGGCCGCCATCGACCCGCGCGGGGTGGCCCGCAGCGAGCCGGTCGTATGCCTCACCGGTCCGCAGATGGACACGTACACCCAGGTCGACCAGACCCCGGACGACGCGGCCGAGGTAACCGAACTGGGCGGCGCGTACACGAAGTTCGCGGACGGCTGCGAGCAGCGCTCCGGCGAGATCCTGCCCCATGTCTCCACCGTCGAGACCGCCCGCGACATGGACATGCTGCGTGCCCTGCTCGGTGACGAGCAACTGCACTACGTCGGGGCGTCGTACGGCACCTTCCTCGGCGCGACGTACGCGGGACTCTTCCCCGCCCGGGTCGGCCGTCTGGTCCTCGACGGGGCGATGGACCCGTCGCTCGACGCCGTCGAGCTGAACCGCGACCAGACCGCGGGCTTCGAGACCGCGTTCCAGGCCTTCGCCGCCGACTGCGTGAAGAAGGCGGACTGCCCGCTCGGCACCACCTCGACCACCGACGCGGCGACCCGCCTGAAGCGGCTCTTCACCGACCTCGACGCCCGGCCGATCGCCACCGGCGAGTCCCGCAGGCTCACCGAGTCCCTGGGCACGACCGGGGTCATCGCCGCCATGTACGACGAGTCGGCCTGGCCCCAGCTCCGCGAGGCCCTCGCCGGCGCGCAGAAGGGCGACGGCTCCGGCCTCCTGGCCCTGTCGGACAGCTACTACGAGCGCCGGCCGAACGGCACCTACGCCAACCTCATGTTCGCCAACGCCGCCGTGAACTGCCTGGACCAGCCGCCCGCCTTCACCGACGCCAAGGCCGTCACCCGGGCCGTTCCCAGCTTCGAGAAGGCCTCCCCGGTCTTCGGCAAGGCCTTCGCCTGGGCCGCTCTGAACTGCGCCCACTGGCCGGTCCCGCCCACCGGCACTCCGCACCGCATCGAGGCGAAGGGCGCGGCCCCGATCGTGGTGGTCGGCACCACCCGCGACCCGGCCACCCCGTACAAGTGGGCCCAGTCCCTGGCCGGCCAGCTCTCCTCCGGCACCCTCCTCACCTACCGCGGCGACGGCCACACGGCGTACGGCCGCGGCAGCGACTGCATCGACTCCGCGATCAACACCTACCTCCTGGAAGGCACCCCGCCGGCCGAGGACAAGAAGTGCTCCTGACCACCCCACCTCGTCACTGACCTGCGCAAACACCCCAGAACGAGGCTGGTACGGAGCACCCCCGGAAACTGTGTAGACTTGGCGACGCTGCTGATCGCACCATAGTGCGACAGGGCATGCCGCCTTAGCTCAGTTGGCCAGAGCAACGCACTCGTAATGCGTAGGTCTCGGGTTCGAATCCCGAAGGCGGCTCAGAAGAACCCCAGGTCACGTACCCCGTGACCTGGGGTTTTCTGTTGTTCGTGTGGGGCGGTCGGCCCGGGGGCGGGCGGTGCAGGGCTGCGGCGGTGCTGGCCTTCAGGGAGATGTCGAGCTGGAGGGGCACTACGGGGCGCGGATCCGGCACATGGCGGGGTGACGGCCCCGTCGGGGGCGGCTGTTCGAGGGCGGGAAACCCCAGGTCAGGAATTCTGGCCGGGGGTTTTCGGTGGGGATGGGCTTCGTGTCCGAGGTTGTGAAGCATCCGTGAATACTCTGTGGAAGCGATGTCGGTGGGGCCGCTTATGCTGCACCGGACGATCGCGCGGGACCAGGGGAGGGCTCGGTATGTTCGGCAGGTTGTTCGGCGGGGGCGGGGGCGGGGAGAGACCGGCGGCGGATCCGTACGCCCTGCCCGTTCCGCGGCGTCGGAGGAACGGGGTGTACGCGCTGCGCGCGCTGGGGGACGCGCGGGTGCTCGCGCTGGTGGAGGCGGCCGAGGCGGGTGACTGGGAGGCGGTCAAGGCGGCGTCGGTGCCGTTCGACCTCGGCCGTGACCACGGAGTGCTGGATCAGCTGGCCGACCTGGACGGTGTGCAGGACTGGATCGGCCGTGCCGTCGAGAAGGACGAGGAGCACCGGGCGACGGCGCTGCTGATATCCGGGGCGCGCCACATCAGCTGGGGCTGGGAGGCGCGTACGGCCGACCGCGCGGTGAACGTCACGCAGGATCAGTGGCGGGTCTTCCACGAGCGGCTCCACATCGCCGAGGAGCAGCTGTTCGAAGCTGCCGAGCTGCGGCCGGAGTGGGTCGACCCGTGGCACCGCCTCCTCATCTCGGGCCGCGGCATGTCGCTGGGGCCCGACGTCAACCGGACCCGCCTCGACGCAGCCCTGCGCCGCGATCCGCTGGACCTGGAGACCCATATCGACTGGGTGTCGCAGTTGCAGCCCCGCTGGAGCGGCGAGCCGGGCCAGGCCCTGGCGTTCGCCCGCGACGCGTTCGCCCGTGCTCCCCAGGGGCACCGGATCGGCTGTGTGATCGCCATGGCGCATATCGAGGAATGGGTCGAGTCGGAACGTGCGGGGTGCCTCGAAACCCCCGAGATCCAGGCCGAGTTGCGCATCGCCGCCGATCACAGCATCCTCCACCCCGCCTACGTACGGCGGCCGGGCTGGCAGCAGGACTTCAACATGTTCGCCATGGCGCTGTCGCTGGCCGGTGAGCGCCACACGGTCCGGCGAGTCTTCCAGGAGCTCGACGGCGCCTGCACCGAATGGCCCTGGTCCTACTTCGCGGAGCCCCAGAAGCAGTTCGCCCGCCACCAGCGCCGAGCCTGACGCCTGCGCCGAGCCTGACGCCTGCGCCGAGCCTGACGCCTGCGCCGAGCCCGCCACCAGCGCCGGTCTCATGCCGGCCGCACCCCGCCACCCGTCGTCCCTTCCACCCCGGACTGTCCGATGACTCTGCCCGACACCGCCACGACCCCGGCCGGCGCCGATCGCACCTTCCAGGTGGATCTGCGCGGCCTCGTCGATCTCCTCTCCCACCACCTCTACTCCAGCCCACGCGTCTACCTCCGCGAGCTCCTGCAGAACGCGGTGGACGCGCTGACCGCCCGGCGCGGACTCGCACCGGACGCCCCCGCCGACGCCTTCGGTATCCGCCTGTACGCCGACGGTTCGGTGGTACGCGTCGAGGACGACGGCGTCGGTCTCACCGAGGCCGACGTACACAGCTTCCTCGCCACGATCGGCCGCAGCAGCAAGCGCGCCGACCGGATCGCCGAGCAACGCGGCGACTTCATCGGCCAGTTCGGCATCGGGCTGCTCTCCTGCTTTCTGGTCGCGGACGAGATCCACGTCCTGAGCCGCTCCGCCCGCACCCCCGACGCACCCGCCGTGGAGTGGCGGGGGCGCGGCGACGGCAGCTACGCCGTCCGCACCCTGCCCGCGTCCGCCCGCCCCCGGCCCGGGACCACCGTCACGCTGACGCCGCGCGCCGACACCGGCGAGTGGACCCGGCCGGCCCAGGTGCACGGGCTGGCCCGGCACTTCGGCTCCCTGTTGCGCCACCCGGTGACCTTCGACGACGGCACGGGTGGCCAGGGTGTGGCCGTCAATCCGGAGCCCGCGCCCTGGGCGCGTTCGTACCCCACGCCGGGGGCCCGTTCCCGGGCGCTGGCCGCGTACGGGGAGGGGGTCTTCGGGTTCACACCGCTGGACACCATCGAGCTGGACCTGCCGGCCGTCGGTCTGAAGGGCATCGCGTGCGTGCTGCCCGAGGCGGTGCCGGCCGGGCGCCGCCACGGACATCGCGTGCACGTCAAGGGCATGCTGCTGTCCGAGCAGGCCGAGGAACTCCTGCCCGAGTGGGCGTTCTTCGTCCGCTGCGTCATCGACGCCGAGAGCCTGCGCCCGACGGCGTCCCGCGAGTCCCTGTACGAGGACGACACGCTCGCCGCCGTCCGCGACGCCCTCGCCGACCGGCTGCGCGAGTGGATCGCCCGGGCCGCCGCCAGCGATCCGGACCTGCTCGGCCGGTTCCTCCAGGCCCACCACCTGGCCGTGAAGTCGCTCGCGGTGCACGACGACGAGATCCTGCGGATGCTGCTGCCCTGGCTGCCGTTCGAGACCACCGACGGGCACACCACCCTCGACGAGTTCGCGCGCACCCACCGCACCGTGCTCGTGACATCGAGCGTGGAGGAGTTCCGGCAGGTCGCGGCGATCGCCTCGGCCGCCGGGCTCGGCGTGGTCAACGGCGGCTACACGTACGACCGTGAACTGGTCCACCGGCTGCCCGAGATCAGGTCCGAGGTCAGCGTCGCCGATCTCGACCCGGCGACCCTCACCGCCCACCTCGACCCCGTCGACCGCGAGACGGAACTGGCCGCCATGGCCTACCTCTCCCTGGCCCGCGACGCCCTCGCCGTCTTCGACTGCGATGTCGCGCTGCGCACCTTCCAGCCCGCCTCCGCCCCCGCCCTCCTCGTCGACAGCCGCGAGGCCCGGCACGAGCGCACCCGCTCCCAGCTCGCCCGTGAGCAGGAGGGCGGTGTGTGGGGCGACATCCTCGGCGCCCTGCGCCAGGAGGCCCCGCGGGCCCAGCTGATCCTCAACCAGCTGAACCCGCTGGTCCGCGCCGCCGTCACCATCGAGGAGCCCGAGCTGGCCCGTACCAGCGCCGAAGCCCTCTACGGGCAGGCCGCGCTGCTGTCCCGGCGCCCGCTCAGGCCCGCCGAATCGAGCCTCATCAACCGCTCCTTCCTCGACCTCCTCGCCCACGCCCTCCGCAAGGACAGCTGACGATGCCGATCGCACCCCAGAACACCGACGAGCTGTACCAGGCGCTGGAGGAGAACGACCGGCGCCCCTACGGCCGCACCCGCACGGTCACCGCCGAGGAACTGGTTGACGCCGCCGAGCAGTTCGCCGAGCCCGTCCCGCTCGTCCACGCGCTCCTCGAACTCCAGGAGGCGTACACCTACGGCTCCGAGCCCCGGAAGTCGCCCGTCGTCTTCGCCCGCCTGCTCAACTTGTTCGACGAGCAGCCCGACGTATTCGACGAGCGCATGCGCCACACGCTGTTCTGGCGGTTCAAGTGGGTGGCCGACGCGCTGCGCGTGCTGCCCGAGATACCGCTGGCCGGCCTGCGCCAGTGGCTGACGGAGATGCGCGACCGGTACGAGAAGGCCGGACTGGGCCTCCAGCCCTACTACGGTCAGGCGTACCAGCTCGCCGCCCACGTCGGTGAGGGCACCACCCTCGCCTACGAGCTGTGGGCGGGCCGTACCCGGACCCGGCTCAGCGACTGCGAGGCCTGCGAGATCTGCGAGCGCGCCCTGTACCACCTCGCGGCGGGCGACGACGAGCGGGCGCTGAACGACTGGGAACCCGTCCTGGCCGGGAAGGAATCCTGCCAGGAGGAGCCGGCCCGCTCCGCCTCGTACGCGCTGCTGCCCCTGCTGCGCAACGGCCGCGTCGACCGGGCCCGCGAACTGCACCTCGCCGGCTACCGCAACTGCCGCCGCAACCCCTCGATGTCCTCGGAGGTCGGCCGGCACCTGGAGTTCTGCGCGCTGACCGGCAACGAGGCGCGCGGCCTGGAACTGCTCGCCGAGAACCGGAACCTGTTCGGCGAGGTGGACTCGCCGCTGGACCTGTTCGACTTCCTCACCGGTGTGGAGGTGCTCCTCCAGCGCGTCGAGTCCCTGGGGCACGGTGCACTGCCCGCCGCCGGATACGCGGGCCGCACCTGGACGGTGGCCGGCCTGCGCGCCGAGGTACGGGGGCGGGCCGACGACCTCGCCGCCCGCTTCGACGCCCGCAACGGAACCACGGCCCACACCGACCGCCGCAGGGCCCGCCTCGACCGCGCCCCGCTCGTGGACGCGCTGGAGCTGACCCTGCGCACCCGCGGCCTCGACGAAGTGACCCCGGCCGCCCCGGTTGCCGCGCCCGCCGCCCGTACGGCCGCCGCGGTCCCGGATTCGCTGCCCGAACTCATCCTCCGGGCACGGGCGCTGGACGAGCAGGGGCACCCGGACGCGCAGGCGTGCTGGGCGAAGCTGCGCACGCTCACCGCCTCCCGCGACTACGTCCATCCCGACGACCCGGCCGTGGGCCCGCTCGCACAGCTGCGGGCGGACCTGCTGAGCGACGAAGCGAGCCGGACGCGCGACAGGGACGAGTTCGCCGAGGCCGCCGCCCTCCAGGAGGAGGCCGCGGGCCTGTACGAGGACGCCGGAGTGCCGGGCGACGCGGCGGTCGCGCATGCCTGCGCCCTGCTGGCTGCTGCGGAGGTTCCGGCGGATGGTGCCGATGAGGCGAATGGTGCCGATGGGCCGGATGGTGCCGGTGGGGCGAACGGTGCCCATGGGGCGGATGGTTTCGCCGGGGCCGAGGGTGTAGACGGAGGCGAGCGGGCCGCCGGGGCCGAGGGTGTAGACGGAGGCGAGCGGGCCGCCGGGGCCGAGGGTGTAGACGGAGGCGAGCGGGGTGATGGGGCCGAGGGTGTCGACGGAGGCGAGCGGGGTGATGGGGCCGGGGCCAAGGTCGCCGCGCTGAGCGCTGCCCACGCGTCCATGGTCCGCCTGCACGAGGGGACGCCCGGTCTCGCCCCGCACCAGGAGGCCCGTCTGCTGCGGCTGCGGGCGACCGCGTTGGGCATGCGGCTGCAGACGTCGGGGGACGAGGAGCACGTCGCAGCGGTTCTTGCCGAGGTCGACCTGCTGCTCGCGTTCGCCACCCGGCACGATCTCGGCGGGCAGATCTCCGGTGCCCTGCTGCTGCGGGCCACCACCCACGCCCTCGCCGGCGACCTGCCCGCCGCGGTCACCGTGATCGACGGCGTCCTCGACCGGCTGAAGGCGCACGGCCCCGCCTGGCACCTGCCCCGCACGCTCGCGCTGCGCGGTCGGCTCCAGCTCGGCCTCCGGGACGTGCAGGCCGCGCAGGCGGACCTGGCCGAGGGGCTGCGACTGGCCGCCGACTGGCCGGCCGAAGTGGTGGACACCGCCCGGCTCCACGCCGATCTGGCCGAGGTCTGCATGCACCTCGGCCGCCCCGACGAGGCGCTGCGGCACCTGACGCGCTCGGCGGAGCTGGAGCTGCGCGAAGGCAGCCGGACGGACGCGTACTGCGCCTACAGCAGCGCCGCTCAGCTCTGCCTCGACCTGGGCCGCGTCGAGGACTGCATCGCGCTCCTCGACTCGCTCCTGGCCGAACCGGACGTCGCCGCCGGGGAGGTGGACGACCGGCTCGTCGCCCAACTGCGCCTGACCCGCGCCCGCGCGCTGCGCTCGGGCGAAGACCTCAAGGCCGCCACGACGGAGTTCGTCGCGCTCGCGGCCGAGTCGGCAGGCTGGGACGACGACCCGGGGAGCCACGCCATGATCGCCGCGGAGACGGCCGTACTCCTCGGTGAGTCCGGCGAGTTCGGCCGGGCGCGCGAGGCCGCGGAGCAGGCGATCGCCGCCCATGCCCGCGCCCCGCGCTACGAGCAGCTCAGCGGCTGCCTGCGCGAACTCGCCCGCCTCCAGGCCGAGCAGCAGGGCCCCGACGGCCTGGCCGACGCCCTCGTCAACCTCGCCGACGTCGGCCGGATCGCCGACGAGGCCCGCGCCGCCGAGTACGAGGCCCAGGGCCGTTCCCTGGACAGCGCCTTGGCCTACGAGCACGGGCGGGTCAATGCCTACGCCGGTGAGTACGAGGACGCCCTGGCCGCCCTGGAGAAGGCCCGCGCCCTGCTCGGTGAGCCGGGTCAGGAGAAGGGGGAGGACCACGCCGGCGAGTGGGCCGAGTGCGTCCGTCTCACGGCTGCCGTGGAGGGCATCTACCTGGAACGCCCCGCCCCCGCCCTCAACCGCCTCGACGCGGCGGTCTCCCGGCTGACCGCCCTGGGCCACACCGAGGAGGCCGAGCCGCTGTCCTCCTTGGCGAACCGGCTGCGCGACGGGGGGTGACGCGGTACGGGGTGCGCACACAGCCCCGTACGCGCAGCCACTCGCAGTGCGCAAGCACTCGTAGCGCGCAGGTCTTGGTCCGCAGTCCGTGACGAACCCCAGGTCAGCGCTCTGACCTGGGGTTCGTCACTGTCCTGCCGGTGGCGCGGAGGAAGCGGGCGCCCCAGTCCTGGACATGCGCGGCGAACTCCGGCGGCCCCAGGACCCCGAATTCGACACCCACGTTGCCCGGCGCCCGGGCCGGCCGGTCCAGGGAGGTGGAGGCCACGGTGAGGCGGCAGCTGTCCGGGTCGAGCGGTTCGCCCGTGCCCCACTGGCGACCGCCTGCCGGACCCGCGCGGCGGGGCCTGCGCCGCTGGTCGTCACGGTGCCGATGGGGCGGCCCGGTCCGAGGCTCCCGAGGTGGTCCCGTCGTCCTGCGTGTCCGCTTCGCCGTACGAGGAGTTTCCGCCGCTCACCCCTGCCGTGGCCGGGCAGCCGGACGGGGCGGTGCGGCAGATCATGAGGGATGCGCGGGTGCCCGGGGTCACGGTCGGACCGTGGGTTCCGGAGAAGAGGAGTTGCGTCCGGGCTTCCGGAGTCGCCGGCAAGAGCTCGGGGACGCCCATGCCGACCGGTCTCGACATGCGGGTCGGCGGTATGACCAAGACGTTCACGGCGACGGCGCTGCTCACCCCGGCCGGCCAGGGGAAGGTCCGCCCGGACGATCCGATAGCGAAGTATGTGAAGGGGGATCCCGACGGGGACCGGATCACCTTGCGCGAGCCGGCGGGGATGCTCAGCGGACTCTTCGACTACTCCGTGGACCCGGACTTCTCCAAGGCGCTGACGAGCGATCCGCAACGGCCCTTCACGCCTCCGGAGGCGCGATCTCCGACCGGCGCGACCTGCGGACCTGGGCGCGGGTGCCGGCCACCGGCACTCTGCTCAGCCCGGCCACCCGGGCCGAGCGGCTGCGGACGGAACCCAGCGGTGCCGGACACCGGCTACGACCCGGGCATCTTCAACGCCCACGGCTGGACCGGGCACAACGGCTCGCTGCCGGGGTACGAAGCCCTGGTCGTCCGTCCGCCGGGGCCGAAGGCGACCCTGGTCGTGCTCCTCAACACGGACACCGACCACCGGGGTTCGGAGCCGAGCACACTCTTCGGCGAGGCGGTCACCCGCATCGTGACCCCGCGGCACGCCTGTTCATTGCCGGCCCGGCCTGCCGCGAAGTGAGCCGGAGGGCGGATCCGCGGACGGAGCCGGGCGGCGCGGCCGGGGTTCAGGCCGTCAGTTCTCCGATCAGGGATGCCGCCCGGCCGATCAGCGCCACCTCCTGCGGGCTCATCGTCGGGTTGGCCGCGCGGGCCGCGGCGGCCTCGGCGAGGTGGTGGGCGGGGATGCCGCCGGACGCGGAGAAGTGCGGCAGCAGTTCGTTCAGCAGGGTGCGGGCGTGCGCCGACGCGGAGAACTCGGGGTCGACCGCCGCCTGGGCCAGGATCAGGGACGTCATCGCCCGGTCCGCGGCCGGGACGCCCTCCCTGGTGTTGCTCCAGTCGATCACCACCGGGCCCCGGTCCGTCAGCATCACGTTGTCCGGGTGCAGGTCCAGGTGGAGGATCCGGTCCCCGGGGTCCGGGGAGAGCCGGGCCGGGACGGTGTGGAGTTCGGCGAGCAGCCCGGCCAGCATGGCTGCCGCTTCGGCCACCGACACCTCGCCGGCCAGCAGCGATTCCAGCATCGTCGGGCCGCTCAGACGTTCCAGCACCAGGTCGCAGGCGGGCGTCTCCGAGTCCCGGGGGCCGAGACGGGGGACCGGGAAGCCGTGTGCGCCGAGGTAGGACATGACCATCCACTCGTGAGTGGCGTCCATGCCGTCGCGGTAGTGGCGCAGCACCCACTTGTCGTCGAGCGCGTACACATCGGCGGATCGGCCGGAACCCAGTAGCTCACCTATTCGCATGGGGCGAACCTACGGGGATCGGCGACGTATGTGGACCTCCACGGTGCGGTCATGGAGCAGGGAGCCCGTCGTGGCCGGTCAGCGGCCCCATAACGCGAAGTGAGGGGGTGAACGGGATCTCCTGGGGATGACGTGTACGCGGCTACCTTGGCGGCAATTCCCCCGAAGTCAAGGAGAGTTCCGTGGAGAGCTCCGTGCTCCGCAGACGTGCCCTGGCCGCGTGTACCGCCACCGTGGCCGTCGGTGCGCTCGCGCTGGCCGGCCTGACCGGCAGTGCATCCGCCGATCCGGCTTCCCGGTTCCGCACCCCCACCGCCACGGGGACCGGGCAGCTCTCGCCCGGTCTGCTGAAGGCCATGCAGCGCGACCTCGGACTGACCGCCGACGAGGCGCGCAGCCGGATCGGCCACGAGACCCGGGCGGCGGCCGTCGCCGCCGGGCTGAAGCACTCCCTCGGCGCGGACTTCGCCGGGGCCCGGGTGAGCGGTGATGGCGCGGCCCTGACCGTGGCCACCACCGACGCCTCGGACGTCGCCCGGATCCGCGAGGCCGGCGCCAGGCCCGTGGTCGTCGAGCACAGTCAGGCCGAACTCGACTCCGCCAAAGCCGCGTTGGACCGGGTCGCGCTGCGCCGGGCCCCCGACGGTGTACCCGTCTGGTACGTCGATCCGGCCACCAACCGGGTCGTCGTGCGGGCCGCCCGCGCTTCGGCCGCCGAGGGGTTCCTCGCCGAGGCGGGGGTGCCGCGCGCCTTGGTGACGGTGCGCCGGTCGACGGAGCGGCCGCGTACGTTCGCCGATCTCCGGGGCGGTGACGCGTACTACATGAACGGCTCGGGGCGCTGCTCCATAGGCTTCCCCGTCAAGCGCGGCAGCCAGTCCGGCTTCGTCAGCGCCGGTCACTGCGGGACGCCCGGGGTCAGCACCAGCGGGTACAACCAGCAGGCCCAGGGCTCCTTCCAGGGCTCCACCTTCCCCGGCCGCGACTACTCCTGGGTCGCCACCAACACCGGCTGGACGCCGCGGGCGCTGGTGAACGGCTACGGCAACGGCGATGTGACCGTCGCCGGTTCCACCGAGGCGCTGGAGGGGGCGTCGATCTGCCGCTCCGGCTCGACGACCGGCTGGCACTGCGGGACGGTCCAGCAGCGCAACACCAGCGTCACCTACCAGGAGGGCACCGTCTCCGGCGTCACCCGCACCAATGTGTGCGCCGAACCCGGTGACTCCGGCGGCTCGTTCATCTCGGGCAGCCAGGCGCAGGGCGTCACCTCCGGCGGCTCCGGCAACTGCTCCCAGGGCGGTACGACGTACTTCCAGCCGGTGAACCCGGCGCTCCAGGCGTACGGACTCACCCTGGTCACCAACAGCACCCCGACCGACCCGCCCACCGACCCGCCGACCGAACCGGGCGGCAGCTGGGCGGCGGGCACGACGTACGCGGCGGGCGACGTCGTGACGTACGGCTCCGACAGCTACCGCTGCCTCCAGCCGCACCAGGCGCAGCCCGGCTGGACGCCGCCGAACGTCCCGGCCCTCTGGCAGCGCGTCTGACGGCCGTCCCGTACTCCGGCGGTCCCCGTACCCCGGCCGGTCCCGTAACCCCGGCCGGTCCCGTAACCCCGGCCGGTCCCGTAACCCCGGCCGGTCCCGCGAACCGGCCGGTCCGGCGGCTCCGGCGGGGCCGCCGCCGCTCACCGCGCCCGCCCGGCCTCAACTCCACGCCTCCCGGCCGGGCGGTGCGCACCTCCCGCCCCTGCTCTGTGTCATGCACGTGCCCTTCCCCCACCCGAGGAATCAGCCATGACCCCAGAACCGACCGAAGGCCCCGGCGACGACCGCCGGATCAGCCGCAAGACACTGCTCAAGGCCGCGCTCGTGGCCGGCACCGTCCCGCTGCTCGCGGGCGGCGGCGTCGCACTGGCCCGTGATGCCGGTGCCAGCGGCCGGCCGCCGGCACCCACGCCGAACTGCGACGACGGCGACGGCCCGACCCACGAACAGATCGAAGGGCCCTACTTCAAGCCCAACTCCCCGCTCCGCACGAGCCTGGTGACCGGCAGCACGCCCGGCGTCCCGCTGACCGTGAGCGGCTATGTCTTCGGGCGGAGCTGCAAGCCCGTCCCCGGAGCGCTGCTGGACTTCTGGCAGGCCGACACCAACGGCGCGTACGACATGAGCGGATTCGCCTTCCGCGGGCACCAGTTCACCGATCAGTCGGGAGCCTTCAGCCTGACCACGATCGTGCCGGGGCTGTATCCGGGGCGCACACGCCACATCCATGTGAAGGTCCAGGCGCCCGGCTCGGGAATCCTGACCACCCAGCTGTACTTCCCCGACGAACCGCGCAACAACACCGACTCGATCTTCGACCCGGCGCTCCTGATGAACGTCCGGGAGATCGGCTCGGGGCGGGAGGGGACGTTCGACTTCGTCCTCGACGTCGACCAGGGGCCGACCGATCCGCCCACCGACCCGCCGACCGACCCGCCCGGCTCCACCTGGGCGGCCGGGACGCTCTACAGCGCGGGAGACCGCGTCACGTACGGCGGCGCCACATATCGCTGTCTGCAGGCGCACTCGGCCATGGCCGGCTGGGAACCGCCGAACGTCCCCGCGCTGTGGGAACGCGGGTAGACAGGCAGCTCAGTGGGGGGTACGCCGCTGAGCGGGCGCGCCCCCGGGGCTTTCCCCGGGGGCGCGCTCCGGGGCTTTCCCCGGGGGCGCGCTCTGGGCAGCGGAGTAGCCTGGATGCGTACGGCTCCCGGTGAGCCGCTCGTGTCGGCCTGCGCATCGAAGGGGGCCGGTATCGCATGGACACCCTGGTCATGGTCGTGGTCGTCCTCGCGATGATCGCGATCGCAGCGTTCGTCATCCATCTGCTCAACGCCCGGCACCGGCATCAGCATCTGCGTCCGGTGCACTACGACCACGGGCTCGCCGGGTTCGACGAGGGCCCCGGCACCGCACCCGGGTCCGCCCCGGGCGCTACTTCGCGTCCGAATAACGCTCCACCACCGCCGTCGTGAACGGGAAACGCACCGGTGTCTCACCGAAGGCGGTCCGCCCGGCCAGCTCACCGGCCGCCCGGATCGCCTCCACGACGGCCTCCGCCTCCTCCTCGGGGCAGTGCACGATCACCTCGTCGTGCTGGAAGAAGACCAGCTCCGCCCGGAGACCGGCCGAGCCGAGCGAGCGGCGCAGGGCGGCCAGGAGCAGCAGCGCCCAGTCGGCCGCGCTGCCCTGCACCACGAAGTTACGGGTGAAGCGGCCCCGCGCGCGGGCGTTCGACGACGCGTAGCCGGGGGTGAACCCGCTGTCGGCCAAGGGCGGGTCGGCGCTCTCCTGCGGGATGCCGGCCTCCTCGTCGGACCCGCTCCCGACGGCGGGAGGGCTGGTCCGGCCCAGCCACGTCCGTACGAGACGTCCTTCCTCGCCGGCCTTCGCGGCATCGTCGACATAGGCCACGGCCAGCGGGAACCTCCGGCGCAGGGCGGCCAGATTCTTCAGGCCGTCGCCCGAGGTCTGGCCGTAGACGGCGCCCAGCAGCGCGAGCTTGGCGTGATCCCGGTCGCCGTGGAACGCCCGGTCCGACAGCGCTGTGTACAGATCGCCGTCATGGGCCGCCACCTCCATCAGGCCGCGGTCGCGGGAGATCGCGGCGAGCACCCGGGGCTCCATCTGGTCGGCGTCCGCGACGACCAGCCGCCAGCCCTCGTCGGCGACGACGGCCCGCCGTATCACCTTGGGGATCTGGAGCGCCCCGCCGCCGTTGGTCGTCCAGCGGCCGCTGACCGTGCCGCCCGGCAGGTACTCGGGGCGGAAGCGGCCGTCGCGCACCCAGTCCTGGAGCCAGCTCCAGCCGTGCGCCGTCCAGATCCGGTACAGCTTCTTGTACTGGACGAGGGGCTGCACCGCCGGGTGGTCCAGCTCCTCCAGCTCCCAGCGGCGGGTGGACTTCACCTTGATCCCGGCCTGCGCGAACGCCTTCACCACGTCTGCGGGGAGGTCGGGGCGGACCCGTCTGCCGAAGGCGGCGGACACCTCGTCGGCCAGCTCGGCCAGCCTGCGGGGCTCGCCGCCGCCCGCGTAACGCTCGCCGAGCAGCTCGTCCAGGACCTGGCGGTGGACATCGGCGCGCCAGGGCAGACCGGACCTGTTCATCTCGGCGGCGACCAGCATGCCGGCCGACTCGGCGGCCGTGAGCAGCCGCATCCTGCCCGGGTGCTCGGTGGCGTCGTGCCTGCGGAGCTGGTCGGCGTACACCTGGAGCAGGTCCTCGAAGGGGAGCCGGGTGCCGGACCGGGGCTCGAAGAGCGAGGACTGCGCGCCGGGCTCCGCGGAGCGGGCCGGGGGATCGGGGGGTACGGGGGCGCCCCGCAGGCGGGCGTGGGCAGCGGCCGCGGAGCGGGGCTCGCCGAGCCTGCCCTCGTGGGCGAGGAGAAGGGACTCGGCGACCTCGATGTCGTAACAACGGTCCACGGGGACACCGGCCGCGAGCAGCCGCGGGTAGATCTCGGCGGTGGACCGCCACACCCAGCGGGTGACGCCGGGGCGGGAGCGGACCGCCGCCACCAGGTCGGGTTCGGCCACGACCGGGCCGGCGGGCAGGCCGGTGGGGGCCAGCGGGGCGAGGAGGGCGCCGCCGGTCTCCGTCATGGCCAGAGCCCACCGTTCGGTCATGCCTTCGAGTCTGGCACCCGGCACTGACAACGGGGCACGGCGCGCGGTGCCCCGTCCGGGGGCGGTCGGCGGGTGGGGTGCGTCCCCCGGTCCGCAGATGCCTGGCGGGCTCTGGGGCCGGGGGACCGGAGGGTGTCAGGACTCGGACTCGCTCGTCCAGGTGCCCAGCGAGATCTCGGCGGTGATGCCGGGGCCGAAGCCGGCCATCAGGCCCCGGTGGCCGTCGAGGGCCGATGCCTCGTCGAACATGCGGCCGAGGGCGTCGAGCACCACGGCGCTGGCTATGTTGCCGTACTCGGTGAGCGTGGCCCGGCTGAAGCGGAACGCCTCGGGCGGCACGTCCAGGAAGTTGCTCAGGTCGTCCAGGATGCGCGGGCCGCCCGCGTGGATGATGTAGAAGTCCATCTTGCCCGCGTTCCACTGGTTCTCCTCGGCGACCGCCTCCAGGGCCGGTGCGAGGGGTTCCATGGTGCCGGGCACCCGCTTGTCGAGCTGGAAGTGGAACCCGGTGGACCGCACTGCGTAGGAGATCCAGTCCTCGGTGGCCGGGATGACGAACGAGCCGTTGCGCTCCAGGCGGACTCCGGTGCCGCCACTGCCGCGGAGCACGACGGCGGCTATGCCGTCGCCGAACAGCCCGTTGGACAGCAGCGATCCGACACCCAGGTCGGTGGGCTGGTAGCAGAGCGAGCAGAACTCGCAGGCCACGATCAGCACATTGGCGTCGGGGTACGCGGTGCAGAAGTCGTGGGCCCGGTTGACCGCCGCACCGCCCGCGGCGCAGCCGAGCTGCGCGATCGGCAGCTGCCGGGTCTCCGGCCGGAAGCCCATCTCACCGATGAGCCACGCGGTCGGCGGCGGCATCATGAAGCCGGTGCAGGAGACGTAGACGATCAAGTCGATCTGCCTCGGCTCCAGTTCGGCCTGGTCGAGCGCCCGGCGTACCACCGCCGGAACCCGGGCCTTGGTGTGCTGCTCGTAGGTGATGCTGCGGGCGTCGAAGCCGGGGTGCTGCAACACCTTGTCGATCGGCTGGATCAGATGTCGTTTCTGTACCCCGGTGTGTTCGATGAGACGAAGGACCAGGTCGATCTGCGGGTGGTCGCCGTGCAACCGTTGAGCCAGTTCGAGGGTTTCCTCGTTGGTGATGACGTACTCGGGAACCTCGATGGCCGGCTTGCAGAGAACCGCCATGGAATTCCTCCTAGCGGACATGGTCCACGCGGCCGGGCCCGATGGGTTCCGGGGCGTCCCGGCCGGAGGCGGCCACCACGGTTCCGCACACGCGGTGTTGCGCGGATGGGGAACATGGGTGGATTCCGGCGCCGGGTCAGGTACCCCTGGAACGGGCGCGGACGGGCCGACCGTCGAAGACTGAAAGTTCTAGCCGTTCGTGGGCGGAAGCGGATCCGCCACGGCTTGGGTGGCCGTCGGGATCACGTTACGGCAGGTCGACCGGGGCCGCACGCCGAGCACGCGCCGAGCACGCGCCGGGGGCGCTGCGCGGAGGCTTCGCGGGGCGGGAGAAGGGCCGGAGAAGGCCCGGAGCAGGGCCGGAGAAGCGCCTGGGAGGGCCCGGAGAAGGGCCTGCGCGGAGTCGGGGAGGGGCCGGGCCCCGGTCGGCGGCCCGGAAGCGGTCCGGGTTGCCGCCGGCCGGGGGCCGACGCATCATCGATGACGGCTGTCGGAGCTCCCGGTCACCAGGTGACGGGGAGTTCGAGGGGATAGCGCCAGATCGACGTCCTGTTCCAGCGCACCTCCTCGGCCGGAGTCGCCAGTTTCAGTGCGGGGAAGCGCTTCAGCAGCGTCCCGATGGCGATCTGGAGCTCCGTGGCCGCGAGCGGGGCACCGAGGCAGTGGTGCCCGCCCCACCCGAAGGTCATGTGGGACGGTCCCTGCCGCTCCAGGTCCAGCTCGTCGGGGCGGTCGAACTTCCGGCCGTCGCGGTTGGCCGTCAGATAGGAGACGTGAACGATGTCCCCTTCCCGGATCCGTACGCCACTCAGCTCCACGTCCTCCAGGGCGACCCGGGGGATGCCGACGCCCTTGCGGAAGGGGATGAAGCGCAGCAGCTCCTCGATGGCCTGCGGGAGCATCTCGGGGCGGTCGCGCACCATGGCGAGCTCATCGGGCCTGGTGAGCAGCATGTAGGCGATGTTCCCGATCTGGTACGTGGTGGTGTCCTGGCCCGTGATGAGCAGGACCATGGCCATGACGGTCAGTTCCTGGTCGTTCAGGATCTCGTCCCCGTCGCGGGCGGTGGCCAGCGCGCTGATCAGGTCGTCGCCCGGGTTGGCGCGCCGTTCGGCGGTCAACTCCTCGAAGTACGCGCGGAGATCGGCCTTGGCCCGGATCGCCGCGTCCTTGTTCTCGACCGTGGTGTCCATCATGGTCCGGGCGTGGGCGCGCAGTTGGGCGCGTTCCTCCTCCGGAATGTCGAGGACCTCACAGATGGTGGTCAGGGGCAGCGGGGCGGCCAGATGCTCGAACAGGTCGGCCGGGGCGCCGTGCTCCTCCATCCGGTCCAGCAGCTCGTCGACCACGTGCTGGGTGCGCACCTGCATGCGCTCCAGGTGGCGGGGTGCGAAGCCCTTGGAGATCAGGCTGCGCAGCCGGCTGCTCCCCGGCGGGTCCATCACGTTGATCGCCTCGTCCTGCACGATCGGTTCGGGGGTCATGCGCGGGAAGTTCCGGCCGATGATGGCGGTACGGCTGAAGCGCCGGTCGGTGGTCACCGTACGCACGTCGTCGTAGCCGGTGACGAGCCACGCCTCGCCGTCGCCGTGCGGGAGGCGGATGCGGGAGACGGGCGCTTCGGTCATCAAGTGCCTGAGCACCGGGTCGAATTCGAGGGCCTCGGCGTAGTCGAACGGGCACAGCCGTGCGCCGGCTACTGGTTCCATGCGAGCTCCAGACGGGAATCTGACGGGTGGTTCACGAAGTCGCGGGCTTGGACGGGACATGGGTGCCCGGTCGCCCGCGGGGCCACGCGCCGCACCGGGCCGATTGGTCCATATGCAGAACGGATCGGACGATGCCGGTCGCTGGACCGGCGCAATCCGGTCCGGCGGGGCGGGCGCTGACCGGTGGTCCGCGGCCGGGGGTTCGCGGCCGGTCTCAGCCGCCCGGTACGACGTCGGTGGCGTCCACCGCGCGGCGCAGCGCACGGGCGAGCCGCACGCCGTCGTCCACCGCCCAGAAGTGGGTGAAGAACAGGCGGGGGTCCTCCGACAGATGGTGGTTGTGCACCTCGACGAGCTTGATCCCGCCGCGCCGCAGCGCCTTCAGTACGTGCGGGACCTCGTCGGCGAGCATGGCGCAGTCGCCGCTGAGCGCGGCCCGGCCGCCCCCGACCGGCTGGAAGTTGAACGCGCTGGTGGAGCCCAGGCCGGGCGGCAGGATCAGGTGGCCGTCCGCGATGGTCTCGCGGCGCATGAAGATGACCTTGTAGACCCCGTCCTCGACGGAGCCCGCTGCGCCCAGTGCCGCTTCCATCCCGGCGGTGTCCAGGTCGACCGGGGTCGACCGGTCCGGGGTCTCGGGGGGCGGGGTGCCGGTGCGGTCGAATCCCGCGCGCAGCCCGCGGGCCAGGGCCACCGCATCGTGGCCGTGGCCGTGGACATGGGCCCACCAGAGGTCGGGGGTCTGGGCGAGCAGGTGCTTGTGGAGCGCACTCTGCTCGATCCCGTTCGCCTGCCATGCGTCGATCACGGGCTGGAGTTCGTCCTCGGTGACCACCACGTCGCCCATGACCATCGTGCTGCCGTCGGCGTAGCGGACGAAGGCCACGTGCGTGCCCAGTGCCAGCCCCGGGGTGACCACGACGCCGTCGGAGACCACCAGCAGATCCCGCCGGGGGAAGGCCGTGTGGTACATCGTGTCGCGCAGCATGTTCCCCCCGCGGCCCAGCGCCTTCGCGACGCCCGCCCAGTGGCCCAGGTCGGTCGGTACCGGCTGCACCCGCTTTCCGTGCCCCGGCCCGGTCGTTCTGGCGGGCAGGGGGCGGGCGGCGGCAGCGGCGGGGCTCACCGCGGTCAGTACCGGCGCGAACGCGGCGGCCGCCAGTACGCGCCGCCGTGATGTGATCGCCCGTGCGTCCGGGCCCTGCTGTCGGTCTCCGGTCATCATCCGATCGCCTCCATTGGTCGCCTTCATGGCGAGATGAAAGCATGCGAAATCATGACGAAAGGATGAAAGCGGATACATCGTCAGCGGGTGGGGCTGGATGGACTAAACGCACGGTCCGGCCGGGGCGTCCGCCCCGCCCGGCCGCACGTGTCTCAGCCCACCTTCGGCGAGCGGCGCCGCACCGCCCCCGGCAGCACCGCCGCCCCCACCGCGACCAGCGCGCACGCCCCCGCCGCACCGCCCATCAGTGCCCACTGCACCGACACCGCGACCGGCGCCGACACCGAGGCCAGCGCGGCGGCCAGGCCCGCCAGATGCACCCCGGCCACGCCCAGGCCGAGCAGCGCGCCGAGCCCGACCGCGAACAGCGTCTCCCCGGTCACCACCGCGAGGACCCGCGGCCGGGTGGCGCCGGCCAGCCGGAGCGCGTCCAGCTCCGAGGAGCGTACGGACCCCGCCATCAGCATCGTGTTGGCCAGCGCGATCAGGGTGTGGACCAGCGCGATCCCCAGGATCACGATCAGCCCGGTCCGGGTCTGCGGACCGGTGCCCGGGTACGTCGCCTCCAGCCACTGCTCCGTCGACCGCACCGTGCCGCCGGTCCCGCGCAACCGCGCCTCGACGGCGGCCCGGTCGGCGCCCGGCGAGAGCCGTGCCTCGATCCGGTCCACGACCGCCGCCGGGGCGTTCGCCCCGGTCACATAGGCGCCGTTGTTGCCCGTGCCGAGGGCCAGCACCGCCGCGATCCGCAGGGAGGCGGGCCGCCCGTCGCCGAGCCACACCCGTACCGTCGAGCCCACCGTGTGCTCGGCCCACTCCTCGTTCACCACGATCGAGCCGTCGTCCAGATCGGCGATGTCGCCGGCCACCACGGGCAGCCGCCCGACCCGGGCCAGGGCCTTCGCGTCGTCCACCGCGCGGGCCTCGGAGGCGACGAGGGCGGAGCCCTCCTCGCGTACGTAGACGGCGGTCGGCGCGGAGGCGGACAGCGTGGCGCCGGGCACCGGACGGGTCCTCAACTCCCGGCCCGTCACGATCAGATCGGCCCGGGTGTGCCCGCGCGCCTCCGCCGCCTTCACCGCCGAACCCGTCATCGCGGAGCCGGCCACCGTACCGGCCAGCGCCACGGTGATCAGCACCGGAGCGGCCACCGCCGCCGTACGCCGCAGCGCCGCCGAGGTGTTCGCGGTCACCAGCATCCCGGTCGCCCCCGGGAGCCGGACCAGCCGGGCCAACGGGCGTACGAGCAGCGGCGAGAGCAGGGCGACGGCCGTGATCAGGACCATCGGAAGGGTGATGTACGTCTTCCGCTTCAGCAGCGCGGACGGGTCGGTGGCGAGGGTCCTCGCCATCAGGAACGCGGCCACGGCGAGCAGGACGAAGCCGAGCAGCCGGCGGACCGGCGGCAGCACCCCCGTATCGGCATCGGCCTCGCGCAGCGCCTCGGCGGGGCCGGTCCGGCCCGCCCGCCGCGAGGCGGCCCAGACCCCGGCCAAGGACACGGTCTGCCCGGTCCAGAAGGCGGCGTGCAACGGCCAGGCGGCCGGCCGGACGGTGAACCAGGACGGTGCCATCCCCTCGTCCACGAGCACCCCGGCGAGCAGCGGCGCGCCCAGGCCGCCCAGCACGCACCCGGCGGCGGAGGCCAGGGTGCCGACCACGGCGGCCTCCGTCAGCAGCAGCCGGCGCAACTGGCCCGGGGTGGCACCCGCCGTGCGCAGCAGCCCGAACTCGCGCCGGCGCAGCGCCACCGCGAAGGCGAACGTCGACGCGACGACGAAGACCGAGACGAAGGCGGTGAGGCCGCCCGCGGTGCCGAGCAGCACGTTCGCGGTCAGCAGCCCCTCGGCGTCCCGTTCGGTGGCCGGGTCGGCCCGGCGGCGGTCGTTCCCGGTGAGGACCAGGGCGCGGTCGCCGACCACCCGGCGGACCTCGGCCACGGGCGCGTCCACACCCACGGCGTCGGGCCCGCCCGGCGTGTTCCGTGCGGCTGTCCGCCCGTCGTCCCGGGTCACCGGGCCGAGCCTCCGGAGGTCACGCAGGAGTTCGATATCCACAGGGTGTGGATGAGCGAGCTTCCGGCCGACCTTCGCCGTGGACGGTCCGCGCCGCACGGACACGGTCAGGGTGTCCTCGCCCATCACCACCACCGGCGACGCGGCGAAACGCTGCGGGGCCCGGCCTGGGGCGCCGAAGGTCGAGGCCAGGCCGAGGCCCATGGCCGTGATCAGCCCCACGCCCAGCGCGAGCGCGACGAAGGTGCCGGTCAGCGCGGTCCAGCGGGTGCGCAGGGACGCCAGGGCGACGGTCAGCACGACGCCTCCCGCCCATGAGCCGCGACGGTCCCGGCGTCGGCGGGCGCGGGTGCGCCGGTACGCCCGGCGAGGGCGCGCGCGTCGCGTGCGCGGGTCCGTCCCGTCGCCATCCAGGCCGCGATCCGCCCGGCGTCCAGGCCGGTCAGATCGTCCGCCACCCGCCCGTCGACCAGGAAGACCACCCGGTCCGCGTACCCCGCGGCCACCGGGTCGTGGGTGACCATCACGATCGTCTGCCCCTCCAGGTCCACGAGTTCCCGCAGCATCTCCAGCACGCCCCGGCTCGTCGCGGTGTCCAGCGCGCCGGTCGGCTCGTCGCCGAAGAGAACCGCGGGCCGGGTGATCAGTGCCCGCGCCAGGGCGACCCGCTGCTGCTGGCCCCCGGACAGCTCGGCGGGCCGGTGTCCCGCCCGGTCCGCGAGACCGACCCGGGCCAGGGCGTCGCGCACCTCGGTACGGGGCGGGCGGCGGCCCGCGAGGCGCAGCGGCAGCGCTACGTTCTGGGCGGCGGTCAGCGAGGGGATCAGGTTGAACGCCTGGAAGACGAAGCCGATCCGGTCCCGGCGCAGCAGCGTCAGCCGACGCTCGCTCAGCCCGGTCAGCTCCACCCCGCCCACCTCGACGGAGCCGGACGTCGGCCGGTCCAGCCCGGCCGCGCAGTGCAGCAGCGTGGACTTGCCGGAGCCGGACGGGCCCATGACGGCGGTGAAGGTGCCGGTACGGACGGTGAGGTCGATGGGGCCGAGGGCGTCGACCTCGCCGTGGGCGCGGCGCACGGAGCGGAGCCGTACCGCGTCGGCGGCGCTCGCGGGAGCAACGGATGCCCGGGAGGAAGTCATGTACCGATCGAACCGTTCACGCGCCGCGCGATCACGACCACCAGAGCCCGTCCCCGGGGTAGGGCCAGCCCTACCCCGCCACACCACCCTGCCTACCCTGACCTCATGGAACCGGTGATCGACCAGGCATTCGCGGCAGCCCTCTACTCGGACGGCGACGCCGGTTCCGACACCGGCGCCTCCCTCCTCGCCGCCGACCCGACGGCCGACGCGGAACTGTTCCGGCGCGGCGAGGAGTTCGTCCGCCGGGCCTGGGAGCGCGGCTGGCAGCCCGCCGACGTCGTACGCCTGGTCCGCCGCGACCTCGACGAGACGGCGGCCGGTCTCGCCGCCGGGCTGATCGTCTCGGAGACCGCGCGGTACGAGCGGCTGCCGCCCCGCTGGCAGGGCCAGCTCGACGCTCTCCCCGCCGCACCGCCCCGGAACCGGCCGGACCGGTTCTCCTACGCCTCCGCCGTGCTCGGCCTGTACCGGCTGTTGCTCCGGCTCCCCTCCATCGAGCCGGTCGGGCCGCCGCCCGGCGCCTCCCCGCACGGTCTCCACCTGCCGCCGGCGCACGACGAGCCCCGGATGCTGACCCGGATCCGCGCCCTGCTCGCCAAGGCGGAGGCGACCGGCTTCCCCGAGGAGGCGGAGGCCCTCACCACCAAGGCGCAGGAGCTGATGGCCCGGCACTCCATCGACGAGGCCCTGCTCGCCGCCCGTACGCACAGCAAGGAGGCGCCGGGGGCGTGCCGGATCGGGGTCGACGCGCCGTACGAGACGGCGAAGGCGATCCTGCTCGACGCGGTCGCCGCCGCGAACCGCTGCCGTGCGGTGTGGAACAGCGACCTGGGCTTCTCCACGGTGGTCGGCTTCGAGCCGGACCTGGACGCCGTGGAGCTGCTGCACACCTCCCTGCTGGTCCAGGGCACGGTGGCGATGACGAAGGCGGAGGCGGGCCAGCGGGCCGGCGGACGCAAGCGGACCAAGACGTTCCGGCAGTCGTTCCTGATGGCGTACGCCCAGCGGCTGGGCAGCAGGCTCGCCGCCGACACCGCCCGCGTCACCGCCGCCGCCGAGGGCGGGACCGGATCCGGGCCCGGACCGGCGGGGCCCGGCGACCCGGATCTGCTCCCGGTCCTCGCCGCCCGCGACATGGCCGTCACGGACACCGCCGAGCGGATGTTCCCCCAGACCACGACCACCCGGGTCCGGGGCGCCACCGACCTGGACGGATGGACCCACGGCACGGCGGCGGCGGACCGGGCCCGGATGGGCGGGGGCGGCCCGGAGCTCCGGGGCGGCCGGGGGAAGCGGTAGACGCCGCCCCGCGAGCCGATTTCCGACAACTCGGACCAACCGGTAATTCCGGCTAGGCTCTGGGCATGAGCTGGCTCCGGGCGCTGAAGGAGACCGCCCGCTCGGGGCTGTCGATCGAGCGGCGCAGTCTCGAACCGCTCATCGCGATCCGCGGCGCGGCCGGTCTCGCCCTCGTCATAGGGGTCAGCCTCGCGCTCTTCGGCCCGGTGGTCGCCGCGAGTTCCGCGTTCGGCGCGTTCCAGGCGGCCATCGCCACCTTCCAGCGCAGCTGGCGCCCCCGGCCCGTACTCGCCCTGGTCTCCGGAGCGAGCCTCGCCGTGTCGACGTTCCTCGGCTATCTCACCGGCTCCCGGCTGCCGCTGTTCCTCGCCCTGCTGATGCTCTGGACGTTCGTCGCGGGACTGGCCTGGGCGGCGGGCCCGACCGCCGGCATCATCGCATCGTCGAACGTGGCGATCATGCTGGTCACGGTCACCCTGCCCACCTCCGTCGCCAACTCGGCCGTGCACGCCGTGATGATCCTGTTCGGCGGAATCGTGCAGGCGGTGCTGATCGTCCTGTTCCCGGTACGCAGATGGGGTGCCCAGCGCGACGCCCTCGCCGACGCGCTGGCCGCCGAGGCCGACTACGCCAGGCGGCTGCGCCACGACCCGCTCGCCCCCTTCGACCCGGTGCCGCTGATGACGGCCCGCAGCGCGGCCGCGGTCACCCCGCGCCAGGCCCGCCGCCGGCCGCCCGAGCTGCGGGGCTCCCGAAGGATCGCCGAACGGATCAGACCGGTGCTCGCCTCGCTCGCCGACCCGTCCCTCGGGGTGCCGGACGAGGGGCCGGAACGCGAACGGGTCCGCGAGCTGCTCGCCGCCGCCGGATCGGTGCTCGACTCGGCGGCCCGCGCGATCCGCCACGGCGACCCGGTCGAGCTGGCCCCGTCCGCCATCGCCGTGCTGAAGACCCCGGACACCGGAACGCTGCTCACCGGCCCGCCGCTCCGCGCCGCCGACCGGCTCGGCGCACTGCTCTCCGACGTCATCGAAACAGCGGAGGGCGAGGGCACGAAGGAGCAGGACGCCAGGGCCGACGAGGCCGCCCGGGCCATCGAGACCCCTTCGGACGGGACACCCGCCGCCCCGCACCGCCGCCGCCCCACCCTGCTGCGGCTGATCCCCGTCGTCGCGAAGGCGATGCGCGCCGAACTGCGCCCGGGGTCACCGATCCTGCGGCACGCCGTCCGGGTGTCCGTCGTCGTGGCCGTCGGCTATCTCATCGGCACCGCGCTGCCGTTCGGCCACGGCTACTGGGCACCGATGGCCGCCGTGATGGTGATGCGGCCGGAGTTCTCCCAGACGTACGAGCGGTCCGTGGCCCGGTTCGGCGGCACGATCGTCGGCGTCTCGCTCGCCACCGCGATCGTGCAGACCACCCACCCCGGAGTGACCACGGCCGCGGTGCTCTCCATGCTCTGCGCCCTGCTGATGTACCTGCTGATGCGCACCGGGTACGTGGTCGGCCAGGCCTGTGTCTCCGCGTATGTCGTCTTCCTGCTCGGCATGGCGGGCGACAGCTGGTCGCAGACCGTGCTCGAACGCGTCGTCCTCACCCTCGCGGGCGGCCTCCTCGCGATGAGCTCGTACGCCCTCTACCCGGCCTGGGAGACCCCGAGGCTGCGCGGCAGGCTCGGCGACTGGCTGAAGGCGGACGGGCGGTACGCCGCCTCGGTCGTCGACCAGTACGCCGAACCGGCCGAACGCGGCCACGGCGACGTGCGCTCCGCGCTGCTCGACACCCGTGAGGCCCGGGTCGCCTGGCAGGAGGCGCTGGCCACCGCCCAGTACGAACCGGTGCGCAACCGGGGCCTCTCCCGCGCAGCCGCCGACGACACCCAGCACGCGCTGTCCCAGCTGGGCCGGGCCGCGATGCTCCTGGAGGCTCATCTGCCCGGCGGCGGCGCCACCCCCGTACCGGACGCGGCACGCCTGGCCGAGGCGCTGCGCCGGGCCACCGAGCGGGGGGCGAAGGCGGTGCGGGAGCGGAAGGTGCCGGACTGGACCGAGGTGCGCGAGGCGCTGGCGGAGTGGGACGCGCGGCAGGGCGCGGACGAGGGGACGGCGGACCCCTTCGTACGGGAAGGGGCCCACCTGCTCCTCGAAGCGCTGGAGGAGTTCTCCCGCGGGCTGGACGGAAGGCCGAAGCCGAAGGCGGGGCCCGGTTCCGTCACCCCGCCGGAAGGCAAGGCGGGTTGACGGAACCGGGCGCCGGCCGTCAGGGAGCCGTGGTCGGCAGGTCGGCCAGATCCGGCAGGCCGGACGGCAGGGCGCCCGGGTCGGTCTTGGCCAGGGTGTCCTGGACCCCGCCGGCCCAGGAGACCACGACGGTCCTGCCGTCGTTGGACTCGATGGTCCCCGCGGTGCGGTCGTCGCCCCCGTCGACGCACTTCAGCGTGAGCGTCACCTTGTCCGCGTCCTGCACGGTGCCCGTGCAGGCGTGCTGTTCGGTGACGAGCACGGCCTTGCCCGACGCCACCGACAGAACGACCGCCTTGCCGTCGGTCTTGCCGGCCCAACCGCCTTCCAGCGCGCCCGCGTTCGCCTCGGAGCCGCTGTCCTTGCCGGAAGACCGATCGGGCTGATCCGAGGCGGTGGACCCGCTCGGGGTGTCGCTCTTCCCACTGTCGCTGCTGCAGCCGGTCAGTGCCGCGGCGGAGAGGATTCCGGCGGCGAGCACCACGCCGGTCCGTACGACTCTGCGCATCTGTAATTCCCCCTTGATGACGAAAGACCGAGCCAAGTTATCAGCGGGTTCCGCCGGGATGGAGAGCTCGACCCGGGGTAGACGGAGCCGAAACGGCGTCCCGTGCGTCTGTCCATACGGAGTAAAGCTGTAATCAAAGGAACACCCCGCGTGCACGTGCATCCGCGCATGCATCTGCCCATGCAGGGAAATTTGAACAGAGCTATGATCCGAGACAGTTGACACTTGCACCTTGCAACTCGGGGAGCGTCCTGTGCACCACGTGTACAACGGCATGGCGGCCACAGAGCTTCGCGGAGTCGTCTGGCAGAAGAGCAGACACAGCAACTCCCAGGGTTCCTGCGTGGAGTTCGCGAAACTGCCCGACGGAGATGTGGCGATGCGGAATTCGCGCCACCCCGACGGGCCGGCGCTGGTCTATACGCCGGCCGAGATAGAGGCGCTGCTGCTCGGCGTGAAGGACGGGGAGTTCGACCACCTCATAGCGGGCGGCTGAGCGCTCCCCGCGGGCCGGTGTCCGGCCCGGACCGCCGGCCGCTCGTCGCGGCCGGGCGGATCAGATGCCGTCGGAGAGCCGGAACAGCGCCCAGACCACCTTGCCGCGCGAGGCCGCCGGGGCGTTCGGGCTCTCCGTCTCCGGTGCGGGGTGCCAGCCCCACGAGTCGCTGAAGGACTCCACGAGGAAGAGGCCGCGGCCGGATTCCGCGCAGTCCGGTGCCTCGGAGGCGATCGGGCTCTCCTGGCTGGGGTCGCGCACCGCGCACACCAGCCGCGAACTCCAGCGCATCAAGTGCAGCCGTACCGGCGGGTCCTGGGACTCCGGCCCGGTGCCGTCCGAGGGCAGGGCGTGCCGCAGGGCGTTGGTGACGAGTTCGGAGACCACCAGCGCGACGTCGTCGAACCGGTCGGCGAGTCCCCATCCGTTCAGCGTCGTCCGGGTGAACCGCCTTGCTCCGCCCACGGCTTCGTAGCGGGCGGGCAGTGTGCAGGTGGCCGATCCGGAGACGCCTGAGGGATCGATGGGGGGAAGCCCCTGCCGTAACGGCTCGAGCATCGTCGATCCATTCGTCCCCATGCGAGGCACTCCCGGGATTCGCGGCTGTATCAGTACTGCGGGGGTACAGCGGCACAACACGAACGAGCACGCAGGTGCGCGAGCCCCATGGTTCCCAATGCGTAGGGCAGATGCAAGGGCAGATGCACGTGCACGCGCCTGACCTGTCCGAACCCGTGCCGGTTCTTGGTCATTTCTTCCTGCGCGTATTTTCACAGCTTTCTGGAAGGCTTCTCATTTCCGTAATCGAATGAGTACGGGCTGAAGCGTTTTGGTGGCAGAATCCGGCACTTGGGGTTCAGGGGGGAGCCCCGATGCCAGGGAAGCGATGGGGAGGACCGGGCCAGTGGCGGCAGGCGAGTCGAGTGGATCTGTGGTGCGGCGCATCCTGCTGGGCTCGCAGCTCAGGCGGCTGCGCGACTCGCGCGGCATCACCCGTGAGGCGGCCGGCTACTCCATCCGGGCCTCCGAATCGAAGATCAGCCGCATGGAGTTGGGACGGGTGAGCTTCAAGGCCAGGGATGTCGAGGATCTGCTCACGCTCTACGGAGTCACGGACGAGGCGGAGCGCGACGCCCTGCTCGGCCTGGCCCGTGAGGCCAATGTGGCGGGCTGGTGGCACAGTTACGGCGATGTGCTGCCCGGCTGGTTCCAGACGTACATCGGGCTGGAGGGAGCGGCATCGCTCATCCGGGTGTACGAAGTCCAGTTCGTCCACGGCCTGTTGCAGACCGAGGCGTACGCGCACGCGGTCGTCACCCGGGGCATGGGTGCCGCTCCCGCCGTCGAGATCGACCGCCGGGTGGCACTGCGGCTGGAGCGTCAGAAGGCCCTCGTCTCCGAACGCGCACCCCATCTGCACGCCGTACTGGACGAGGCGGCGCTGCGCCGGCCGTACGGCGACCGTGAAGTGATGCGCGGGCAATTGCGGCATCTGATCGAAATGTCGGAACAGCCCAACGTCACTCTCCAGGTCATGCCCTTCAGTTTCGGCGGGCATGCCGGCGAGAGCGGTTCTTTTACGATGCTGCGATTCCCGGAATCCGATCTGTCGGACATTGTCTATTTGGAGCAGCTGACAAGTGCGCTCTATCTGGACAAGGCCGAAGAAGTCGCTCAGTACGAAAAGGCCATGGTGCGACTCCACGAGGACAGCCCCGGGCCCGAGGAGAGCCGCGATCTGCTCCGTGGTCTACTCCAACTCACCTGATTCGTCAGTACGATGACGGTTCGACGGGAGTTGCACCTGAGTCAAGGGATCGGCATGTCCTTCTTCTACGAGCTGGCCGACCAATACATCGACGGTGAGTGGCGGACCGGAACCGGCTCGTGGGACATCATCGATTTCAACCCCTACAACGGGGATAAACTCGCCGCGATCACCATTGCCACCGCGCAGGAGGTCGACCTCGCCTACCGCGCCGCCGAACGCGCCCAGCGCGCCTGGGCCACCACCGGACCGTACGAGCGCCGTGAAATCCTGGAACGCGCACTGCGCATCACCGGGGAACTGCACGACGACATTGTCGACGCGATCATCGACGAACTCGGCGGCACCCGGGTCAAGGCGGAGTACGAGGTCCGGGTCGCCGAGGAATTCCTGCGGGACGCGATCCGGCAGGCGCTGCGTCCGCCCGGCAGTCTGCTGCCCGCACTGGCGGACGGCAAGGAGAATCGCCTCTACCGGCTGCCCGTCGGTGTCATCGGTGTGATCAGCCCTTTCAACTTCCCTTTCCTGGTGGCGATGAAGTCCGTCGCACCGGCCCTCGCGCTCGGCAACGCGGTCGTCGTCAAGCCCAATCAGAACGCACCGATCGTCGGCGGCACCCTGATCGCGAAGATCTTCGAGGACGCCGGACTGCCCGCCGGACTGCTCAACATCGTGATCACCGATGTCGCCGAGATCGGCGACGCGTTCATCGAGCACCCCGTGCCCCGGGTGATCTCGTTCGCCGGCTCGGACCGGGTCGGCCGTCATGTCGGCGCGGTCGCGGCCGGGCACTTCAAGCGGACGATCCTCGAACTCAGCGGTAACAGCGCCCTGGTGGTGCTGGAGGACGCGGACATCGACTACGCGGTCGACGCCGCCGTGCACAGCCGCTTCGTCTACCAGGGGCAGGTCTGCATGGCCGCCAACCGGATCCTGGTGGACCGCCGCATCGAGCGGGAGTTCACCGACAGATTCACCGCCGCGGTGGCCGCGCTCAGGACCGGCGACCCGCGCGAACCGGAGACCCGGATCGGCCCGGTCATCAACACCTTCCAGGCCGACGCGCTGACCGCGCTGGTCGACCAGGCGATCGCCGAGGGGGCCACCGCACTCGTCCGGGGCCGGACCCGCGGCAACCTCGTGGAGCCGACCGTGCTCGCCGGGCTCCCCGAGGGTTCACCGCTGCTGTCCCAGGAGATATTCGGCCCGGTGGCGCTGCTGATCGCGTTCGACGGCGAGGACGAGGCCGTACGGATCGCCAACGACACCCCGTACGGGCTGAGCGGTGCCGTGCACACCGGCAGCACCGAACGCGGGGTGCGGTTCGCGCGGCGCGTCGTCAGCGGGATGTTCCACGTCAACGACTCGACCGTGCAGGACGATCCGCTGGTGGCGTTCGGCGGCGAGAAGTCCTCCGGGCTCGGCCGGCTGAACGGCGAGGCGACCGTCGACGCCTTCACCACCCAGCGGTGGATCTCGATCCAGCACGGCCGGACCGCATTCCCCTTCTGATGCCGCGAGTTGAGGACCGGAGCTGACCGCAAGGGTCCGTAGCTTGGTCGGTGTCAGGAAGAACCGGCACGGATCATCAAGGCGGACATCATGGTCACTCACGTTCCCGCGGAAACCCCCGGCGACGAGCGCGGAATGCTCCTCTCCTTCGTGGAGGCCCAGCGCGGCGCGATCCGGCGTTCCCTGACCGGACTGACCGAGGAGCAGGCGGCGAGCCGCCCCAGCGTCAGCGAACTCTCCCTCTCCGGGCTGCTCAAGCACGTGGCCGAGACCGAGCTGAACTGGCTGCGGATGGCCCAGCAGCGGCCCAACGAGTCCGCCCGCACCCAGGAGACCTGGGCGGACAGCTTCCGGCTCGTCGGCGACGAGACGGTGGCGCAGATGCTGGAGTTCTGGGACGGCGTCGCGGCCGAGACCGAGGAGTTCATCCGCTCGGTGCCCGACCTGGGCGACACCTTCCCGCTGCCCGAGGCGCCCTGGTTCCCGGCGGGGGAGCGGGTCTCGATGCGGTGGCTGCTGGCCCATCTCGTCGAGGAGATCGCCCGGCACGCCGGGCACGCGGACATCGTCCGGGAGTCCCTGGACGGCCGTACCGCGTTCGAGCTGGTCGCCGAGGCGGGGGGCTACTCTAATCAAAGTTGAATAGAAAGGGTGCGTGAGATGTCCGCGATCCGGCTGCTGGTCCTCTGCGCCGTGCGCCAGCACGGCCGGGCGCACGGCTATCAGGTCCGCAACGACCTGGAGTACTGGGGTGCGCACGAGTGGTCCAACGCCAAGCCCGGGTCGGTCTATCACGCACTGAAGCAGATGGCGAAGCAGGGACTGCTGATCGCCCACGAGACCGCCCCGAGCACGGCGGGCGGCCCGCCCCGTACCGAGTACGAGATCACCGGGCGGGGCGACGAGGAGTACTTCACGCTGCTGCGCGCGGCGCTCACCTCGTACGACCGGAAGCCGGACCTGCTCTCGGCGGCCCTCGGCGGGATCGTCGACCTGGAGCGGGCCGAGGCGGTCGCCCTGCTCAAGGAGCGGGTCGCCGGTCTCGCGGCCTGGCGGGCCACGGTCACGGAGTTCTACACGCCGGAGGACGGGCCCGAGTCGATCGGCCACATCGGCGAGATCATGAACATGTGGATCCACTCGGCGGACGCGGGGGCCGAGTGGACGCGCGGGCTGATCGCCCGCATCGAGGGCGGGGCGTACACCTTCGCGGGGGAGGGCGAGCCCTTCGTCGGAGTGCTCGCCGAAGGCCAGGAGAACCCTTACGCGAAGGGCCGCTGAGCCCGGCCGGACGGCGGCTCAGTGGTGGAACGAGGTGGCCATCTGCCGGTCGTGGCTCATCGGGTGCGCCTGGCGGCGCAGGTCGGGAAGGATCAGGTCCAGGTCCTCCAGCAGCAGCTCGGCGAGGTCCGAGGAGAAGCCGTTGCGGCACACCACCCGCAGCACCGCCAGGTCCTGCCGGTTGGCCGGGAAGGTGTACGCCGGCACGCGCCAGCCCTGCTCCCGCAGCCGCCGCGACACGTCGAAGACGTCGAAGGCCGTCACGTCCGGCATGGTCGTCAGCGCCAGGACGGGCAGCTGGTCGCCGCGGGTGAGGAGCCGGAAGTCGCCGATCTCCCCGATCCGCTTCGCGAGCCCGCAGGCCACGTCCCTGGACGCCTGCTGGACGGCCCGGTAGCCCTCCCGGCCCAGCCGCAGGAAGGTGTAATACTGCGCCACCACCTGCGCGCCCGGCCGGGAGAAGTTCAGCGCGAAGGTCGGCATGTCGCCGCCCAGGTAGTTGACCCGGAAGACCAGTTCCGCGGGCAGTTCGGCGGGCGTGCGCCACAGCACCCAGCCGACGCCCGGGTAGACCAGGCCGTACTTGTGCCCGGAGGTGTTGATGGAGCACACCCTCGGCTGCCGGAAGTCCCAGGACAGGTCCTCGTCCAGGAACGGCGCCACCATCGCCCCGGAGGCCCCGTCCACATGGACGGGGATGTCGAGGCCGGTGCGCTCCTGGAGGGCGTCCAGCGCCGCGCACAGCTCCGCGATCGGCTCGTAGGAACCGTCGAAGGTGGAGCCGAGGATGCCGACGACGCCGATGGTGTTCTCGTCGCACAGGTCGGCCGCGGCCTGCGGGTCGAGATGGAAGCGGTCGCCCTCCATCGGCACCAGCCTCGGCTCGACCTCCCAGAAGTTGCAGAACTTGTCCCAGCAGACCTGCACATTGATGCCCATGACCAGGTTCGGACGGGCGGACGCCGGATAGCGGTCGGCGTTCCGGGCCGCCCAGCGGCGCTTCAGCGCCAGCCCGGCGAGCATGCAGGCCTCGCTGGAGCCGGTCGTCGAACAGCCCACGACGGCCGAGGGATCGGGGGCGTTCCAGAGGTCGGCGAGCATCGCGACACAGCGCCGCTCCAGCTCGGCGGTGCGCGGGTACTCGTCCTTGTCGATCATGTTCTTGTCGCGGCACTCGCCCATCAGCACCCCGGCCTGGGGCTCCATCCAGGTGGTGACGAAGGTGGCGAGGTTGAGCCGTGAGTTGCCGTCGAGCATCAGCTCGTCATGGACCAGGCCGTACGCGGTCGACGGCGGCATCGGCCCGTCGGGCAGCCGGTGCCGGGGCGGCGCCGACTCCATGCCGGCGGCCGGGTCGGCCTCCCCGTAGAACGGGTTGAGGGCGAGTCTGCGGCGGGCTTCGGACGGTTCCGTGCTCCGGGGCGAGCCCTTGTGGAGAGGCATCGGCGGTGGCCCTTTCAGCTCTCGGCGCCGAGGCCGTCCTTGATGGCCCGGGTGAATTTCACGACCCGCTCGGCCTGGACCCGGGCGGCGGTCAGGGTCTGTTCGGCGACCGGGATGTCGCCCTGGCCGGCCACGTGCGAGGTGCCGTACGGATTGCCGTCGACGAACTTCGACGGGTCCGTGTAGCCGGGGGCGACCAGGATGCCGCCGAAGTGGTGGACCGTGTTGTAGAGCGCGAGCAGCGTGGACTCCTGGCCGCCGTGCGCGGTGCTGGTGGAGGTGAAGCCGCTGTAGACCTTGTCCGCGAGGTGGCCCGCCTGCCAGAGGCCGCCGAGGGTGTCGAGGAACTGCTTGAGCTGGGCGGTGACGTTGCCGAACCGGGTCGGCGTACCGAGGATCACGGCGTCCGCCCAGATCATGTCGTCGGGCGAGGCCTCGGCGATGTCGGCGGTGGCCTTCGCGTTGGCCGCCCAGGCCGGGTTGGAGTCGATGGCCGCCTGCGGAGCCAGCTCACCGGCCTTGCGCAGCCGCACCTCGGCGCCGGCCTTCTCGGCGTACTGCGCGATGGCCTTGGCGATCGTGGCGACGGTTCCGGTCGACGAGTAGTAGATGACGGCGACGTTGACGGGCGTGGGCATGGCACGAGCCTCCGGCGGACCTGACGGGATGAATCAAGGCGAATCCGTACGGATGCGACGATACGGAAGGGCCGGGCATCCGGCGCGCCGGACGGGCGCCCCGGCTCACTTCAGCGGCGTACCGTCCTCGTGCAGCTGCATCTGCGGCCGCCCGGTCACCAGCAGCCAGACGGGCAGCGAGGCGATGCACAGCATCGGCAGCACGGCCGCGTCGCCCACCAGCACCGCCGCGGTGAACAGGCTCAGCCAGCCCTGCCGGGTGATGGCCAGCAGCACCCCCAGCACCCCGCAGGCCACCGCCAGCGCCACCGGCACCGAGGTGACCAGCGCATGGGCGCAGAGTCCCAGCGCGACGCCCACGAAGACGGCGGGGAAGATCCGCCCGCCCCGGAATCCGCAGCTCGCCGCGATCACCAGCGCGGCCGTCTTCACCACGGCCATGACCGCGAACTGCCCGGCCGTCCGGCCGCTCGGGTCGGCGGCCAGCTCCTTCACCTCGTCGAGCCCCTTGAACAGGGTGAGATGGCCGCCCAGCGCGCCCAGGAGTCCCAGCAGCAGCCCGCCGGCGGTCAGCGCCAGGACCGGGTGCTTCAGGGCCCGGAAGAACCGGTGCGCGTGCGGGAAGGCGTACACCGCCAGCAGGCCGAGCACCGCCCCGGCGAGCGCGATGACGACGGAGGAGAGCAGGTCGCCCCGGTCCGGGCGGGTGTAGGGCGGCAGCGACAGGTCGAAGCTCGGATGGGCCAGCAGGGTCATGGTGAGCGCGCCCGCGGTGCCCGCCGCGAGCGGGCCGAAGAGGCGGTCCCAGAGTGCGCCCGGTTCGGCGCGGGAGGCGAGGATCTCGGAGAGGATCAGGGCGGCGGCCACCGGGGTGCCGAAGAGCGCCCCGATGGTGCCGGCCGCGGCGAGGGAGAGCCAGAGTGCCGCCGGTGTGCCGGGCAGGAAGCGGCGGCCGAGCCAGCAGGCCAGCGCGATGTTGGCGGCCGTGATCGGGTTCTCCGGACCGAGGCTGACCCCGCCCGCCAGGGTGAGGACCGTGACGAGCAGCAGCCCCGGGACCACGCCCGGCGGCAGCGGCGGATCGACCAGCCCGGTGGTCGCCGGGTCGGGGCCCGCGTGACCGGGTACCGCCCGGACGAGCAGCCCGACCGCCAGCCCGCTCGCGGTGAGCATCACGACCATCCAGAGCGTGGAGTAGCGGCCTACGGAGAGCGCGTCGGGGAGCGTCTCCCAGAGCACGCCCTGAAGTCTCTCCGCGAGCAGGCTGATGCCGAGCAGGACGAGGGCGGACAGGACCCCGACGGCCAGTGCGGGCACGATGACGGGCAGCAGCCGCCGTACGGGGGTGGGTTCGGGGGCGGATCCGGCGAGGGCGGAGGATTCGGTGACCACCGGATCACCATAACGGCGTAAAAGGAACATAACCCCTCGAATGGCGCCGAGGGTGGTGCTCATTCGGGCTTGCACCTCACGTCACGTCAGGGCCCAGGCTCGGGACGTACCCGAGCGGAGAAGGGAGCGGGGGAGACATGGAGTACCCCGTGGGACAGGTCGCCGGATTCGCCGGAGTCACGGTGCGCACCCTGCACCACTACGACGGAATCGGACTGCTCTCGCCCAGCGGGCGCAGCCGGGCCGGGCACCGCCGTTACGACGACGGCGACCTCGACCGGCTCCAGCAGATCCTGTTCTACCGGGAACTCGGCTTCCCGCTCGACGAGATCGCGGTACTGCTCGACGATCCGGGAGCGGACCCGCAGGAGCACCTGCGGCGCCAGCACCGGCTGCTCTGCGACCGGATCGCCGAACTTCGAAGAATGGCCGACGCCGTCGAAACAGCCATGGAGGCACGGAAGATGGGCATCAACCTCACGCCCGAGGAGAAGTTCGAGGTCTTCGGGGACAAGGACCCCGAGGAGCACGCCGAGGAGGCCGAACGCCGCTGGGGCGGCACCGACGCCTACGCCGAGTCGCAGCGCCGGGCCGCCGGGTACACCAAGGACGACTGGAAGCGGATACAGGCGGAGGTCGCCGAGTGGAGCGCCGCCTACGACGCGCTGATGGAGGCCGGGGAGCCGGCCACCGGTGAGCGGGCGATGGACCTGGCCGAGGCCCACAGGCTGCACATCGGCAAGTGGTTCTACGAGTGCACCGCCGAGTTCCACCGGGGGCTCGCCGAGATGTATGTGTCCGACCCGAGGTTCCGCGCGTTCTACGAGTCGATGCGGCCGGGTCTGGCCGAGCATCTGCGGGACGCGATCGACGCCAACGCCCGGCGCCTGGCCTGACCGCCGCGGGTGGGCGTCCCACGCCTGGCCTGACCGCCGCGGGGTGGGCGTCCCACGCCTGGCCTGACCGCCGCGGGTGGGCGTCCCACGCCTGGTCCGACCGCCGCGGGTGGGCGTCCCGCCCCGCGGCCGTGCCCGCTCAGCTCCTGCTGATCACGACCGCGGTTCCGTACGCGCACACCTCCGTGCCCACGTCGGCGGCCTCGGTCACGTCGAAGCGCATCATCAGCACCGCGTTGGCGCCCCGCGCCTGCGCCTGCTCGACGAGCCGTTCCATCGCCTGGTTGCGGGTCTGGACGAGGGTCTTGGTCAGCCCCTTCAGCTCGCCGCCGATCATGGACTTCAGCCCGGCGCCGATCTGGCTGCCCAGATGACGGGAGCGAACCGTGAGGCCGAACACCTCCCCGATCACCTGAGTCACCTGGAAGCCCGGCACGTCGTTCGTCGTGACGATCAGGACGTCCGACCGGTCCGTCTGCCCGCCGCCGTAATCCTCAATGCCCATCGTGTGGCACCTCCTGGAGACAGCTTTGTCCCGGTTGGCCCGGTGTGCATCCCAGGCCGGCCCGGTGTGCGTCCTCGCGGGGGCCGACTGGAACCCGGGGGCGTCATCCTGCGTTGATAGCTTTGGGCGGCCACGCAGCCGCCATCGATCGATCCAGGAGCCCCGGACCCTTGAATACGCTTGCGCTCGGCCCGAGCTGGCTGGACCCGGACTATTTGATCAACACCTTCGGACTTCCCGGCGTCCTCCTCATCGTCTTCGCCGAGTCCGGACTGCTGATCGGCTTCTTCCTCCCCGGCGACTCGCTCCTGTTCACCACGGGTCTGCTGGTGACCACCGGCCAGCTGGACACCCCGCTCTGGCTGGTCTGCCTGCTCGTGGCGCTGGCGGCGATCATCGGCGACCAGGTGGGCTATCTCTTCGGCCGCAAGGTCGGCCCCTCGCTCTTCAGCCGTCCGGACTCCCGTCTCTTCAAGCAGGAGAACGTCGAGAAGGCGCACGACTTCTTCGAGAAGTACGGCCCGAAGTCGCTGATCCTGGCCCGCTTCGTGCCCGTGGTGCGTACGTTCACGCCGATCATCGCCGGTGTGAGCCGGATGAACTACCGCTCGTTCATCGTGTTCAACATCATCGGCGGAGTGCTCTGGGGCGTCGGTGTCACGCTGCTCGGCTCGGCCCTCGGCAAGATCGACTTCGTCCACGAGAACATCGAGGCGATGCTCATCCTGATCGTGCTCATCTCGGTGCTGCCGATCGCGATCGAGTTCCTGCGGGCCCGCTCCAAGTCGAAGAAGGAAGCGGCGTCCGGCGGCGGCGAGGGCCAGGGCCCGTCCGCCGGGGGCAGCCCGTCCCAGGGCCAGCGCGGCCGGCACGCCAAGCGCTGACGTACCACCCGCCCGCCGGGTCTCAGAAGCCGCGCGTCCGCTTGGCCGCGCGGCGGTTGGCCCCGCCGACCGCACCCGGCACCCGCATGAACAGCCGGGAGATCTCGCTTCCCAGGTTCACCCCGATCGCGATGGCCAGCGCCGTGGCCACCGCGGTCGACAGCGAGGCGAGCCCGGTGTTCACCCTCCCCTGCGCCACGGCCAGCAGACCGAAGTACGTGGCCGAACCGGGCAGCAGCGGGCCGATCGCCGCCGTGATGAACGGCAGCGACGAGGTGTACCGGTAGCGCGAGAACAGCTGCCCGAACAGCCCCACCAGACCGGCCGCCGTCGCCGTGGCCGCCACCGGCGAGATATTGCCGGTACGGGCCATCGCCCCGTAGATCACCCAGGCCACACCGCCGTTGAGGGTCACCGCCAGCACCGTGGACCGGTCCTGCTGGAGCAGGATCGCGAAGGCGAGACAGAGCGCCATCGACGCCAGGATCTGCACCACCGGCCGGTCGTGCGGGACGAATCTGGCCTCGGGGTTCAGCTGGGCGCCCAGCTGGAGCCCCAGGTACAGCACCAGCAGCACACCGACGACGATGCCGATGAACAGGTACATCACTTCCAGCAGCCGCGCCGCCGCGGTGATGTAGTAGCCGGTCAGCCCGTCCTGCACCCCCGCCACCAGCGCCCGCCCCGGCAGCAGCGCGAACAGCCCACCGGTGATCACCGCCGACGGCCGCACGTCCGACCAGTGGGTGAGGGTCAGCGCCACGCCCATCGCGGCGGGCGGCATCGCCGCCACCACGAACTGGTAGAACTCCGGCAGCCCCCGGCCCGCGAAGAGCCAGGCCAGCCGGTCGCCGAGCATCGCGCCGATCGCCGCCACCACGAACACCAGCGGACCACCGCCGACCAGCACCGACGCCGCACCCGCGAGGCCGCCGCCGGCCAGCGTCAGCACCCAGCCGGAGTACGGGTGACGGTTGCGCCGGATCTCCGCCAGCCGCCGGTAGGCCTCCTCCAGCGAGACCTCTACCTCCTCGGAGGTGATGTCGTCGATCAGCCGGAAGACGGCGGCCAGCCGGGTGTAGTCGGTGCCGCGGCGGCGTACGGTACGGCTCGCCGTCACCGGGTCGTCGACCAGCGACGGCTGGTGCGAGATCGACAGCAGGGTGAAGGTGACCGTGGGCTCGCTGCGGTCCAGGCCGTAGCTGCGGGTCACCGCGAACATGGCCGCCTCGACGTCCTCGGCACCCTCGCCGCCCGCCAGCAGCAACTCCCCGATACGCAGCGTCAGGTCGAGCACGCGCGGCACCGCGGGCCCCGCCTCGTCGGCCTTCTGCACCGGCTCGGGCGCCGGGCGCTCGGCGACCGGCATCCGCAGCATCGTGCGCATCCGGTCCTGCCAGGGGGCCTCCTTGGTCAGCCGGATCATCGGGCTGCCATGGGCCGGGGTGAAGGCGGGCGGCGAGTGCTGGGCGCTGTAGGTGCGCGGCGGGGCGAAGGCCGAACCGATCGTGTCCGAACCCGAACCCGGCGCCGGGGCGGAACCCGAAGCGGAACCCGTTCCCGGTCCCTGGGGCTCGGCCGTCAGACCGGCCGGAATGGCGAACTCCGAGGTCGGGTGGTCGTCGTCGGGCGCGGACGCGCGCCTGTCCACCCCGGCCGGCGGGACGAAGGCGCTGCGCGCCTCGTCGGACTGGGGCTTCTGGTCCTCCGGACCGCCCTGTTCCGCCACCACTCGACCTCGCTCCTCCTCGGCTGCGCACCGTCGGCCGCACTTGTGCCCAGTATGGCCACGGGAGGGGGCACGGACGCCAGGAGGGCGGCACACGGGCCGGGGGCGGACACGCGGAACGGGCGGCACCCCGGCGAAAGGAGTACCGCCCGCTCCCGGCACGGAACCGCAAACGGAACCGTGTCATGTACCTCGGCCGGAAACCGGCCGCGACCCTGGGGTCAGTGTGCGCCGCCCTGCGCCTCAAGACGCTTGTAGGAGGCCTCGATCTCGGCCTCGGCCTCGGCGCGGCCGACCCAGTCGGCGCCCTCGACGGACTTGCCGGGCTCCAGGTCCTTGTAGACCTCGAAGAAGTGCTGGATCTCCAGGCGGTCGAACTCCGACACGTGGTGGATGTCGCGCAGGTGCTCCACCCGGGGGTCGGAGGCCGGCACGCACAGCAGCTTGTCGTCGCCGCCGGCCTCGTCCGTCATCCGGAACATGCCGATGGCGCGGCACTTGATGAGGCAGCCGGGGAAGGTCGGCTCGTCCAGGATGACCAGCGCGTCCAGCGGGTCGCCGTCCTCGCCGAGGGTGTTCTCGACGAAGCCGTAGTCCGCCGGGTAGCTGGTCGAGGTGAAGAGTCGACGGTCCAGGCGGATCCGACCGGTCTCGTGGTCCACCTCGTACTTGTTCCGCGAACCCTTCGGGATCTCGATGGTGACGTCGAACTCCACGGGTGGCTCCTCCATGATCAACACATACGACTGGTGATTAAGTGTCCCCCACGCAGATGTGTGCTCGCGAAAGGGGCTGGTCAACGGTGGACGAGCCGGTGAAAAGACCGTCGGTCAACCCGCTGGACAAGCTGAGCAGGCTCGCCCGTCGGGGCGGCATGATCAGGTCGAGGGGACTGAACGACCGGCAGTTCACCGCCGTCTCCGCCGGCCTGGGCCTGGCGCTCGCAGCCGGCGTCGTCCTTGCCGCCGGTCCCTGGGACTCGGGTCAGCGTAAGGCCGAGATGGACCGGGCCGCCGCCCGGAGCGCTACAGGTGGCGCACATCACGACTCCGCCGCCCCGTCCGGACCGAAGCCCGCGCCCAGCGCCCCGGCCGTCCTGGCGGCCCTGTCCGCCGCCGTCGACAACTCCGCCCCGGACGCCCGGGACACCCCGGACGGCGCCGCCGCCGCCCTCCGCGCCGTCCTCGGCCCGCTGCTGAAGGACCCCGCCCTGGGCGAGCGGCGCGGCGCCGTCGTCATCGACACCGCCAGCGGCGAGCGGCTGTACGGCCAGGGCGCCGGCACACCCATGACGCCCGCCTCCACCATCAAGATCGGTACCGCGGTCGCCGCCCTGAGCGCCCTCGGCCCCGACCACCGCATCGCCACCACCGTCCGGGCGTCCGCCGACTTCCGCGGCCTCACCCTGGTCGGCGGCGGCGACCCCGTCCTCGACAGGGCCGCACTGCGCGGGCTGGCCACCGACACCGCCCGCACCCTGAAGGACCACGGCGTCGAGAAGGCCCGCCTCACCTACGACACCTCCCGCTACTCCGGCCCGGCCCGGCACCCGATCGGCCCCAACGAGAACATCGCGCCCGTCAGCGCCCTGATGACCGACGAGGGCAGGCTCGACGACACCACCAGCGGCCCCGCCCCGCGCAGCGACGACCCGGCCGGGGACACCGCACGTACCTTCGCGAGGCTCCTCGGCGACGCCGGGATCGACACCGCGGCGGAGCCGAAGCCCGGCCGCCCGGCCACCGGCTCCCGCAAGGTCGCCGAACACCGTTCCGTACCGCTCTCGGCCCTGGTCGAACGGGCCCTGACCAACAGCGACAACGACATCGCCGAGGCACTCGCCAGGCAGACCGCGCTCGCCGCGGGCGAACCTGCCGACTTCGCGGGCGGACGACGGGCCGTCACCGCACAGCTGAGGAAGCTCCACCTGCCGCTGGCCGGTGCGGACTTCGCCGACGGCAGCGGACTGAACCGCAAGGACAAGGTCACCGCCGGACTGCTGGCCGGCCTCCTCGCCCGAGCGGCCGACCCGGACCACCCCGAACTGCGCCCGGTCCTCACCGGCCTCCCGGTGGCCGGTTTCAGCGGCACGCTCAGCGACCGCTTCACCGGGAAGTCCGGGGGCACCGGCCTGATCCGCGCCAAGACCGGCACCCTCACCGGCGTGAACACCCTCGCGGGAACGGTCGTCGACCGGCAGGGCCGGCTGCTCGCCTTCGCCTTCCTGGCATCCGGCACGACCTCCCCGTCCGACGCCCAGACCGCGCTCGACACCGTTGCGGCGGCTCTCGCCTCCGGTACCGGCTGAGCCGTCAACACCGCACCGCGGACGGACCCGAGCACGTACGGTTGACGCATGACGAGCATCGGTGGTGCCGAGATGGTCGACTGGAATCTCGCGGTCGCGACCGCGACCCGACTTGTGCGGCCGGGGCCGGAGATCAGCCGCGAGGAGGCCCGCGAGGTCGTCGCGGAGCTGCGCCGGCATGCCAAGGCCGCGGAGGAGCACGTCCGTTCCTTCACCCGGATGATCCCGGAGGGGACCGAACCGGAGGACACCCCGGTCCTGGTCGTGGACCGGGCCGGCTGGATCAAGGCCAATGTCGCGGGCTTCCGCGAACTGCTGCGCCCGCTGCTGGGGAAGATGCAGGACCGGCGCGCGGGCGGACCCGGCGGCGCCGTGCTCGGCGCGGTCGGCGGCAAGGTGACCGGCGTCGAGGTGGGGATGCTGCTGTCGTTCCTGGCCTCCCGGGTGCTCGGCCAGTACGAGACGTTCGCCCCGGCCACCCGCGAGCTCCCCGCCTCGGCCGACGGCGGCGGCCGGCTGCTGCTCGTCGCCCCGAACATCGTGCACGTCGAGCGCGAACTGGAGGTCGACCCGCACGACTTCCGGCTCTGGGTCGCGCTCCACGAGGAGACCCACCGCACCCAGTTCACCGGAGTGCCCTGGCTCCGCGACCATCTGCAGGGCGAGATCCAGTCATTCCTCGACGAGACCGACGTCGACCCGATGACCGTGCTGGAACGCCTCCGCGAGGCCGCCCAGTCCCTGGCCGGGGGGCGCCCCGAGGGCGAGGAGGGCGAGGACGGCGGCCGCAGCCTGGTCGAAATCGTCCAGACGCCCGCCCAGCGCGAGATCCTCGGCCGGCTCACCGCCGTGATGTCCCTGCTCGAAGGCCACGCCGACTACGTGATGGACGGCGTCGGCCCCGAGGTGGTCTCCTCCGTCGGCGAGATCCGGGAGAAGTTCCAGCAGCGCAGGGCGCGCGGCGCGGGCCGGCTCGACCAGGCGCTGCGCAAGCTCCTGGGCCTCGACGCCAAGCTCCGCCAGTACCGCGACGGCGAACGGTTCGTCCGCGCCGTGGTCGACGAGGTCGGCATGGACGGCTTCAACCGGGTCTGGACCTCGCCGAACACGCTGCCCACCAAGGCGGAGATCGCCAAGCCCGCCGACTGGATCGCGAGGGTGCACCGTAAGGCAGAGTCCTGATCATGGCCGGTCCGACGGCGGACGACAGGATGAGAACGCGCCGGTAATCACCCATCCGAGGGACCGTAGGGGCATGGGAAGGCGTGCAATGCTCGATGGACGGCTTGCCTCTGTCACCATCGACGCACTCTGAGTGACGGCAGATCTCCGGTCCGCCACTTCGAGGCACCTCACCGAACTCCACGAAGGGCACCGGACATGGGTCCCCATCCTGCGGTCGCGGCGATACGCCTGGCGGTCCGCCGCGTACTCCACGACGTACTCACCGATCACATCCGAAGCGCCGACCTCACCCGGCGCACCCCGCACCCCCAGCTCGCCGAAGCCGGTGCGGGCAGGCAGCGCGCCGCACTCCCCGAGCGCCCCGACACCCCTCTGGTGCTGGTGGCCTGCTCCGGCGGCGCCGACTCCATGGCCCTCGCCTCCGCCCTCGCCTTCGAGGCCCCCAAGCTCGCCGTCCGGGCCGGCGGGATCACCGTCGACCACGGCCTCCAGGACGGCTCCGACGCCCGGGCCGCCGAGGTCGTGGACCGCCTCGCCGCGATGCACCTCGACCCCGTGGAGTCCGTCGCCGTGCGGGTCGGCCACGGCGGCGGCCCCGAGGCCGCGGCCCGGGACGCCCGCTACGCCGCCCTGGACGCTGCGGCCGAGCGGCACGGCGCCGCCGCCGTCCTGCTCGGGCACACCCGCGACGACCAGGCGGAGACGGTGCTGCTCGGCCTCGCCCGCGGCTCCGGCATCCGCTCGCTCTCCGGCATGGCCGCCGCGTCCGGTCCGTCCGGCCGCTACCGCCGCCCCTTCCTCCAGCTCGACCGGCAGACCGCCCGCAAGGCCTGCCTCGTCCAGTCGCTGCCCGTCTGGGACGACCCGCACAACATCGACCCCGCCTACACCCGCTCCCGGCTGCGACACGAGGGCCTGCCCGCCCTGGAAAAGGCGCTGGGCAAAGGGGTCGTCGAGGCCCTGGCCCGTACCGCGCAGCTCTCCCGCGACGACGCCGACGCGCTGGACACCTGGGCCGCCGAGGCCGACCGCGCCGCACGGGACGACGCGGGCCGTCTGGAGTGCGCCAAGCTGTACGCGCTGCCGCCCGCCGTGCGCCGCCGGGTTCTGCGCCGGGCCGCGATGGAGGCCGGTTCCCCGGCCGGTTCGCTCTTCGCCCGGCACATCGAGGAAGTCGACCGTCTGATCACCGGCTGGCGCGGCCAGCGGGCCATCAACCTGCCCGGTCGGGTCGAAGCCATGCGGCAGGGTGGCAGACTGGTCATTCGGCAGAGCTGAAGCACAAGCGGCTGACATGCAGGCGAGCGGCCGCGCAGGTGCGGGGACAACACCCCGGACCCGGCAGGCAGAGAAAGAGACGCGGGTGAACGAGAAGGACATGGGCACCGACCTTCAGTCGGTGCTCCTCACCAAGGAAGAGATCGACGCGAAGCTCGTCGAGCTGGCCGCGAAGATCGACGCGGAGTACGCGGGCAAGGACCTGCTCATCGTCGGCGTCCTCAAGGGCGCAGTGATGGTGATGGCGGACCTGGCGCGCGCGCTGTCCACCCCCGTCACCATGGACTGGATGGCCGTCTCGTCGTACGGAGCCGGCACCCAGTCCTCCGGAGTGGTCCGGATCCTCAAGGACCTGGACACCGACATCAAGGGCAAGCACGTCCTGATCGTCGAGGACATCATCGACTCGGGGCTGACCCTGTCGTGGCTGATGTCGAACCTCGGCTCGCGGGAGCCCGCGTCCCTGGAGATCTGCACCCTGCTGCGCAAGCCGGACGCGGCCAAGGTCGCGCTCGACTGCAAGTGGGTCGGTTTCGACATCCCCAACGAATTCGTCGTCGGCTACGGCCTCGACTACGCCGAGAAGTACCGCAACCTCCCCTTCGTCGGCACGCTCGCCCCGCACGTCTACGGCGGCTGACCTCCTGCCGGAGCCCTTCGCCCGGCACCGGCGGTGCCCGGACCGACCGGAGCCGACGGCGGGAACCTTTCACGGGACTCCCGCCGTTGAGCCTTCGAAGGCGGGTTTTGACAGACGTCCCCGGCAGTCGCGGGTGACAATGCTGGGGTACCGTCCGAAGAACAGTCTTTTCTCACAGCAGCATTTACCTACGGGCAGGAGGGACGGGGCGGCTTCGCCCCGTATGGATGGACGTGAAGCGATACTTCCGTGGGCCGGTCATGTGGATCGTGCTGGCCGTCCTCGCCGTGGTCGTGTTGATGACAGTCGTCGGCTCGTCGGGCGGCTACAAATCGGTGGACACCGGCAAGGTGATCCAGGCGATCAGCAAGGACCAGGTGGCGCAGGCCAAGCTGACCACCGGTGACGAACAGATCATCAAGATCGAGTTGAAGAAGGGCCAGAAGCTCTCGGGCGAGTCCGGCACCAAGTTCCAGGCGAGCTACATCGGCAACCAGGGCGTCCAGATCGCCGACACGCTTCAGAAGAAGTTCGAGGGCGGTCAGATCGACGAGGGCTACACGGTCTCGCCGTCGAAGCAGTCGCCGTTCATCTCGATCCTCCTGTCGCTGCTGCCCTTCGTCCTGATCGTGGTCGTCTTCCTGTTCCTGATGAATCAGATGCAGGGCGGCGGCTCCCGGGTCATGCAGTTCGGGAAGTCCAAGGCCAAGCTGATCACCAAGGACACCCCGAAGACGACGTTCGCCGATGTGGCGGGGTCGGACGAGGCCGTCGAGGAGCTCCAGGAGATCAAGGAGTTCCTCCAGGAGCCGGCGAAGTTCCAGGCCGTCGGCGCCAAGATCCCCAAGGGTGTCCTGCTGTACGGGCCTCCCGGTACGGGCAAGACGCTGCTCGCACGCGCCGTCGCCGGCGAGGCGGGCGTCCCGTTCTACTCGATCTCCGGTTCCGACTTCGTCGAGATGTTCGTCGGTGTCGGTGCCAGCCGGGTCCGTGACCTCTTCGAGCAGGCCAAGGCGAACGCCCCGGCGATCGTCTTCGTCGACGAGATCGACGCCGTCGGCCGGCACCGCGGTGCCGGCATGGGCGGCGGGCACGACGAGCGCGAGCAGACGCTGAACCAGCTGCTCGTCGAGATGGACGGCTTCGACGTGAAGGGCGGCGTCATCCTGATCGCCGCCACGAACCGGCCGGACATCCTCGACCCGGCGCTGCTGCGCCCGGGCCGTTTCGACCGGCAGATCGCGGTCGACCGGCCGGACATGCAGGGCCGCCTGGAGATCCTCAAGGTGCACCAGAAGGGCAAGCCGGTCGCGAAGGACGTCGACCTCGGCGCCGTCGCCCGTCGTACGCCCGGCTTCACCGGTGCCGACCTGTCGAACGTGCTGAACGAAGCGGCGCTCCTCACGGCGCGCGCCGACCTGAAGCTGATCGACAACAAGATGCTCGACGAGGCCATCGACCGCGTCGTGGCGGGCCCGCAGAAGCGGACCCGGATCATGTCCGAGAAGGAGAAGAAGATCACCGCGTACCACGAGGGCGGACACGCCCTGGTCGCGGCGGCTTCCCCCCAGGCGGACCCGGTCCACAAGATCACGATCCTCTCCCGCGGCCGCGCCCTCGGTTACACGATGGTGCTCCCGGAGGAGGACAAATACTCCACGACGCGCAACGAGATGCTCGACCAGCTGGCCTACATGCTGGGCGGGCGCGCGGCCGAGGAGCTGGTCTTCCACGACCCGACCACCGGCGCTGCCAACGACATCGAGAAGGCCACCGCAACGGCCCGCGCGATGGTCACGCAGTACGGCATGACGGAGCGACTCGGCGCGATCAAGTTCGGCGGCGACAACACCGAGCCCTTCGTGGGCCGGGAGATGGGCCACCAGCGCGACTACTCGGAAGAGGTCGCGGCCCTCGTCGACGAGGAGGTCAAGAAGCTCATCGAGACCGCCCACAACGACGCGTGGGAGATCCTCGTCGAGAACCGCGACGTCCTGGACAACCTGGTGCTCCAGCTCCTTGAGAAGGAGACGCTCGGCAAGGAGGAGATCGCCGAGATCTTCGCCCCGATCGTGAAGCGCCCGGCCCGCCCGGCGTGGACCGGTTCGGCCCGGCGTACGCCTTCGACGCGTCCGCCGGTGCTCTCGCCGAAGGAGCTCGCCCTCACCAACGGCGCCACCACGGCGAACGGCTCGGTCGTCCCCACGGACACCGTCCCGGCCACCGAGGTCGTCCCGGAGGACCGGCCCGAGAGCTGATCCCGTTCCCCGGTGTGGCCCCTTTCACGGGGATCGCACCGGGCCCGGAATGGAAGCCGCGCCCCCACAGGTTCTAGCCTGTGGGGACGCGGCTTTTTCGTACGTCCGTGCGGAGGCGTGGCGCGTGACAGCTCAGAGGAACGAGGCACAGATGACCGACCCGGTGACGCTGGACGGCCAGGGTTCGATCGGCGAGTTCGACGAGAAGCGGGCCGAGGCCGCCGTACGCGAACTCCTCATCGCGGTGGGCGAGGACCCGGACCGCGAGGGACTCCGCGAGACGCCGGGCCGGGTGGCGCGGGCGTACAAGGAGATATTCGCGGGTCTTCACCAGCAGCCCGAGGACGTCCTGACGACCACGTTCGACCTCGGCCACGACGAGATGGTGCTGGTCAAGGACATCGAGGTCTTCAGCACCTGTGAACACCACCTGGTGCCGTTCCGGGGCGTAGCGCACGTCGGGTACATCCCGGCGACCAGCGGCAAGATCACCGGTCTCTCCAAGCTGGCCCGGCTGGTCGATGTCTACGCCCGGCGTCCGCAGGTCCAGGAGCGGCTGACCACGCAGATCGCCGAGTCCCTGATGGAGATCCTGGAACCGCGCGGGGTCATCGTCGTCGTCGAGTGCGAGCACATGTGCATGTCGATGCGCGGTATCCGCAAGCCGGGTGCGAAGACGCTGACCTCGGCGGTGCGCGGACAGCTCCGTGACCCGGCGACGCGCGCCGAGGCCATGAGCCTGATCATGGCGCGCTGACCGGACTCGGGCGCAGTCGCACCACAGGAGCTCGGTGGCCCTACGCGGCCGCCGAGCTCCGGTCCTTGTCCTCGTCGTCCGGGAGCTTGCAGATGCGCTCCAGCCAGAGGGCCGCGGCCACCACCGCGATGCCCGCCAGGACCGCGAAGCCCGCGTAGATCGCCTGGTCGCGGCGGGCCGGGATGTCGAGGGAGCCGAGCAGGAAGACGCCGGTGCCGCCGTACATGCCGGAGACCAGGGAGACGACCAGGGCGCTGGCCTGGCCGAAGACGACCGCACGTGCCGCCATCAGCGGCTCGATGCCCTTGGCCCCCGGCCGGCGCTCGCGCTGGGCGCGCAGCCGGGAACGGATGGAGAGCGCCGTCGCCAGCAGGATGACGGCGATCACCGCGAGCACGATCGGCGCGGCGAGGGGAACGCTCGGCAGGCTGCCCAGGGAGTCCCAGAGACGGGCACCGCCCCAGGACAGCACCCCGGCAGCGGCGAAGAGGCCGGCCAGTACCCCGAGCCTGAGTTGCTTCACCGAGTGTTCCGCCCTTCGCCGCCGGTGATCCGTTTCCGTCGAGCCTAACGACTGAGACTAACGACTACTCGGGCAGGCGGAGTTCCAGATCGGCCCGGGGCAGCACTCCGTCGCGGCCGACTCCGGCCAGCAGCTCCGCGACTGCGCCGGCGCCGGGCAGCTGGGCCTCGGGGTCGACGTCGTGCCACGGGGCGAGGACGAAGGCCCGCTCATGGGCCCTGGGGTGCGGGAGGGTGAGCACCGGGTCGTCGGAGACGACGTCCGCGTACGCCACGATGTCGACGTCGATGGTGCGCGGGCCCCAGCGCTCCTCGCGGACCCGGTCGAAGGCCTCCTCGATGGCCTGGCCGCGCTCCAGGAGGGAGGACGGGGGGAGCGTCGTCTTCACGACGATCACCGCGTTGAAGTAGGAGGGCTGGGAGCCGGGGGCGATGCCCCAGGGCTCCGTCTCGTACACCGGGGAGACGGCCTTGACCCGCAGGCCGGGGGTGTCCTCCAGGGCGTCGATGGCGCCCTGGAGGGTCTCCAGGCGGTTGCCGAGGTTGGAGCCCAGGGAGATCACGGCGCGCTTGGGGTTGGAGAGGGTGACGTCCGCCGCGTCCACCTGCTCGACCACGGAGGCGGGCACCGGCTGGACGGTCGGGTCGCTCTGCCCTTCGGTGGAAAACGCAGTCATACTCGGCTCCGGGTGATGGTGATGGTCACATCGTCGAAGGGGACGGTGATCGGCGCATCCGGCTTGTGCACGACGACCTCCACCTCCTCGACTCCTTCGTGCTTGAGGCACTGCTGGGCGATGCGCTCCGCGAGCGTTTCGATCAGATCGACGGGCTCACCCTGCACCACGTCGACGACCTCCTCCGCGACGACGCCGTAGTGCACGGTCTTCGTCAGGTCGTCGGCGGCTGCCGCGGGGCGGGTGTCCAGGCCGAGCACCAGGTCCACGATGAAGGTCTGGCCCTCTTCCCGTTCCTTGGGAAAGACGCCGTGGTGCCCACGGGCCTTGAGGCCGCGCAGCGCGACACGATCCACGTGAATCACTCCTGCTGTCGTTGGTCGTAGAGACACGGGGCCGCGTGCGGACGGCGAGGTGCTCTCTTTCGAATCTACCTGCGAGCACCGACAGTGCTCGCCCGCGGGGGCCGTGCACGCGGCCCCGCGGGACTGGTAGCCGCGTATACCCGCACTGCCCCCTTCCAACCCCTTTCGGGGGCTCGGCCACCCGGCAGGCAGGTCAGGAGGGCGTCTCTTCGTCCTCTTCCTCGCCGGTTTCGGTCAGTACGGGCGAGCCGTGGTGGGACCAGAGCTTCCAGCCGTCGGGTGTGCGCCGGAACACATTGGTGGCCACGACGAGTTGGCCGACCAGGGGTCCGAGCGCGTTGCCGTCCTCCGCGGGGCCGCCGCTGAGGATGTTCTCCGTGCAGGTCACCAGGGCCGTGTCGCCGGTCATCGAGATCCCGACGTCGGTCAGGAAGAACTGGATGTACTCGGTGTTCGCCATGATCAGCGCGTAGCTGCGCAGCACCTCGCCGCGGCCGCTCAGCACCGGCCAGCCCGGGTGGACACAGGAGACGGTGAGGTCCTCGCCCGGCAGCCAGAGCCCGGAGAGCTCCTCGAAGTCGCCGCGCTCCATCGCCTCGTAGAAGGCGGTGTTGGCCTGCTCGACGGCCGCGATGTCGGCGGCCGCCTCCGCGTGCTCGTCGCGGGGCCCGCTCACGCGGCCCCCTCGACGGCGCGGGCGACCCGCACGGCGTCGGCCGTGGCCCGTACCTCGTGGACCCGGACGGCCCAGGCGCCGGCGTGGGCGGAGAGCGCGGAGATCGCCGCGGTGGCGGCGTCGCGTTCGCGGGCGGGCGGCGGCGCGGCGCCCTCGCCGGCCAGTACGTGGCCGAGGAACCGCTTGCGGGAGGCGGCGACCAGCAGCGGGCGGCCCAGGGCGCGCAGCTCGTCGAGGTGGGCTACCAGGGAGAGGTCGTGGGCGGCGTCCTTGGCGAAGCCGAGCCCGGGGTCGATCACGATCCGTTCCGGGGCGATGCCGCCCGCGACCACGGCGTCCATCCGTTCCCGCAGCTCGGCGACGACCTCGGCGACGACGTCCCCGTACACCGCCCGGCTGTTCATGGACTCGCTGAAGCCGCGCCAGTGCATCACGACGAACGGGGCGCCGGCCGCGGCGACGACGCGGACCATGTCGGGGTCGGCGAGGCCGCCGCTCACGTCGTTGACCAGGGCGGCTCCGGCCGCGACCGCCTCCTCGGCGACCCGGGCCCGCATGGTGTCCACGGAGACGGTGACCCCTTCGGACGCCAGACCCTTGACCACCGGGACCACGCGCCGCAGCTCCTCCGAGGCGTCCACCCGGCTGGCGCCGGGGCGGGTCGACTCGCCGCCGACGTCGATCAGGTCGGCGCCCTGGGCCACCAGGTCGAGGCCGTGTTTGACCGCGGCCGTGGTGTCGAACCAGCGGCCGCCGTCGGAGAAGGAGTCCGGGGTCACGTTCACGACACCCATGACCGCGCAGCGGTCCCACTCCGGAAGGCCCTGGACCGTGCCTCGTCCACGCAACGTACTCATGCGACCAGCGTAGGCCCCGTACGGTGCGGAGCTACGCCGCGCGCGCGTGCTGCTCCCGGCCGGGTGCCGTGGTGTGGGCGCAGGGGCGGGGCCGGGGGGCCGGGAAGCGGCGGGCGAAGGGGCGGGGGAGCGCGAGATTCACGAAGCCCTCCGCCTGCATGGCCGCGAGGGAGATGCGGGGCAGGTCGCGGGCGGTGCGGTAGACGACGAAGCGGGGCTCCCAGCGGGGCCGGAACTTGGCGTTGAACTTGTACAGCGACTCGATCTGGAACCAGCGGGACAGGAAGATCAGCAGTCCGCGCCAGGTCCGCAGCACCGGTCCGGCGCCCAGCTTCTCGCCGCGGGCGAGCGCGGAGCGGAACATCGCGAAGTTCAGCGAGACGCGCTCGACCGAGAGCCGGGGGGCCGCCTGGAGGGCGGCGACGATCAGCAGTTCGTTCATGCCGGGGTCGGCGGCGCGGTCGCGGCGCATCAGGTCGAGGGACATCCCGTCGGGGCCCCACGGGACGAAGTGGAGCACGGCCTTCACGTCGCCGTAGGGGGAGTCGCCGGTGTGCTCGTCGGCCTTGTGGGCGGTGGCGATGACGCAGTCCCCGTCGGCCGGGTCGCCGATCCGGCCGAGCGCCATGGAGAAGCCGCGTTCGTTGTCGGTGCCGCGCCAGTCGTCGGCGGCCCGGCGGATGCGGGCGAGTTCGTCCTCGCCGATGTCGCTCACGCGCCGGACCCGGGTCTCGTAGCCGAGTCGTTCAATGCGCTTCACCATCTGGCGTACGTTGCGCATCGCGCGCCCGGCGAGCGAGAAATCCGCGACATCCACCACCGCCTCGTCGCCCAGTTCCAGGGCGTCGAGTCCGGTCTCGCGGGTCCAGACCTCGCCGCCGGTCTCGCTGCAGCCCATCACGGCGGGGGTCCAGGAGTGGGCCCTGGCCTCGTCCATGAACCGTTCGATGGCGCCGGGCCATGCCTCCACGTCGCCGATCGGGTCGCCGCTGGCCAGCATCACCCCGGACACCACGCGGTAGCAGACGGCCGCCTTGCCGCTGGGGGAGAAGACGACGCCCTTGTCGCGGCGGAGCGCGAAGTGGCCGAGCGAGTCGCGGCCGCCGTGCTTCGCGAGCAGGGCGCGCAGCCGGGCCTCGTCCTCCTCGGTGAGGCGGGCGGCCGGGTGCTCGGGGCGGAAGGCGAGGTAGATGGTGGTGACGGCGGTCAGCAGACCGAGGGCGCCGAGGGAGTACGCCACGGTCCAGGAGGTGTCGCCGGCGTACTCGACGGGCCCCTCGAAGCCGAGCATTCCGTACAGCACGTGCTGGAGCCGGTCGGCGACGCTGGGACTCCCGACGACCCGGCCGGGGTGGGCGCTGACGATGACCAGCCCGAGGGCCAGTGAGCCCGCGCCGAGGAGCACGAAGTTGGCCAGTGCCCGCCAGCGGCTCCGGGGGTCGGGGAGTGCGGCGAACTCGTCGCGGTTGCGGACCAGCAGCAGGCAGAGCACCAGTGAGACGAGCGTGCCGATGACCGAGTGCCGGTAGGTGAACTGGGCCAGCGCACCGGCCGGCAGCAGTACGACGGCGGCCCGCCAGGCCCGCCGCTTGCGCCGCTTGAGCCCGTGGGCGAGCAGCAGCAGCAGGACGCCGGCGCTCAGCGAGAGCGCGGCGGCGAACGGCCCCAGCGCGCCGGGCAGTACCTCGGCGAGGGTGTGCATCCGGCTGTGCCGGAAGCGCGGGAAGACGCCCGCGGCGACATCGATCAGGCCGACGACGGTGCAGGCGGTACCGACCAGCGTCGGTACGGATTCGGGGCGCGGGCCGCGTACGAACTTACGTACAGGGCTCGGAACCGATCCCGATTTATCCCCATCTAGCGTGACAGACATCGCTTCCCGTGGTTCCGCGAGAGATTCTTGAGTCCTTCGGTCGTAGCCCTCCGGACGATGTGCGACTTGTAGGACGAGGCTTCCGGATCCGGGGTTCACCCGACAGCCGGAAATTTCCAGACAAGAAAGCTCACCCCATGGGTCTCACCAGCAATGTGTTCCTGGGTCTGGTCATCGGGCTGGCCCTGGTGTTCTTCGCCGCGACGATCTGGCTCTGGCCCCGGCTGGCCCGCCGCAGCGTGCGCGCGGTGCTGGGCCGGGTCGGCCTCTTGCTGGTGACCCAGGTGATGGTCTTCTCCTCGGTCGGTCTGCTGGCCAACAACTCCTTCCTCTTCTACGGATCGTGGGCCGATCTGCTCGGCCAGAAGCAGGATCTGGGAGTCGTCACGGACCACGCGGCCGGGACGCTGGCGGCCAAGAACATCGTCCGGGTCGGGATGCAACTGCCGGACGTGCCGGGCGCCTCGCGGCCGGTGAAGAGCGGACGGATCGACAAGGTCGTGATCTCGGGAAGGCGGTCGGGGATCGAGAGCTCGGCGTACGTGTACCTCCCGCCCGAGTACTTCCAGCCGGCGTTCGCCCGCCGCAAGTTCCCCGCCGTGGTCGTCCTCACCGGATACCCGGGCATCCCGGAGAACCTCCTGAAGGGTCTCGGATATCCGCGTACGGCGCATGAACGGGTGAAGGCGGGCCGGGCACAGCCGATGATCCTGGTGATGCTGCGGCCGACGCTGGCGCCGCCGAGGGACACCGAGTGCGTGGACATCAAGGGCGGGCCGCAGACCGAGACATTCCTCGCGGAGGATCTGCCGAACGTGGTCTCGGACGTGTACCGGGTCGGCAAGCTGGCCCACAACTGGGGCATCATGGGCAATTCGACCGGCGGTTACTGCGCGCTGAAGATCGGCCTCCACCACCCGGACCGGTTCGCCGCGAGCGTCGGGCTCTCCGCGTACTACAAGGCGGCCGAGGACCCGACGACCGGCGACCTCTTCCAGGGCGACCAACAGGCGCGCAACCGCGCCGATCTGATGTGGACGCTGGACCACCTGCCGAAGCAGCCCGACTCGTCCTTCCTGGTCACGACGTCCAGGCACGGCGAGGGGAACTACCGCTCCACCCAGCAGTTCATCTCCAAGGTGAAGTCGCCCGCCCAGGTCTCCTCGATCGTGCTCGACAGCGGCGGGCACAACTTCAACACCTGGCGGCGGGAGATCCCCTCGGCGCTGGACTGGATGAGCAGCCGCCTCAGCGAGAACTGACGCGCGGGGTTTCCCGGCTCACCCGGCGGCGGTCTTGCCGACGCTCTCCACGGTCTCGACCGCCACCTCGGCGCGCGGCACGTCCTGGGCGTCCGCGTCGATCGAGCGGCGCAGCGCCTCGTGCAGCCGGGCCGGGGTGAGCACGCCGAGGAACCGGCCGGTGGACTCCGCGTCGATGACGGCGATCCAGCCCGCGTCGTGCTGGAGCATGGTGGCGAACGCCTGCTTGAGCGGGGCGCCGACGGGCAGCCACGCCTCCATCCGGCGGGCGTGCGCGCGCACCGTACCCCCGGCCCCGGCACCGTCGGCCGGGATCCAGCCGTGCAGGTTGTCCCGGCCGTCCAGTACGACGGCCCAGCGCGCGCCCTCGGCCCGCAGCCGCTCGGTCGCCTTCGCCAGGGAGTCGTCGAGGTGGACGACGGGCGGCTGGTCGAGGTCGCCCTCCTCGATGGGGGTGACGGAGAGCCGCTTGAGGCCGCGGTCGGCGCCGACGAAATCCGCGACATAGGGGGTGGCGGGTGCGCCGAGCACGGTGGCCGGCGAGTCGAACTGCTCGATGGAACCCTGCCCGTAGACGGCGATCCGGTCGCCGAGCCGGACCGCCTCCTCGATGTCGTGCGTGACGAACAGGACGGTTTTACGGACCTGTTCCTGAAGTTTCAGGAATTCGTTCTGCAGCCGTTCCCGTACGACCGGGTCGACCGCGCCGAAAGGCTCGTCCATCAGCAGTACCGGCGGGTCCGCGGCCAGTGCCCTTGCCACGCCCACGCGTTGGCGCTGACCACCGGAGAGCTGCTCCGGATAGCGGTCGCCATAAACGGAAGGGTCAAGTCCGACAAGGTCGAGCAGTTCGGCCGCGCGTTCACGTCCCTTTCCCCGTTTCCAGCCCAGGAGATGCGGAACAGTCGCGGTGTTCTCCAGCACCGTGCGGTGCGGGAAGAGTCCCACCTGCTGGATGACATAACCGATACGGCGGCGCAGCCGGACGGGGTCGATGGCGGATATGTCGTCCCCGTCGAGGAATATCCGTCCCTCGGTCGGTTCGATCAGCCGGTTCACCATCTTCATGGTGGTCGTCTTGCCGCACCCCGACGGTCCGACGAGCGTGACCAGTTCACCCTCGGCGACCTCGAAGGAAAGGTCGTCGACGGCGGTGGTGCCGTCCGCGTACCGCTTGGTGACGTGCTCGAAACGGATCATGGTTCCCCATTGTGACGCGTGTTCTGTGAAGGACGTGTTGCTGAAATACAACGGCTCCCGCGATTGTCAGTGGTCGAGGATAGGGTCGCCCATACATACGTACGAGACGTTGACCGGGAGGTGGGGACGGATGGCCGCGGGAGAGAACTGCCTGGTGACGAACGACTGGATCTGCGGGGAGTATCTCCGTTCCCGCAGCCAGGAGTTGACCGATGCGACGGTCCAGCACATCTGGATCACCGCGGTTTCGGTGGTGATCGGACTGCTGGTGGCCTTTCCGCTGGCGCTGCTCGCGCGCCGCAGCCGCCGTTTCGCCGGACCGGTGCTCGGGCTGACGACGATCCTCTACACCGTGCCCTCGCTGGCCATGTTCTCGCTGCTGCTGCCGCTGTTCGGGCTCTCCGCCGCGCTGGTGGTGACCGGCCTGGTGCTGTATTCGCTGACCATCCTCGTGCGGAACATCCTGGCCGGCCTCGAAGCCGTCCCCCAGGAGGCGAAGGAAGCCGCGAAGGGCATGGGGTACGGCCCGGTGCGGCTGCTCTGGGAGGTCGAACTCCCGCTCGCGATGCCCGCGTTGATGGCCGGTGTGCGGATCGCCACGGTGTCGACGATCGCGCTGACCACGGTCGGCTCGATCATCGGCAGGGGCGGCCTCGGCAACCTCATAGGCGACGCGCTCCCCAGCTTCTTCAAGGCCCAGGTGCTCACCGCCTCGGTCCTGTGCGTACTGCTCGCGGTCGTCGCGGATCTGCTGCTGCTCGGTGTGCAGCGGCTGCTGACCCCCTGGACCCGAATACGTGCCGTGCGTACGGGCGCGGACACCGTGGCAAAGGCGGTCTGACCCATGGGAGTTCTCGGCGAGGCCTGGATCTGGCTCACCACCGGCGCCAACTGGTCGGGGGAGAGCGGGGCCGCCCACCGGCTCGGTGAGCATCTGTACGTCAGCGGCATCTCGCTCGCCCTGGCCTGCGCGATCGCGCTGCCGGTCGCGCTGTACCTGGGGCATATCGGGAAGGGCGGCGCACTGGCCGTCAACCTCTCCAATGTGGGGCGGGCGGTCCCGGTCTTCGCGGTGCTGGCCCTCTTCATGGTCTCGCCGCTGCGCAACGCCGGATATGTGCCGACGGTCATCGCGCTGGTGCTGTTCGCCGTGCCACCGCTGCTGACCAACGCCTACGTCGGGATGACGGAGGTCGACCGGTCGGTGACGGAGGCGGCGCGGGGCATGGGGATGTCCGGACGGCAGCTCTTCGTACGGGTCGAGCTTCCGCTCGCCTACCCGATGATCATGACCGGGCTGCGCTCCGCCGCCGTCCAGGTGGTCGCCACGGCGACGATCGCCGCGATGGTCGGCCAGGGCGGCCTCGGCCGGATCATCACCGCCGGGTTCAACACGTACAACACACCGCAGGTGGTCGCGGGGGCGGTGCTGGTCGCCGTGCTCGCACTGCTGGTGGAGGCGGTGCTGGTGGGCCTGGACCGGCTGCTGTCACCGCTGCGCCGCCGCCGGACGGCCTGAGGGCGCATGACGGCCGAGCCGGACCCGATCCGTGATCCCCGGATCTCATCCCATTTCAGATCAGACGGTTGCTGTGGACGGAGAACAACAATGAGCAAGACCTCGCGCATAGCCGGCGCGGTCATCGGCATGGTCGCGCTGGCCGGCTCGCTCGCCGCCTGCGGCGGCGACAGCCTGGAGAAGGACAAGGACAAGTCGGGCTCGGCGTCCTCCGGAGCCGCGGGCTCCGGCAAGAAGGGCTCGCTCGTCGTGGGCGCGGCCTCCTTCACCGAGTCCAAGGTGCTCGCGGAGCTGTACGCGCAGATCCTGCGCGACGCCGGATACAGCACCTCGATCACCACGGTGGCGAACCGGGAACTGTACGAGCCGTCGCTGGAGAAGGGCGAGATCGATGTCGTCCCGGAATACGCCGCGACGATCGCCGAATTCCTCAATGCCAAGGTGAACGGCACGAAGAAGGCCGAGAAGGCGCCGGTCGCCTCCGGAGACACGGCGGCCACGGTCGCCGCGCTGGAGAAGCTCGCCACCCCGCGCGGACTGAAGGTGCTCCCGGCCGGCGCGGCCGTCGACCAGAACGCCTTCGCGGTGACGAAGGAATTCGCCGGGAAGAACAAGCTCAAGACCCTTTCCGACCTCGGCAGGTCGAAGGTCGCAGTGAAGATCGCGGCCGGTGACGAGTGCGAGGTGCGGCCGTTCTGCGCACCGGGTCTGAAGAAGACGTACGGCATCGATGTCACCGGAATCGACCCCAAGGGAGTCGGTACGCCGCAGTCCAAGCAGGCGGTCAAGGACGGCAAGGACCAGCTGGTCCTCACCACCACCACGGACGCGGTGCTGGACAGCTACGACCTGGTGTTCCTGGAGGACGACAAGAAGCTCCAGAACGCCGACAACGTGCTGCCGGTCCTCAATGCCGAGGACGCCGGTTCGCAGGACATTGCCGACGCGCTCGGGAAGCTCACCAAGGCGCTCACCACCGAAGATCTCGCGGAACTGAACCGCAAGGTCGACGCCGAGCGCGCAAAGCCCGCGGATGTGGCCGCGGAGTATCTGCGCTCGAAGAGCCTCGTCCTGAAGTAGGAATCGGGGGGAATGGGGCCGTCGGGCGGGAGAATGGGGGCCGTCAGGTAACCGGGAGGGAACAGATTGCCGGGCGGCCCCCCAAGTGCCCCGTACACACGGTAAATTTCAGGCCATGCCACGTGGACGCCATCGCCATTCGCCACCTCTGCACAGAATCCTTCCGTCGTCGGCAGTCGTCGGAGTCTCGGTTCTCTGTGCCGGAAGCACCTGGCTGCTCGCCGAACCCCTGGCCCTGCGCGGTCTGGCGGCAGCAGCCGCAGCCGCCGCCGTGACCGGCGCGTATCTGATGCGCAGCTGGGACCGGGAGGCCGGCCGCAGGGTCGCGGAGCTGACCCGGGCCCGGGCCGGCGACGAATGGCGGGCCGAGGAGCGGATCGCCGAGCTGGAGTCCGACCTGGAGGAGTCGCGGGAGCTGCGCACCCGGCTGGAGACGAAGCTGCGCCGCAAGCGCGTGGAGCTCGCCAACCTGCGCGGCGAGCACGCCGCCCTGCTGCGCCGGTACGCCACCGCAGAGACCGAGCGGGCCAGCGCGCTGGAGGGCCGCAGGCAGCTCGCGCTCGAAGCCGCAGCCACGCCCCGGGAGCTGCCCGCCGCACGCAGCACCCCGACGCCGGCCGCCTATCTGCGTGCCGCCCAGGCGCTGGAGGACCTCTCCCGCAACGGGGCGCTCCAGGAGGCGCGCCGCACCGCCGAGCAGGCCAGGAAGCGTGACCTCGCGGAGCGGTCCCGGGAGGCGGAGGAGCAGCGGGGCAAGCACGCCGCGGCCGAGGACCGGACCGGCGCGCAGCACCTGCGCCCGCCGGCCGCCCTGCCCGCGCCCCGGCCGTCCGCCGCGCTGCCCCCGGCACGCACCGCCCCGGCCGCCACCGCCGTCGCCCCGTACGCGGCGTCCCGCCGCCACCCGGTGCCGCAGGGCAGCTTCGACTTCTTCGGTACGCAGAAGTCGGCGCGGGCCGCGATCGAGTCCGTGCAGAACGAGGACCTCGCCGACGTGGTGGGCGAGGAGGCGCTCGCCCAGCACCGCACCGGCAAGGCCGGGAACCAGGCCGTCGGCGAGGTCATCGACCTGACCGCCCACGACGAGACCGAGCAGCTGGACGTGGCGGAGCTGCGCAGCGCGATCTCGTAGCCGGGCCCGGCCCCCGAGCCCCGGCCCCCGAGCCCCGGCCCCCGAGCCCCGGCCCCCGAGCCCCGGCCCCCGGGGCCGGGCGGCTGCTCGCGGGGCCCGCCGGCTACTTGTCGATGTCGCCGACGACGAAGAAGAGCGAACCCAGGATCGCCACCATGTCGGCGACCAGCGTGCCCGGCAGCAGCTCGGTGAGGGCCTGGATGTTGTTGTACGAGGCGGAGCGGAGCTTCAGCCGGTACGGGGTCTTCTCACCCTTGGACACCAGGTAGTAGCCGTTGACGCCGAGCGGGTTCTCGGTCCAGGCGTAGGTGTGGCCCTCGGGGGCCTTCAGCACCTTGGGCAGCCGCTGGTTGATCGGGCCGGGCGCCAGGGCGGCCATCCGGTCCAGGCAGGCGTCCGCGAGGTCCAGGGCGTTGTGCGTCTGTTCGAGCAGGCACTCGAAGCGGGCCAGGCAGTCGCCCTCGGTGCGGGTGACGACCTTCAGGGTGTCCTGGAGCTCCCCGTACGCGAGGTAGGGCTCGTCGCGCCGCAGATCGAAATCGACGCCCGAGGCGCGGGCGATCGGCCCGGACACCCCGTACGCGTGCACGGTCCCGGCGGAGAGCACGCCGACGTCGCGGGTGCGGCCCCGGAAGATCTCGTTGCCGAGCACCAGGTCGTCGTAGACGTCCATCCGGGACCGGACCGAGGCGATGGCGTCCCGGGCGCGGCCGAGCCACCCCGCCGGAAGGTCCTCCTTGAGGCCGCCGACCCGGTTGAACATGTAGTGCATCCGGCCGCCGGAAACCTCCTCCATCACGGCCTGGAGCTCCTCGCGCTCGCGGAAGGCGTAGAACACCGGGGTGATCCCGCCGAGTTCGAGCGGGTATGAACCGAGGAACATCAGATGGTTCAGGACCCGGTTCAGCTCGGCGAGCAGGGTGCGGGTCCAGACCGCGCGCTCCGGGACCTCCATGCCGAGCATGCGCTCCACGGCCATCACGACGCCCAGCTCGTTGGAGAACGCCGACAGCCAGTCGTGGCGGTTGGCGAGCATCACGATCTGCCGGTAGTCGCGGGCCTCGAACAGCTTCTCCGCGCCACGGTGCATATAGCCGATGACCGGCTCGGCGTGCCGGATGCGCTCGCCGTCCAGGACGATGCGCAGTCGGAGCACGCCGTGGGTGGAGGGGTGCTGGGGGCCGATGTTGAGCACCATGTCGGTGCTCTCCGCCGCGCCGCCGATGCCGACCGTCGTCTCCGTCATGCGGCCAGTATCGCGCGAACGCACCCGGGCCCCGCCCCGGACCCCGTGCCCGGTCGCCCGGGGGCCGGTCTCAGCCCCTGCGCTGCATCAGCCAGCCGAAGTCGCCGAGGCCGCCCCGGGCCGTCAGTTCCGCCGCCTCGCCCGCCGAGGCGAGCGCCCGTACGTAGCCGGCCGGGTCCGTCGACGCCAGGGCCAGGGGCGGCCGTCCGCCGCTGACGCCGAGGCGGTGCAGCGCCTCGCGCTGGCTCAGCAGCTCGGGCGGCGCACCGGCGAAGGACCCGGCCGCGGCGCAGGCGTCCAGCGCCACGTGCGAGGTGAGGTCGCAGCTGCCGTCCGGTACCGGCCGCACCTCGCGGCCTCCCCGGAAGCCGGTCAGGGTGCCGAACGGGGGCCGGGCGTCGCGCACATGGGCGTAGTCCACCGCCACGGCCAGCCCCCCGGCCACCGTGGACACCGCCCGCGCCCAGGCCTCGTCGCGGGGGCGGCCGATCTCCGCACGGCTCCCCGGACCGGCCGACGGCCACCAGCGGCGCAGCCACTCGGCGTCCGCCCCGGTCACCGGCTCGCCCAGCCGCTCCGTGCCGTCCTCCGGCCGGACCAGGACGTACCGGTCGACGCCGTCCGGGCCGGTCTCGGCGACCTCGGTCGGGACGTTGTCCAGCCACTCGTTGGCGAACAGCAGCCCGTACGTCCCCGACGGCGGTTCGGCGCACCACTCGATCCGGGGATCCAGGCCGGGCGGACGGCCGGCGAGCTCCACGGCGTACGCCCTTACGTCGAGGCCGTCGCCGCCCGCGGCCGGCAGGGCGGCCAGCACCCCCGTCAACAGCTCGCCCCGGCCGGCGCCCAGGTCCACCAGGTCGACCGGGCCGGTGCCCAGTTCGTGTGCGGTCCCGACCAGCAGCCGGGCGACGGCGGAGGCGAAGAGCGGGGACGCGTGGACGGAGGTACGGAAGTGGCCCGCCGGCCCTTCGGGGCTCCGGTAGAACCCCCCGTCCCCGTACAAAGCGGTCTCCGCCGCCACCTGCCACCCACGCCACTCATCCGTCACCTGTCCAAGTCTCCACCTTGGGGAGTACGGTCCCCTGAGCCGGATCGGCCCTTCGGCTGACCCGGGCGCCCCTCGCCTGTCCCTACGCTGGGTTACGTGCAGCGCCTCTACGACTTCATCCGCAGACACCCGACGGGCGTCGACTGCTTCTGGGCCGTCGTCCTCCTCGGGCTCTCCGGCCTGTCCATGGTGGGTGGCCCGGAGCGCGGACTGGAGCGTGTCGCCGCCGTTCCGATCACTCTCGGCCTCTGTGTCGTCGTGGCGTTGCGCCGACGCGCACCGGAGAAGATGCTGCTGCTCGCCATCGCGATGGGGGTGGCGCAGCTGGTGACCGGTTTCGGGCCCGGCGTCATGAACTTCGCGATGCTGGTGATCGTCTTCACCGTGGCCACCGTCGGGGAGCGCTGGGCGTCCCGGCTCGCACTGGTCTGCAGCCTGTGCGCGGCGGGCCTGTCCAAGCTGCGCTGGCAGGGGGAGATGCCGGACACCGCCTGGCCCGAGCAGGTCTTCATCGTCATCGTGCTGACCGTGCCGTTCGTGCTCGCCTGGGTGCTGGGCGACTCGATGCGGACCAGGCGCGCCTACTTCAGCCAGCTGGAGGAGCGCGCCGCCCGGCTGGAGCGGGAGCGCGAGGCACAGTCGAAGGTCGCGGTGGCGGCCGAGCGGGCCCGGATCGCCCGCGAGCTCCACGATGTCGTCGCGCACAACGTGTCGGTGATGGTGGTGCAGGCCGACGGTGCGGCGTACGTCATGGACGCCGCGCCCGACCAGGCCCGGCAGGCCCTGGAGACGATCTCCAGCACCGGCAGGCAGGCGCTCGCCGAGATGCGGCGGCTGCTCGGGGTGTTGCGGACGGGCGATGCGCAGGAGAGCGGGGAGTACGTCCCGCAGCCGGACGTGGACCAGATCGAGGACCTGATCGAGCAGGTCAGGCAGACCGGCCTGGCCGTCGACTTCAAGATCGAGGGCACCCCGCGCCCGCTGCCCAGCGGGGTCGAGCTGACCGCGTACCGCATCGTGCAGGAGGCCCTGACCAACACCCGCAAGCACGGCGGTCCGGACGCGGGGGCCAGTGTGCGTCTGGTCTACTTCGACGACGGGCTCGGGCTGCTGGTCGAGGACGACGGCCGGGGCGCGGCGCACGAACTGTACGAGGACGGCGGCGCCGACGGCGCGGGCCACGGAATGATCGGGATGCGCGAGCGGGTCGGCATGGTCGGCGGCACGCTGGACGCCGGGCCGCGACCCGGCGGCGGCTTCCGGATCAGCGCGCTGCTGCCGCTCAAGCAGGCATAGGCCCCGGCTCTCCGGAGCTCTCCGGAATCGTCGCAGGACAGAACTTCGGACTTGCAGGACAGACAAGGAGACAGGACACCTCATGGCCATCCGCGTGATGCTCGTCGACGACCAGGTGCTGCTGCGCACCGGCTTCCGGATGGTGCTCGCCGCCCAGCCGGACATGGAGGTCGTGGCCGAGGCCGGTGACGGCGCGGAGGCGATCGAGAAGCTTCGTTCCACCGCCGTCGATGTGGTGCTGATGGACGTACGGATGCCGAGGCTGGACGGCGTCGAGGCCACCCGGCGGATGTGCGCGGAGCCGGACGCGCCGAAGGTGCTCATCCTGACCACGTTCGACCTCGACGAGTACGCCTTCTCCGGGCTGAAGGCCGGGGCCAGCGGTTTCATGCTCAAGGACGTGCCGCCCGCCGAGCTGCTCGCCGCGATCCGCTCCGTGCACAGCGGGGACGCCGTCGTCGCCCCGTCCACCACCCGGCGGCTGCTCGACCGCTTCTCCCCGATGCTGCCGAGCGGCAACAGCGAACCGCAGCACAAGGACATCGCCAGGCTCACCGAGCGCGAGCGCGAGGTGATGCTGCTGGTCGCCCAGGGCCTGTCGAACGGCGAGATCGCGGCGCGCCTGGTGCTCTCCGAGGCGACCGTGAAGACACACGTGGGCCGCATCCTCACCAAGCTGAGCCTGCGCGACCGGGTGCAGGTCGTGGTCCTCGCGTACGAGACGGGCATGGTCCGGGCCGGCGGCGGCTCCGTCTGATCGGGGCGGCCCGGCGGCGGCTCCGTCTGATCGGGGCGGCCCGGCGGCGGCTCCGTCTGGCCGGGGTGGCCCGGCGGCGGCTCCGTCTGGCCGGGGTGGCCCGGCGGCGGCTCCGTCTGGCCGGGGCGGCCCGGCGGTTCAGCGCAGGATGCCTTCCAGGAAGTCGCTGCCGAGCCGTGCCACCGAGGTCAGGTCCAGCTGGTGCAGTACGTACCGGCCGCGCCGCCGGGTGGTGACCAGGCCCGCCTTCTTCAGCACCGCGAGATGCCGGGAGACCTCGGGCGCCGTGATGCCGTGCGTGTCGGCGAGCTGGCCGGTGGTGTGCGGGGAGCGGGCGAGGTGGCGGCAGAGCCGCATCCGCATCGGGTGGGCCAGCGCCTCCATGCGCAGCTGGAGCAGTTCCACGGAGGCGGGGGAGGGCAGCTCGGGCTGGTGCACCGGGTAGTGGATCACCGGGCGCCAGCCCGGCGCGTGCAGCAGGTTGAGGTGCGGCCAGCCGAAGGTGGACGGGATCAGGGTGAGCCCGGGGCCGACGGCGCTGGTCCGGCCCTCGCTGAGCTTGTCGGCGCTGATCCTGGTCCCGGCCTCGTCGACGGTCAGCGCCGTGGACACCGCGGCCATCGCCTCGCCGAGCCCCTTGCGCCGCAGCAGGTCGTTCTTGTGCCGGGCGTCGGCGGCCAGCTGGACCTGCACCCGGCACCAGGTGTCCGCGAAGAACGCCCGGTCGCAGTCCTCGAACAGACGCCGCACCCAGGCCCGTACCGGGGCCGGGTCGGCCAGCAGCTGCTGGGCGAACTCCACCTGCCGGGGGCCGCGCGCCGCCGCCATCTCCAGGGTGCGGGCGCGCATGGTCGGATCGGTGAGCGGGGAGGGCGCGCCGAGCCCGTACAGGCTGGTGCAGGTGAACTCCAGGGCGGCGGCGACGAATCGCTCGTCGTCGAGCCGGTCGAGGATGTCGAGGTCCTCGGCGAGGTTGGCGCCCGTCCTGCCGTTGCCGCCGCGGACCCCGGCGAACGGCATGAAGACGTCCGAGAACGTGTGGCGCCACAGGAAATCGGCCTCGTGCAGCCGGTCGGCGAGGTCCGGCTCCAGTGCGCTGGAGGTCGCCGTCGCCCAGCCGTGCAGGCCCGGGTGGTGCCCCGGCTCGGAGAGGGCATGCAGGGCGAGCCCCAGCTCGGCGAGGGGGGAGGTCTCGAAGACGATGCGGTCGGGAGTCAGCCCGGCGATGTCGATGTGCACGCTCACCCCTCCATAGTGCGGGGTGCCCGCGGAAGGCCCGGCGCCATTTGACGGGGCTCGTCAATCGGCGGGCGGGGCGGGCCGGGGCCGTCCCACGCTGAGGCCATGGACGCCATTCAGCAGCACATGATCGACAGCTATCGCGCGGCCCAGCGGGGCGAGCTGCCGCCGCCACTGCCGGGCCGGCACGACTGGGGCGTGGTGCGCGAGGCCCGCGACCGGCGCCGCTTCGACGCGGTGATCGCGGGCCGCCCGGCGCGCGGCCGCCGGTGGGCGGCGCTCCGGTCCCTGCTCGGGAAGTACCGCCCGTCCGGCGTCTGAGGACGGCACCGGCCGGACGGCCCGACGGGCTCCGGCCGGGGGCGGTGCTCAGGCCAGCCGCTCCATGAACTCGCGCACCGCGTCCCGTACGTCGGCGGCGGTCCACTTCAGCCCCTCACGCCCCACCGTCACCTCGGTGAACGACATCCCGGGCGGCCCGGCGCTCGCGGGGTACCACTTGTGGAAGAGGGCGATGCCCGTCTCCTCCGCCTGCCGCACCGCCGCCTCCGTGAGGACGTCCGCCCCGTACGGCAGCCACACCTGGAACTGGTGCGTGTGCGGCGGCTCCGGATGCACCCGGAACCACGGGGCGCCGGCCGCCGAGAAGCCCTCGGCCAGTGCCCCGGCCACCACCTTCGCCTGCGCCACGTACGAAGGCAGCCGCGGCAGCTCCTGATCGAGGCCGATCAGGGCCGCGAGCGCCGCCGGGAACTGCTGGAAGAGCTGCCCGCCGTACCGGTGGCGCCAGGTGCGGGCCTCCTCGATCAGCGACGCGGGACCGGCCAGCGCGGCCCCGGAGATCCCGCCGAGGGTCTTGTAGAACGACACGTACACGCTGTCCGCGAGCGCCGCGATCTCCGGCAGCTCCCGCCCGAAGTGGGGGGCGCACTCCCACAGCCGCGCGCCGTCGATGTGCACCACCGCATCGCGTTCCCGGGCGGCCGCCACCACATCCTCCAGCTCCTCCCAGGTGGGCAGGACGAAACCGGCGTCGCGCAACGGCAGTTCCAGCATCAGCGTGCCGAACGGCTCCTCGAAGTCGCGGATCTCCTGGGCCGTGGGCAGCCGTGGCGCGGACGTCGGGTGGACGGTGCGCAACCCGCTCACCGCACCCAGCGCGCCGCGCTCGTGGACCTCGGGGTGGGCGAGGGGGTGCAGCGCCACCGTGGGGTTGCCGGTCCGCCCGGCCCAGCACCGCAGCGCGACCTGCTGCGCCATCGTCCCGGTCGGGAAGAACGCGGCGGCCTCCGTGCCCAGCAGGCCCGCGATCCGCTCCTCCAGCTCGGCCACGACGCCGTCGCCGTAGATGTCCGCGGGGCGGTCCAGATCGGTGACCGCCCCGGCCCCGGCCGCCAGCGCGGCCAGCCGCTCACCGAGCGGGAGGTTCATGGGCGCCCGGGTCAGAACCCGGTCGGCCGCGCGCCAGGCGCTGATCCGGCGCTGCCGCTGCGCGTCTTCCCCGGCGTCCTCCCCGGACCGCTCGGCGGCGTCCTCCCGGGATCGCTCCGCCGGTTCCTCTCCGGATGCCTTTCCGGATTCCTCCTGCGGTTCCTCCGCTGCTTCCGGCTGAGGCTGCCCGTCCAGGTCTGCTGTGTCTGTCATGGGACGATCATCACGCAGCGCACGTCCAGGTCCCGCACGGTTTTCCGGGTGCCCCGGGACGAGGGACGCGCCTTGCGCCCGGACTTTTCCCACAGGCTGTGGACAGTCGGGAGCCCGGACGAAACGCTGGCGTAGCATGCAGAGAAATCGTCCGGTACCCCCTGCGGACTGGAACGGAAGGCCACCGCCGCGTGAATGCAACAGCCCCCAATGACCCCCTCGAAGCGAGGGACCGCCCCGCCCGCCTCACGGTCGGCGTCGTGGGCGCGGGCCGTGTCGGCCCCGCTCTCGCCGCGTCGCTCCAGCTCGCCGGTCACCGGCCGGTCGCGGTCTCCGGCGTCTCCGACGCGTCCGTGCGCCGGGCCGCCGCACTGCTGCCCGACGTACCGCTGGTGCCGCCGGCCGAGGTCCTCGCGCGCGCCGAGCTGGTGCTGCTGACCGTCCCCGACGACGCCCTGCCCAGCCTGGTGGAGGGCCTCGCCGAGACCGGTGCGGTGCGGCCGGGACAGCTGATCGTCCACACCTCGGGGCGGTACGGGACGCGGGTCCTGGACCCGGCGCTGCGGGCCGGCGCACTGCCGCTCGCGCTGCACCCGGCGATGACGTTCACCGGCACCTCCGTCGACGTCCAGCGGCTGGCCGGCTGCTCCTTCGGCGTGACCGCCCCCGAGGAGCTGCGGCTGGCCGCGGAGGCCCTGGTCATCGAGATGGGCGGCGAGCCCGAGTGGATCGCGGAGGAGTCCCGTCCGCTCTACCACGCGGCGCTCGCGCTCGGCGCGAACCACCTGGTCACCCTGGTCGCCCAGTCGATGGAGCTGCTGCGTACGGCCGGGGTCACCGCCCCCGACCGGATGCTCGGCCCCCTCCTCGGCGCCGCCCTCGACAACGCCCTGCGCTCCGGCGACGCGGCGCTGACCGGCCCGGTGGCCCGCGGCGACGCGGGCACGGTCGCCGCGCACATCGGCGAGTTGCGCCGGCACGCCCCGCAGGCCGTGGCCGGATACGTCGCGATGGCCCGTGCCACCGCCGACCGCGCGCTCGCCCACGGCATGCTCAAGCCGGAGCTGGCCGAGGACCTGCTCGGAGTGCTGGCCGACGGCACCGGCCCCGGCACCACGGACGGCACCGGATCACAGGAGCCCCGATGACCGACACGCCCGGCACCCCTCCTCCCGGCACGCCCGACGCCTCCCGCCCCGGCACGACCGGCACCCCTCGTCCCGGCACGCCTGACGCCTCCCGTCCCGGCACGCCCGGCACCTCCCGTCCCGGCACGACCGGCGCCTCCCGCTCCGGCACGACCGGTACCCCTCGTCCCGGCACGCCCGGCACGCCCGGCACGCCCGGCACGACCGGCGCCTCCCGCTCCGGCACGACCGGCACCCCTCGTCCCGGCACGCCCGGCACGACCGACGTCTCCCGCCCCGCCGCGCCGCCGACGCCCTCCGCGGCCGCCCTGCTCCGTACCGCCGCCGAGCTCGGCGCCCGGGCCCCGCGCAAGGGGATGCGGGCCGTCGTCATGACCATGGGCGCCCTGCACGAGGGCCACGCCACCCTGATCCGCGCCGCCCGCGCGGCGGCGGGCCCCGACGGCCAGGTGGTCGTCACCGTCTTCGTCAACCCGCTCCAGTTCGGCGAGGCCGCCGACCTGGACCGCTACCCCCGCACGCTCGACGCCGACCTCGCCGTGGCCGCCGCCGCCGGGGCGGACGCGGTCTTCGCGCCGTCCGTCGACGAGGTATACCCCGGCGGCGAACCGCAGGTCCGGATCTCCGCGGGCCCCATGGGCGAGCGGCTCGAAGGGGCCTCGCGCCCCGGACACTTCGACGGCATGCTCACCGTCGTGGCCAAGCTCCTCCACCTGACCCGCCCCGATGTCGCGTTCTTCGGGCAGAAGGACGCCCAGCAGCTGGCGCTGATCCGCCGCATGGTGCGCGATCTGAACTTCCCGGTGGAGATCACCGGAGTGGAGACGGTCCGCGAGCCGGACGGCCTCGCGCTCTCCAGCCGCAACCGCTTCCTGGACGCCGAGGAGCGGCACACCGCCCTCGCCCTGTCCAAGGCCCTGTTCGCCGCCCGCGACCGGCTCGCCGCCCAGCAGGCGCTGCACGCCCGGGCGCAGACCACCTCGGCCACCACCGGCCGGGCCGCCGCGCTCACCGCGCTCGGCGAGGCCCGCGCCGCCGCCGACACCCAGGCCGTGGCCCTGGCCCGCCCGGTCGACGGGCCCTCGGCGGTACGGGCCGCCGCGCTGCTGATTCTCGACGACGCGGCGGCCGCACAGCCCCCGCTCGTCCTGGACTACCTGGCGCTGGTGGACCCGGCCGACTTCACCGAGATCCCCGACGACCGCACCACCGGCGAGGCGATCCTCGCCGTCGCCGCGAGGGTCGGCAAGACCCGCCTCATCGACAACATCCCGCTGACCTTCGGAGCCACCACGTGACCGGAATACGGCTGACCGCCCCCGCCCCCGGCTGGTCCATCGACGCCGACGTCGTGGTGGTCGGTTCCGGCGTGGCCGGTCTCACCACCGCACTGCGCTGCGCGGCCGCGGGCCTCGCCACCGTCGTCGTCACCAAGGCCCGGCTCGACGACGGCTCCACCCGCTGGGCGCAGGGCGGCATCGCGGCCGCCCTCGGCGAGGGCGACACCCCCGAGCAGCACCTGGACGACACCCTGGTCGCGGGCGCCGGCCTGTGCGACGAGGCGGCGGTCCGCACCCTGGTGACCGAGGGCCCCGACGCCGTACGCCGGCTGATCGGGACCGGCGCCCACTTCGACACCACGGACAGCGGTGACATCGCGCTGACCCGTGAGGGCGGCCACCACCGCCGCCGCATCGCCCACGCGGGCGGCGACGCCACGGGCGCCGAGATCTCCCGCGCCCTGGTCGAGGCGGTCCGCGAGGCCGCCCTGCACACCGTGGAGAACGCGCTCGTCCTGGACCTCCTCACCGACGCCGAAGGGCGTACCGCGGGCGTCACCCTGCACGTCATGGGCGAGGGCCAGCACGACGGCGTCGGCGCGGTCCGTGCCCCCGCGGTGGTCCTGGCCACCGGCGGCATGGGCCAGGTCTTCTCCGCCACCACCAACCCGGCGGTCTCCACCGGCGACGGCGTGGCGCTGGGGCTGCGCGCCGGAGCCGAGGTCTCCGACCTGGAATTCGTCCAGTTCCACCCGACGGTCCTCTTCCTCGGCGCCGGCTCCGAGGGCCAGCAGCCGCTGGTGTCGGAGGCGGTACGGGGTGAGGGCGCCCATCTCGTCGACGCGTCCGGTACGCGCTTCATGGTGGGGCAGCACGAACTGGCCGAGCTGGCCCCGCGCGACATCGTCGCCAAGGCCATCACCCGGCAGATGGCACTGCACGGCACCGAGCACATGTACCTCGACGCCCGCCACTTCGGCGCCGAGATGTGGGAGCAGCGCTTCCCCACGATCCTGGCGGCCTGCCGGGCCCACGGCATCGACCCGATCACCGAACCGATCCCGGTCGCCCCCGCCGCGCACTACGCCTCCGGCGGCATCCGCACCGACCTGCGCGGACGCACCACGGTGCCCGGCCTGTACGCCTGCGGCGAGGTCGCCTGCACCGGCGTGCACGGTGCGAACCGGCTGGCGTCCAACTCCCTCCTGGAGGGCCTCGTCTTCGCCGAGCGCATCGCGGCGGACATCGTCGAGGAGAGGCCCGGCGCGGGCCCCGCCGAAGCCGGCGACCACCGCCCGCCGTCCCCGCTGATCGCCCCGGAGGCCCGGTCCACGATCCAGCGGATCATGACCAGGGGCGCCGGAGTGCTGCGCTCCGCCAAGAGCCTGGCCACCGCGGCCGACGAGCTGGAGGCCCTGCACAACAGCGCCGCGCTGGCCGTGGCGGCGGACGAGCCCAAGGTCGCGGTGCCCGGCGTCGAGGCGTGGGAGGTCACCAACCTGCTGCTCGTCTCGCGCGTCCTGGTCGCCGCCGCCCGGCAGCGCGAGGAGACCCGCGGCTGCCACTGGCGCGAGGACCGGCCCGAGCGCGACGACGAGAACTGGCGCCGCCACCTCGTCGTCCGGCTCACCCCCGAGCGCCTGCCCGTCCTCCGTCGGACGGAGACCGAGGCATTCGGGCCCGTACGCCCCGCGCAGGCACCAGACTGCGCAGCAGCACCCCCCACCCACCCCGCCGACGTCACCGAGGAGCCGTAACCGTGAGCACGCCCGAAGAGAATCCGCGCCCCACACCCGTGGACGTACCGCTGGTCCGGATCGGGGCGCCCGCACCGTCCGAGGGCGGTTGCGGGGACGGCTGCGGCTGCGGCGGGGACTACGAGCTCGACCCGCTGGAGTGCGGCCTCGACCCGGCCCTCGCCCAGCTCCTCGCCGACGCGGGCCTGGACCCGGTCCAGGTCGAGGACGTCGCGCACGTGGCCATCGAGGAGGACCTCGACGGCGGGGTGGACGTCACCACCGTCGCGACCGTCGCCGAGGACGCCGTGGCCACCGGTGACTTCACCGCCCGTGAGGCGGGTGTCGTGGCCGGCCTGCGCATCGCCGAGGCCGTCCTGTCGATCGTCTGCACGGAGGAGTTCGCGGTCGAGCGGCACGTCGAGGACGGCGACCGGGTCGCCCCCGGCCAGAAGCTGCTGACCGTCACCACCCGCACCCGCGATCTGCTCACCGGCGAGCGCAGCGCGCTCAACCTGCTTTGCCGGCTCTCCGGTATCGCGACCGCCACCCGTGCCTGGGCCGATGTGCTCGAAGGCACCAAGGCCAAGGTCCGCGACACCCGCAAGACCACCCCGGGCCTGCGCGCCATGGAGAAGTACGCGGTGCGCTGCGGCGGCGGCGTCAACCACCGGATGTCGCTGTCGGACGCGGCGCTGGTCAAGGACAACCACGTCATCGCCGCGGGCGGCGTCGCCGAGGCATTCAAGCGGGTACGGGACGAGTTCCCGGACGTACCGATCGAGGTCGAGGTCGACACCCTCCAGCAGGTCCGCGAGGTGCTCGACGCGGGCGCCGACCTGATCCTGCTGGACAACTTCACCCCGATCCAGACGGCCGAGGCGGTCGCCCTGGTCGGCGGCCGCGCGGTCCTGGAGTCCTCCGGCCGGCTCGCCCTCGACACCGCCCGCGCCTACGCCGAGGCGGGCGTCGACTACCTGGCCGTCGGCGCGCTCACCCACTCCTCGCCGATCCTCGACATCGGCCTGGACTTCCGCGACACCGACGGGGCCGGCGCCTGATGCTGCTCACCATCGACGTCGGCAACACCCACACCGTCCTCGGCCTGTTCGACGGCGAGGAGATCGTCGAGCACTGGCGGATCTCCACCGACGCCCGCCGCACCGCCGACGAGCTGGCCGTGCTGCTCCAGGGCCTGATGGGCATGCACCCGCTGCTCGGCATGGAGCTGGGCGACGGCATCGAGGGCATTGCGATCTGCTCCACGGTCCCGGCCGTCCTGCACGAGCTGCGCGAGGTGACCCGCCGCTACTACGGCGACGTCCCCGCCGTCCTCGTCGAACCGGGCATCAAGACCGGGGTGCCGATCCTGATGGACAACCCGAAGGAGGTCGGCGCGGACCGCATCATCAACGCGGTCGCCGCCGTCGACCTGTACGGCGGTCCGGCGATCGTCGTCGACTTCGGCACGGCCACCACCTTCGACGCGGTCTCCGCCCGGGGCGAGTACACCGGGGGTGTCATCGCCCCCGGCATCGAGATCTCGGTCGAGGCGCTCGGCGTCAAGGGCGCCCAGCTCCGCAAGATCGAGCTGGCCCGGCCGCGCAGCGTGATCGGCAAGAACACGGTCGAGGCGATGCAGTCGGGCATCATCTACGGCTTCGCCGGGCAGGTCGACGGCGTCGTCGCCCGGATGAAGAAGGAGCTGGCGGCCGACCCGGAGGACGTCACCGTCATCGCGACGGGCGGCCTTGCGCCGATGGTGTTGGGCGAGTCCTCCGTCATCGACGAGCACGAGCCCTGGCTCACCCTGATCGGCCTGCGCCTGGTGTACGAGCGGAACGTGTCCCGGATGTAGCGGACAGCGGCCGTACCTGCGGGAACGGCTCGCGGCGGCGGGGCCCGCCGCCGCGCCGCCGACAGCCAGTTAAGCCGATTTTGTCCATTTAGCACGTATTGTCGCGTCATGCCCACGCCTTACGGATCACGCGGCGGCATGGCGTTCAGCGCGGACGAGCTGCGTGTGCTCCGACGCGCCCTCGCCATCGCCCTCCATCCCATGCCCCTGCCGGACGAGGACGTCCAGGACTGCCTGCGGCTGGCCGGCGCCGTGGACGAGGCGGTCGGCGAGGCGGGACGGCTGCGCACGTTCCTCCTCGCCGACCTCGTCCGCTACCGCAACGCCCTCCCCGGCTCCGTCAGCGGCTACCTGGAACTGCTCCAGGACGCCCTGGCGGGCGGATACGACCCCGGCCCCGACGACCTCGCCGCACTGCGCGCGCTGCGCCACAGGCCGGTGGCCGCGGCGCTCCTGGAGCGCTGCCAGGTGCTCGCCGAGCGGTCGGTACGGGCCCGCCTCGCCGGCCGCGCCGTGTCGGCGAAGGCCCCCGCGCCGCGCAGCAGGCTGCTCGCCCTGCCCGGCGGCCGGGCCGCCGCCGAACCCGAACGGCCCAAGCCCCCGGCGGAACCTGCCCGGCCCACCCGGCCGTCCGGGCGCCCCGCGCCGAAGCCCTCCGAGGTCTTCCCGCCCCGCCGCCGCCCGGTCCCGCCGCCGCAGCAGCGTGCCGCGGGGTAGCGGAGGGGCGGCGCGGAAGCCCGTACCGGCCTCGCTACTCTGGACGGCATGGACTACGTATCCGCGCTTGTTCCCCCCGTGGTGATGGCCGTCTTCTTCATCGGCCTCGTCGTGACGATCGTCAAGAGCCAGGGCGGTCCCAACAAGGCCAAGGAGGACGCGGCCGTGGACCTGGCGATCGGCCGCGCCGAGTCGGTCCAGCAGGCCCCGCGCGCCGACGGCGCCTGACCGGCACCCCGCAGCACACGAAGGGCGCACGGCTCCCCGGGAGTCGTGCGCCCTTCTGCCGGATCAATAAACCGGTCATTGCGCGCATGTGGCACTAAAGTGACATTGTGCCCCGCCAATTGGGAGATCTGGAAGACGCCGTGATGACACGGGTCTGGCAATGGAACCGCCCGGTCACCGTGCGGGAAGTCCTTGAGGACCTTCAGCAGGAACGCTCCATCGCCTACACCACCGTCATGACGGTAATGGACAATCTCCATCAGAAGGGCTGGGTGCGCAGGGAAGTCGACGGCCGCGCATATAGATATACGGCGGTCTCCACCCGCGCCGCCTACTCGGCCGCACTGATGAACGAAGCATGGTCGCGCAGTGACAACCCCGCGGCCGCTCTTGTCGCCTTCTTCGGCATGATGTCCGCCGAGCAGCGCGAAGCCCTCCGGGACGCCATGCGGATCGTTCAGCCCGACCTCTCCGGATCCGCCGAGCCGCAGTCCGGCGAACCCGCCGATGAACCGGCCGGCGCCGCGAGTGATGAAGCGGCCGAAGATCCGGCCGATGGGGCGGTCCCGGAGGCCGGGCGATAGCGTCGGGGTATGTCCTCAGAGCTTCCGCAAGCCGATTCCCGTACAGAACCGTCGGCCATAAACACGGCCATCACAGTCCGGCGGGCCAGGACCAGCGATGTGGCATCGGTCCGCCGTCTCCTCGACGGGTACGTACGTGAAGGCATCCTGCTCGACAAAGCGACCGTGACGCTTTACGAGGACATCCAGGAGTTCTGGGTCGCGGAACGCGACGAGGACGCCCGGGTCGTCGGCTGCGGCGCACTGCACGTGATGTGGGAAGACCTCGCCGAAGTGCGTACTCTCGCCGTCGACCACAGCATCAGGGGCGCCGGAGTCGGCCATCAAGTGCTGGACAAGTTGTTGCAGACCGCCCGCTGGCTGGGCGTGCGACGGGTTTTCTGTCTCACCTTCGAAGTCGACTTCTTCGCGAAGCACGGCTTCGTGGAGATCGGAGAGACACCGGTCGACGGAGATGTCTACAGCGAGCTGCTGCGTTCCTATGACGAGGGTGTAGCAGAGTTCCTGGGTCTCGAACGAGTGAAGCCGAACACCTTGGGCAACAGCCGGATGCTTCTGCATCTGTGACCGCGATCTGCGACTGCCACAAGAAGCCGGAACCCTATGTCCGAATCGCGCATGTTTCCCGCGTTCCCGCGATCCTGAACCTCTCCCGGGGGTTTGTGTTTTCCGGGGAAAAGCGGTTTCCTTTCCGCGTACTGCATTTTCGATGAAAGGGAATCCAGTGGCACAGAAGGTTCAGGTCCTTCTTGTCGATGACCTCGACGGCGGCGAGGCGGACGAGACGGTCACGTTCGCTCTCGATGGCAAGACGTACGAGATTGACCTCACGACGAGCAACGCGGACAAGCTCCGTGGTCTTCTTGAGCCGTACACCAAGGGTGGCCGGCGTACGGGTGGCCGCGCGGCGTCCGGCCGTGGCAAGGGCCGCGCCGTTACGGGTGGCAACAAGGACACCGCCGAGATCCGTAAGTGGGCGCGCGAGAACGGCCACAATGTGAATGACCGGGGCCGTGTACCCGCGGAGATCCGCGAAGCTTACGAGAAGGCCAACGGCTGAGCTGTCGACCCAACCGTCGACGCTCCCGTTCGGGCACGCAACAACCGGGCCCGGTGGCATTCCGTCGCCACCGCGTCCACCAGCCGTACGAGATCGGGAGCACCCCCACCCCTGCTCCCGAGGCCGGCGAGGGCCGGTAGTTCCGACCCTTCCTCGTGTCGAAGCCCGGGGGGCCGCAGCCACACGGCGGTCCCCGGCCGGCCCGCCATCCGTCCGGGCGGCACCGGCGCGGTGATCCGGCCGCCCGCGCCGATGGCGGTCAGCGAGAGGGCGACGCCGCCCCACTCCAGCCAGTCGAGCAGCCCGGGCAGTTCGTCGGCGCTCCCCGCCGCGACGAGCAGGTTCATCCGTACTCCGGACAGCGCCACGGGCCCCGTGCGGTCCAGCCGCCGCAGCGCCGCGTGACCGGCGGCCGCGGGCACCTGGAGCACGTCGAACCGCAGCCCGGTGAGCAACCGCACCGGCGCGGTCCCCGCCGTCGCCCAACCGAGTTCGCGTTCGTACCACTGCGCCCAGCGGGCACAGTCGCCGTTCTCCCGCTCGCCGGTGACCGATGGCGTGGGGTACGGGACGGTGATGGCCATGCCGGAAGAACGGCCCGGACGCCCCGGGGGTTACGCAGAGTCCGTGAGCGGGTGCGCATTGTGTCCGGGATGCGGGCGTAGGGGCGCATTCGGGAGCGCCAATATGTTCGCCCGTAGCGGAGGGAACCGGCGTGCGCCGCATGGACTGTCTGTAATTGCGGGTAAGACATCCCTAGTGGGGAGGGGCGACACGCAGGTTCGGGCGTCTCACGTTCGCCATCGGCGTACTGGCGAAAGGGGTATCTGCCTGGCCTGCGGGAACATCGTCTCGCACCATCGGGTTGGAGAAGTTGTCGGCGTTCGGGGCAGGAGGCCAAGGACGGTGTCGGCAGTTGGAATGAGCGGTCCCCGCTTGCGGGACTAAGCTGCGGAAGGACAGGGAGGGGACCGACCCCTTACTGCCTGACCGCTCTGAGGAGCGATTAACGATGTTCGAGAGGTTCACCGACCGCGCGCGGCGGGTTGTCGTCCTGGCTCAGGAAGAAGCCCGGATGCTCAACCACAACTACATCGGCACCGAGCACATCCTCCTGGGCCTTATCCACGAGGGTGAGGGTGTCGCCGCTAAGGCCCTGGAGAGCCTCGGGATTTCGCTCGAGGCGGTCCGCCAGCAGGTGGAGGAGATCATCGGCCAGGGCCAGCAGGCCCCGTCCGGGCACATCCCCTTCACGCCCCGGGCCAAGAAGGTCCTGGAGCTGTCGCTCCGCGAGGCCCTTCAGCTCGGCCACAACTACATCGGCACCGAGCACATCCTGCTCGGCCTGATCCGCGAGGGCGAGGGCGTCGCCGCCCAGGTCCTCGTGAAGCTGGGCGCCGACCTGAACCGGGTGCGGCAGCAGGTCATCCAGCTGCTCTCCGGGTACTCGGGCAGCAAGGAAGCGGCCACTGCGGGCGGCCCCGCGGAAGGCACGCCCTCCACGTCCCTGGTGCTCGACCAGTTCGGCCGGAATCTCACCCAGGCCGCTCGCGAATCCAAGCTCGACCCGGTCATCGGGCGCGAGAAGGAGATCGAGCGGGTCATGCAGGTGCTGTCCCGCCGCACCAAGAACAACCCGGTTCTCATCGGCGAGCCCGGCGTCGGCAAGACGGCGGTCGTCGAAGGACTGGCGCAGGCCATCGTCAAGGGCGAGGTGCCCGAGACCCTCAAGGACAAGCACCTCTACACCCTCGACCTCGGCGCGCTGGTCGCCGGCTCCCGGTACCGCGGTGACTTCGAGGAGCGCCTGAAGAAGGTCCTCAAGGAGATCCGTACCCGCGGCGACATCATCCTGTTCATCGACGAGCTCCACACCCTCGTGGGTGCGGGTGCCGCCGAGGGCGCGATCGACGCGGCGAGCATCCTCAAGCCGATGCTGGCCCGCGGTGAGCTCCAGACCATCGGTGCCACCACGCTCGACGAGTACCGCAAGCACCTGGAGAAGGACGCCGCGCTGGAGCGCCGCTTCCAGCCCATTCAGGTCGCGGAGCCGTCGCTGCCGCACACCATCGAGATCCTCAAGGGCCTGCGCGACCGCTATGAGGCCCACCACCGCGTCTCCATCACGGACGAGGCACTGGTCCAGGCCGCGACACTGGCCGACCGGTACATCTCGGACCGCTTCCTGCCGGACAAGGCGATCGACCTGATCGACGAGGCCGGTTCCCGGATGCGCATCCGCCGGATGACCGCGCCGCCGGACCTCCGCGAGTTCGACGAGAAGATCGCCGGCGTCCGCCGCGACAAGGAGTCCGCGATCGACTCGCAGGACTTCGAGAAGGCCGCGTCCCTGCGTGACAAGGAGAAGCAGCTCCTCGCCGCGAAGACCAAGCGCGAGAAGGAGTGGAAGGCCGGCGACATGGACGTCGTGGCCGAGGTCGACGGCGAGCTGATCGCCGAGGTCCTGGCCACCGCGACCGGCATCCCGGTCTTCAAGCTGACGGAGGAGGAGTCCTCCCGTCTGCTGCGCATGGAGGACGAGCTCCACAAGCGCGTCATCGGGCAGAAGGACGCCATCAAGGCCCTCTCGCAGGCGATCCGCCGTACGCGAGCCGGTCTGAAGGACCCGAAGCGCCCCGGTGGCTCGTTCATCTTCGCCGGCCCGTCCGGTGTCGGTAAGACGGAGCTCTCCAAGACGCTCGCCGAATTCCTCTTCGGCGACGAGGACGCGCTGATTTCCCTCGACATGTCGGAGTTCAGCGAGAAGCACACGGTTTCCCGCCTCTTCGGTTCGCCCCCCGGTTACGTGGGTTACGAAGAGGGCGGCCAGCTCACCGAGAAGGTGCGCCGCAAGCCGTTCTCCGTCGTCCTCTTCGACGAGGTCGAGAAGGCCCACCCCGATATCTTCAATTCCCTGCTCCAGATTCTGGAAGACGGTCGCCTGACCGACTCCCAGGGCCGGGTCGTGGACTTCAAGAACACGGTCATCATCATGACGACCAACCTCGGGACGCGGGACATCTCGAAGGGCTTCAACCTGGGCTTCGCCGCCCAGGGCGACGTCAAGACCGGCTACGAGCGGATGAAGAACAAGGTCAACGAGGAGCTCAAGCAGCACTTCCGGCCCGAGTTCCTCAACCGTGTCGACGACACGGTCGTCTTCCACCAGCTCAGCCAGGAAGACATCATCCAGATCGTCGACCTGATGATCGCCAAGGTGGACGAGCGTCTGAAGGACCGCGACATGGGCATCGAGCTCAGCGGTGACGCCAAGACGCTGCTCGCCAAGAAGGGCTACGACCCCGTGATGGGCGCCCGGCCGCTGCGCCGGACGATCCAGCGCGAGATCGAGGACATCCTCTCCGAGAAGATCCTCTTCGGTGAGCTGCGCCCCGGTCACATCGTGGTCGTCGGCACCGAGGGCGAGGGTGAGGAGAAGACCTTCACCTTCCGCGGCGAGGAGAAGTCGGCACTGCCCGACGTCCCCCCGATCGAGCAGGCGGCAGGCGGCGCGGGCCCGAACATGTCGAAGGACGTGTGAGGACGCCACCGAGCGCCTGAGCAGTAATTGAAGGGGCTGCCCCGGACCGTGCGAAACGGTCCGGGGCAGCCCCTTCTTGTGCCACCGCGGTCACCGGTACACGTCGAGGCCCTCGTCGCCCGTGATCGACGCGTGGCCGGTGATGGTCACCCGGCACTCGGGCATCGCCTGCAACGGGGACAGATCGACGCGTTCGACATGCATGGGCGGACTGAGCATCAGCCACCTCAGAGCGGGGAAGACCCGGGGGATCCATTCGAGCCCGACCATGTCGGTGCCGGGGCGGAGCAACAGGTCCCTGACGGAAGCAACGGGCTGCTCGTCGCCGAACTCCGTCAGGGATGCCAGGGTCAGGCTGACGTCGGACACCTGTGGCGCCCGCCGGAGAGCGGCGAGCAGCGGCCGGACCGGCGTACGGGTGTCCAGGTCGAGCCTCTGCAGGCGCGTCCAGCCGTCGAGCGAGTCGACCTCGAACTCGACCGTGTCGTCGATGGCCAGTGAGCGCAGCCCGGGGTGGGCGGGCAACCGGGTCAGCGGTCCCGCCGCCACATGGCTGAGCCGCAGGGCGGCCAGTTCCTTCGAAGCCGTGGCGGCCAGCGCGGCGTCGGGGATATGGCTCATGTCCAGATCGACCATCTTCAGCGCTTGGAGTCCGACGAGCGGACCGAGGTCCCGTACGCCCGGACAGCCGCTCAGGGACAGGGACGTGAGACTCCCGGCGCAGTCCGCCAGGAACGAGAGATCCGTCAGGCAGGGGTTCCGGCGGAAGGACAGGTCGGTCCAGGGCCTGTCGCGCAGGGCGGCGCGGAGCTCGGCGGCGGTGAAGCCCCCGGTGATCAGCAGGTCCGTGACGGACGGCAGGTGGTGCAGCGCCGCCAGCTTCTCCAGGGAGTCGACGCGCAGGGTGTGGTACGCCAGGTCGAAGGCGGCGAGGACCTGCTCGGCGTACGTCTGCACCGGGTATCTGTCCCAGTTCGCCCTGAACGGGTAGCTGCGATCCGGGTGGGCGAGCGCCCAGCGGCGGGCGTGCGGCACGGCCCCCGCCCCGCCGATCTCGTTGATCAGGTCGATGAAGGTGCGGGCCTGATCCCTGCCGGGTACGAGAGCCGGGTCGGGCAGATGGGCCAGGGCGGCCGGACCGAGGCGGGCAAGCAGCCTCACGTACCCGTCGTCCTTCGGTGGGAACAGCGCCGCGACGGCCGCGTTGACCCTGTCCCGGGTCGTCTCGTCCAGCCAGGTCGCGTGCTGCGCGCAGAGCGCGGCCAGCACCACGATCTCGTCCCGGGCGACGGTGTCGGCCGGGCCGGGCCGGAAGTCCAGCAGACCGTTGACCAGTACGGGGTGCTCCCGGCGGCCGCAGTGGCCGGCCGACAGCAGGACGACGTCGTACCAGTTCTGGGAGCCCGCCCGGCCGAGCAGTTCGTTCAGCTGGTCGCCCTCGACGAACTCCTTCGCGGCGAGGAAGTCCTGGAAGGTGCGGTGGGCGAACTGGTAGACGTCGTCGGCGCGTTCCTGGAGGACTCCGCTGCGGTTCAGCAGATGGGTCAGGATCGCCTCGGGCGGGCCCTGGGCGCGCAGCCGCTCCATGCCGGGCAGGGCGCGCTCCAGCTGGCGCAGGGCCGCTGAGCGGTGCAGCTCCGACTGGCCGCCGCGGACCAGCCAGATCGCGATCCGCTGGAGGAGCTGGGTCTGCTCCGCCACGTTCATCGTGATGCCCTCGGGGGCCTCGATCCGGCGCTGCTTGTCGCGGTCGCCGAGGAGCATCGTGAGAGCCGAGTCGTACAGGCTCCAGCGGGTCTCCGGCAGGATGCCCTGGCGGCGGCGGTGCAGGGCGCAGATCACCGCGCAGAGCAGCGGCGTACGGGCCAGATTGCGCAGGGCCCTGCTCCGCTCGAACTGCTGGACCAGATCCCGTTCCAGCCTGCGGAGCGTCTCGTGGTCGTCGTCGTCCAGCCGGGCGGCCCGGTGCCAGGCGGCGACGAAGGCCCCGATGTCCTCGTCCCGCATCGGCAGCAGCCGCAGCTCCTCGAAGTCCTGGGCATCCAGCCAGCCCGGCTCGACGGCCAGCGGACGCACCGTGGCCACACAGCGGATGTCCGGGTACCGGTCGAGGAGCCGGGAGAGCCACTCGTGGGCCTGCTCTCGGTCGTCCTGCGGGACTTCGTCGAGGCCGTCGACCAGCAGCAGCGCCCGGCCGGACTCCAGTACCCGGCCGACCCAGCCGTCGGGGGCCGTGTCGATCACCAGCCGGGCGGCGTCGGGGAGCTGCGCGGGGGCGGGGAACGTGCCGCCCTGGGCGCGCAGGGTGCGCAGCGGCACGACGAACGGGACCAGGCCGTTGAGCGGGGCCAGCTGCGGGCCCAGCGTGCCGGCCGAGGCGTGTGCGGCCAGCCACCACAGCAGCGTGGTCTTTCCTGCGCCCGCCTCGCCGCGCAGCAGTACCCGGGGGCGGTCGGGGAGCAGCGCGTCGATCCGGGTGGGCGGCGGCCCGGTGCGCCCGGGGTTCTGCTGGGCCTCCAGGCTCAGGTACGCGGTGTCCAGGTCCCATTCGGAGTCGCGCCGGCCCAGCTCGTCGAGGCCGAAGATCTTCGTACGGCGGTACGCGGCCCCGAGCGCCGCCGCGTACTCCTCCTCGTACCGCGCGTCCCTGGGGAAGCGGCCGTGCACCCGCTCGTGGCGCAGTGCGGTGCCGGTCTGCCGGTAGACCAGCTGGAACGGCTGGGAGGCGACGAGCGGGGCGACCGGTACGCACTCCACGCGCCGGCCGCCGCGCTGCCGGGGGATCTGGCGGGCGATGCCGATGAGGACGTTCCCGGCGAAGACGGGGCCGCCGGACATGCCGCGCAGTGACGGGGCCCTCGTGTCGTTCACCGGCGGCGGGCCGTCCAGCTCGCAGACCAGCAGTCCGCGCAGGTGCCCGGCCATCGGCAGGGCGGTGGCCGTGTACTGGTCGGCCTCCAGATGTTCCTCGGGGCCGTACCGCTGGATGTCGGGGAAGCCGGTGATCTCGCAGCCGGAGAGCGCCTGCTCGGCGTGGAGGACGCCGAGCCGTACCGGGGCGAACGGGAGCACCGGGTCGGCGGTCAGCAGGAGGGCGGCGTCGAGATCGTGGTCGATCCAGGCGACCGTCGCCGCCCGGTGGTCCGGCAGGCGCGGGTGGGCGACGGTGGCCCGGCCGCCGCCCTTGACGACGTGGGCGCAGGTCAGTACGAGCCGGTCGGTGAGCAGGGTGCCGCTGCCCTGGACCGTTCCGGCGCCGAGGACGACGACCGTGCGTGCCGTGGGCGCGGCGGGCGGCGCGGGGTTCACGGCCGGGGCGCCCCGCCGCCGAAGTGCGCGGTGCTGCCCGGGTCCTCATGGCCGATCTGCCAGGGGCCGCCGGTCGTGGCGTCGCGCGGTTTCAGGGTGAACGCGACCTTGTGGGTGCGGCCGGTCGCGCGGGAGGCGTCGGTGCCCGCCTCGACCACCCAGGCCTTGACCTTGCCCCCGCCCTTGATCTCCTTGCGGAGTTCGAGGGTGAACTCCATCTGGATGTCCCCGACCTCGAAGGCCACGGGGCGGCCGGTGGCCCGGCCCGCGGCGTCGATGAGCTGGTTGCGGATCGACTCGACGGCATCGGCCAGCTCGATGCCGTCGATGTCGCTGGTGTCTGCGGCGTCACTGGCCATGGCATGTCCCCCGGAGTCGGCCTGGTCGTCGGATCAGCCTAGCCAGCGCACAGGCCGAAGGTCCCGAAACGGACAGTCTCGGGGCCCGCCGGCGGTGACAAGGCGCACAGCCCCTTCCGGGCCTACTAGGGGTGATAGGAGCGGGTGTCGTGATCGTGGCGGGGACCTTCGGCCCCGTGGTGGAGGGGGCTTCCGGCGTGGAAGGGGGTGATGCCCGGATCGCTGTTATCTGTCCGGTTCGAGAGGTTTGGAACTGGGGTTAAACCTGGCCGGAACAAGAGTTTCGACGGGTTCGGGTGCGGGTCGGCGTAAACCCGCGGCGGTGAATTCCCGAGGTGCCGGATACGGCTTTTGTTCGTAGATGGGGTGTTTGAGCAATGGAGGGGGTGCGGGTTACCAAGGGATGGCCAGCCCGGCCGAAGCGCCGGGTCCAGTCATCTCCGGAGGTTCTCCGCATATGTCGAAGCGCGTTTCGTTCCAGCACTCCCGCCGCCCGTCCGTGTCCCGTGTCCGTGGTGCCGTCGTGGCGGCCGGTCTGGGCACGTCGATGGTTCTCGGTGTGGGCGCTGCGTTCGCGGCCGGCACCGCGGGCGCCCCGGATTCGGTGAACCTGATCGACGCCGGTACGGCCGACTCGGTCGCCCGGCAGGCGGCCGTACAGGGCAAGGTCGCCGAGAAGGCCGCCGCCAAGAAGGCGGCGGCGGTCAAGAAGGCGGCCGCGGCGAAGAAGGCCGCCCTGAAGAAGGCGCAGGGCTGGGAGGCCCCGGTCAGCCGCTACGAGCTGAGCGCGAGCTTCGGCAACGACGGCAGCCGCTGGGCCCACAAGCACTCCGGCCAGGACTTCGCCGTGCCGGTCGGCACCAAGGTCGAGGCCGCGCACAGCGGCACCGTCGTGAAGGCCGGCCCCAACGGCGGCGGCGACGGCCCCGCGTACGGCAACGCCGTCGTGATCAAGCACGCCAACGGCACGTACTCGCAGTACGCCCACCTGTCGAAGATCGAGGTGCGGATCGGCGAGGCCGTGAAGACGGGCGAGAAGATCGCGCTCTCCGGCAACACCGGCAACTCCAGCGGCCCGCACCTGCACTTCGAGATCCGGCACTCCGCCGACTACGGCTCCGCGGTCAACCCGGTCGGCTTCCTGCACAAGAAGGGCGTCACGGTCTGACCCGACCGGGACGGCCCCGTCACCCGTCGGATTCCGCGCCGTGTGCCTGGGTGATCAGTTCGAAGGCGACTTCGAGGATGGCCTTGCGCTTCTCCTCGGGGCTGCCTTCGAGGTCCTTGAGGGCGAACATGCCCGCGTGCATCGTGAAGAGCGCGGTGAAGCAGCGCACCTGGTCGGTCAGTGACGCGCCGGGCTCCTGGATCAGGTCGACCAGGGCGATGACGCGTTCCTTGATGGTCACCCCGATGCTGAGGTCGCGTACGGCCGCCTGGTTCTCCTGCATGAAGCGGAACAGCGGTGCGGCGGCGACCAGCGCGTCGCTGTAGCGGCCGAGGATCTCCTTCTTCGTCTCCAGGGTGCGCGGCTGCTCCTTGCCCCAGGCGAGCAGCTCCTCGACCGGGCGGTTGAGGTCCTCGAAGATGCTGACCAGGATGTCTTCCTTGGTCTTGAAGTGGTAGTACAGCGCCGCCTTGGTGACTTCCAGCCGCTCGGAGATCTCGCGGAGCGAGGTCTTCTCGTAGCCCTGCTCGGCGAAGAGCTCCAGAGCGACGTCCTGAATGCGCTGGCGCGTGTTGCCACGGCGCTGCTGCGGCGTGCTCCCCATGAAGCTCTCCTTTGCTACGAACTTACTTGACGCCCGGCTAGTTGGGGGTCTACTTTCCCCAGTGTAGTTACTAGCCGGGCGGCAAGTAAGTGTCTGGCTCGCACCGGGGATCAACAGGGGATCAGGGGAGTGGGGACCAATGACCGATCTGAAGAAGGCGGCCGGCGGGAAGGCGGCCGTCGCCGACCGTCCGGCCGGGAAACCCGAGACACCGCAGCGCAGCGTCCGGGTGGTGATGCTCGCGCTGATGATCACGATGCTGCTGGCCATGCTGGACAACCTGATCGTCGGTACGGCCATGCCGACCATCGTCGGCGACCTCGGTGGCCTGGAGCATCTGTCCTGGGTGGTCACCGCGTACACCCTGGCCACCGCGGCCTCCACCCCCATCTGGGGCAAGCTCGGCGACATGTACGGGCGCAAGGGCATCTTCCTCACGTCCATCGTGATCTTCCTGATCGGCTCGGTGCTGAGCGGAATGGCCCAGGACATGGGCCAGCTGATCGGCTTCCGGGCGGTCCAGGGACTCGGTGCGGGCGGCCTGATGGTCGGCGTCATGGCGATCATCGGCGACCTCGTACCACCCCGCGAGCGCGGTAAGTACCAGGGCATGATGGCCGGTGTCATGGCCATCGCCATGATCGGCGGACCGCTGGTCGGCGGCACCATCACCGACCACCTCGGCTGGCGCTGGAGCTTCTACATAAACCTGCCGCTGGGCGCGGTCGCCCTCGCCATGGTCACCGTCGTGCTGCACCTGCCGAAGCGGAAGGCCGTGAAGGCCAAGGTCGACTACCTCGGTGCCGGGCTGCTGACCCTCGGCATCACCGCGATCGTGCTGGTGACCACCTGGGGCGGTACCGAGTACGACTGGAACTCCGCCATGATCATGGAGCTCTCCGCGATAGGTGTCGCCTCGCTCGTCGGCTTCCTCCTCGTCGAGACGAAGGCCGCAGAACCGATCATTCCGCTGCATATCTTCCAGAACCGCAACTTCACCCTGATGTCCGTCGTCGGGTTCATGTCCGGCTTCGTGATGTTCGGCGCGGTGCTCTTCCTGCCCCTGTACCAGCAGTCCGTCCAGGGCGCCTCGGCGACCAACTCGGGTCTGCTGCTCCTGCCGATGCTGCTGGCGATGATGGTCGTCTCGCTCGTCGCGGGCCGGGTCACCACCAGCACCGGCAAGTACAAGATCTTCCCCGTGGTGGGCTCCGTACTGATGGTGACCGGGCTGTTCCTGCTCTCGCAGATGGACGTCGACACCACGCGGTTCACCTCCGGCATCTACATGGCGGTGCTCGGCGCGGGCATGGGCTTCCTGATGCAGATCACGATGCTCGTCGCGCAGAACAGCGTCGAGATGAAGGACATGGGCGTCGCCTCCTCCGCGACGACCCTCTTCCGTACGCTCGGCAGCTCCTTCGGCGTCGCGATCATGGGCGCCCTGTTCACCGGACGGGTGCAGGACGAGATGGTCGCCCGCGGCGGCGGTGCGGCCACCGCGAAGTCCGCGCAGCTGGACGCGGAGAGCCTGGCGAAGCTGCCCGAGGCGGCGCGTGAGGCGTACCAGTTCGCGGTGTCGTCCGGGACGCACATCGCGTTCCTGGTGGCCGCCGTGGTCGCGCTGGTCGCTCTGCTCGCCTCGGTCTTCGTCAAGGAGGTGCCACTGCGCGGGGCGGGCCCGGCCACCAAGCAGGCCGAGGCCGTCTGATCCGCGGCGGTGTACGAAAGGAGGCTCCCGGGGCGCACCCCGGGAGCCTCCCGTCGTATCCGGCTCAGGCGCCGGTCCGCCCGCGGCCGGACTTCGCGCTCTTCGCGCTCTTCGCGCTCTTCGCGCTCTTCGCACCCTCGTCGTCGTCCGGGCTCCGCTGCTCGGACACCTGGAGCATCGGGAAGCTGCCGGTGTTCGTCGGCGCGTGCTCGGGCAGCCACAGCACCGCGATCGCCCCGCCCGTGCCGGGCGGCGCCCCTTCCGGCGCCGCGTTGCGGAAGGTCAGCCGGGCCCCGAGGACCCGCGCCTGACCGGCGGCGATGGTCAGCCCGAGACCGTGCCCGCGCCCGGCCCGGTCACTGCTCCCGGTACGGAACCGGCTCGGCCCCTCCCGCAGCAGCGCCGCCGGGAACCCGGAGCCGTGGTCGCGGATCCGCACCACCCGGCCCTCGACCGTGACCTCCACCGGGGTGGCGCCGTGCTTGGCGGCGTTGCCCAGCAGATTGCCGAGGATGCGTTCGAGCCGGCGCGGATCGGTGTTGACCCAGGACTCGTGGACGACCCGCACCCGCACATCCGGGTCCAGCAGCGCGATCCGCCGGCTGACGAACTCGCCCAGCGCGATCTCCTGGAGCTCGGCCCGCTCCGAGGCACTGTCCAGCCGGGCCACCTCCAGCACGTCCTCGACGAGGGTGCGCATCGCCTGCGCCCGGTCCCGTACCAGCTCGGTGGGGCGGCCGTCCGGCAGCAGCTCGGCCGCCGTCAGCAGACCGGTCACCGGCGTACGCAGCTCGTGCGCGATGTCCGCGGTGACCCGGCGCTCCGCCTCGATCCGCGCGTTCAGCGCGTCCGTCAGCGCGTCCACCGCACCGGCCAGCTCATCGGTCTCGTCCTGGACGACACCGCCGACGGCCTCCCGGACCCGTACATCGGTGTTGCCCTGCGCGACCCGGCCCGCCGCGGCCGCCGCCTTGCGCAGCCGGCGCGACAGCTGGCCGCCGATCAGCACGCCCAGCGCGCAGCCGCCGAACACCACCGAGACCGAGCCGATGATCAGAGCCCGGTCGAGATCGCGCATGATCGTGGAATTGCGGCCGGCGAACCGGGTGTGCAGCGAGAGCACGTCGCCGTTGCCGACCGGCACGGCCGCCCACACATCGGGTACCCCCTTGGCGGTCTCGTCGACATGGGTGGCGCGCCGGTTCCGGGAGGTCTCCGCGCGCAGGCTGCGCGGCATCGTCGGGTCGTTGAGCTTGGCGCCGAACCGGGGGTCGGTCTTCTTCGTCTTCGTCGCCTCGTACAGCAGCTGCGCGTACGTCAGCCGCTCCAGCTGGACCTCGCGGGCGTTCTCCAGCATCGAGACCCGGGCCGCGTTGTGGACGACGAAGCTGAGCGCGACCGCGGTCAGCGCGCCGACCGCCGCGATCGCGATGCTGATCTTCCAGCGGACTCCGGTCCGCAGGGCGGGCCGCTTCATGGCCTGAGTTTGTAGCCGAAGCCGCGGACCGTCTCGATCCGGTCCTGGCCGATCTTGGTGCGCAGCCGCTGCACATGGACGTCCACGACCCGGGTGTCACCACCCCATCCGTAGTCCCAGACCCGCTCCAGGAGCTTGTCGCGGGAGAGCACCGTGCCGGGCGCCGCGGAGAACTCCAGCAGCAGCCGCATCTCGGTCGGGGTCAGCGGCACCTGCTCGCCGGCGCGGTGGACCGCCATGCCCTCGGTGTCGACCTCCAGATCGCCGAAGACCAGCACCCCGCCGACCGGCTGCGGCTCCGGCTCCCCGATGCCCGGCCGGCCGCCCGTGGCATGGCCGAAGCGGCGCAGCACGGCACGGATCCGGGCGACCAGGACCGCCCCGTCGAAGGGCTTGGTGACGTAGTCGTCCGCGCCGGCCTCCAGGCCGAGCACCACGTCGATCGAGTCCGCGCGGGCCGACAGCATGATCACGGGCACGGTCGACTCGTCGCGGATCCGCCGGCAGAGGCTGACCCCGTCCAGCCCCGGCACCATCACGTCGAGCAGGGCGATGTCGGGGCGGTCGGCCCGGAACGCCTCCAGCCCCGACAGGCCGTCGGGCATGGCGGTGACCGCGAAGCCGTCGCGCTCCAGCGCCAGCTGGGTGGCCTCGCGGATGACGTCGTCGTCCTCGACGAACAGGACGTGGGTCTCGGCCATCGGAATGCTCTCAGTTCCCCGGCGGCTCGGGGTCCGGGGCAGGAAGGACCGCCCCGCCGCTGCCGACGGCTCGGTTGAAGTCGTTGTGCACCCGGTCGTGCTCGCTGAACCGGTTGCCCGCCCAGCGATAGGTGATCACTTCCTCGCCGGAGGGATACGCGACCGAGTCCTTCTTCTCGTACACCTGGGTCGTCACCACCAGATCCCCGCGGTCGATGGTGCCGTAGACCGCGGGCTGCTCGATGGCGAACACGTTCTCGTACCGGCCGTTGCTCCGCGGGCGGTACACATAGGTACCGACGCCCACCGAATCGCCGCAGGTCATCACGTTCACCACGACATCGGGGGAGGAGCCGCCGGTCACGGTGCCGTACGAGGTGTCCACCGGGTACTCGGAGCCGGTGCAGGGCTTCAGATCCGTCCGGACCCGCTCGCTGACCTTGGGGTCCTGCTTGAGCAGCGCCACGGGATCGATCCGCGCGGAAGGTGCCGCGGAGGAGGACGGCTCGTCGCTGGGGGTGACCTGGGCGACGGGCTGGGTGCCGGCCGGGCCCTCGTCGCGGGTGCCGGTGCCGCCGGTCGAGCAGCCGACGGTGAGCAGCCCGAAGGCGGCGAGGCCGACCAGGGTCGTGGCGCTCGCCGCCCAGCCGGTCATGATCCGGCCACGTAGGACGGTGGCCGCACGGCCACCGTCGTCACTTCCACCGCCACGGTCGCCGTCGCCGCTGCCGTCGCTGGCTGTCAGGCCGCGCAACGCTCCCGCCCCCGTTCATCGAAATGCCTGCCCGTCCGCGTCCGCGCACGTGCCGGAGCACGGTGCGCGGCCGGGCGCCGCTCGTCGGCGAGCGCGGTCTCCCGGTTCGCCGCCTCACGGCTCTCCAGCTCCTGGCGCAGCCGTGCCAGCGCACGGTGCAGCGTGCTCTTCACCGTACCGGCCGACATGCCGAGCGCGGCAGCCGTCTCCTCCGTACTCATCTGCTCCCAGTGTCGCAGCACGACGACGCTGCGCTGCTTCGGAGCCAGTACGCCCAGCACGTCCATCAGCAGAGCGCGGTCGGCGCGCTGCTCGGTGCCGTCCTCGACGCTCGCGTCGGGAAGCTGCTCGGTGGGAACCTCGTCCAGCTTGCGGGCCCGCCACCACTCGGTACGGGTGTTGATCATGACGCGGCGCAGATAGGCGTCGGCCAGGGACTTGTCGGCGATGCCGTCCCAGCGGCCGTACGTACGGACCAGGGCGGTCTGGAGCAGGTCCTGCGCGTCCACCGGGTCGGGGACGAGCCGTCGCGCGCTGCGCAGCAGCGCGTCGTGCCGAGTGCGTACGTAGTCCTCGAATTCGAGCACCTCGCCGTGCGCCATTCCAACCGCCTCCGTCCCCGTGGATCCCCGTAGAACCGCCGTCAGCCATCGTTCGGTCGGGCTGACGGGAGAAGACGCTACGGAGCTGTTGTCACGGGGTTGTGCGGAGCAGCCATACGCCGACGCACGGCTGTCCATCGGTTGTGTAACAGCGGGGGAGCGGGGCGGGTGAGGAACTCAGCTCAGCGGCAGCCGGTACTGCCCGCCTGCCAGCGGTTCGACCAGGCCGTCGGCGACCAGGCCGTCCAGTGCGCGGGCGCGCTGCACCGGTTCGTCCCACACCGCGTCCAGCGCCGACTGCGGCACCGGTGTCATGGCGTCCCGCAACACGGCGAGCAGCCGTCCGCGTACCTGCCGGTCGGTGCCGGCGTAGGTCTGGCCGCGGCGCGGGGGCCCCTGGTGGGCGGGCTTCCCGGCCAGCAGCCAGGCGCACTGCCCGGAGATCGGGCACCGGTTGCAGTCCTCGTTCTTCGCGGTGCAGACGAGGGCGCCGAGCTCCATCGTCGCGGCTGCCCAGCGGGCCGCCCGTTCGTCCTCGTCGGGCAGGAGCGCGCGGGCGAGCTTGCGCTCGGCGGCGGTGGTCGCGTTCGGCGGGTACTGGATCCCGGACGCGGCCCGGGCGAACACCCGGCGGACGTTGGTGTCGAGCACGGCATGCCGCTGTCCGTACGCGAACGAGGCCACGGCCGCCGCGGTGTACTCACCGATCCCGGGCAGTGCGAGCAGCTGACCGTGCTCGCTCGGTACGTCGCCGCCGTGCCGCTCCGTTATGGCCTGCGCGGCCCCGTGCAGGCGGAGCGCCCGGCGGGGGTAGCCGAGCCGGCCCCAGGCGCGGACCGCCTCGCCGGGCGGCTCGGCGGCCAGGTCGGCGGGGCGGGGCCAGCGGGCCAGCCACTGTTCGTACACCGGGAGGACCCGGCTCACGGGGGTCTGCTGCAGCATGAACTCGCTCACCATCACACCCCAGGCGCCCGCTTCGGGGCGGCGCCAGGGCAGATCGCGGGCGTGCTGGTCGAACCACCCGATGACGGGAGAGTGGAGGGAGGTGGGGGGCGTCTGTGTCGCAGTCATGGCAGTCATCGCACCGCCGATCCTGGCACGGAAGGGCGGACGATGGTTCAGCGCACGGTGGTGTCGCGCCGCCTGAGGGCCCTTGGGGTGATAATGCCACCCGTCCGAGCCCCGGGGGTCCGGCAACCGGCCCAAGCGGGCTCCTCCGGGCCGTCAGTGCCGCTTGCCGCGTCGCCGGGAGCGGCCGGCCGGCGCCGGGCCCGGCCCGGAGGCCCAGGCCGCCACCGGCGCCCCGCTGCTCCGTACCGTCCGGGCGAGCGACAGCACGGGGCGGCGCAGTACGGCGACCGCCAGGGCGGAGACGGCGGCGCCCAGCAGCAGCCCGACCGCCACGTCATGCGGATAGTGCACGCCGACGAAGACCCGGGAGAAGGCCATCAGCAGGGCCATCGGCACGGTGAGCCAGGCCAGCCGGGGGCGGGCGATCGCGATGGCGACCGCCGCCGCGCCGGCGATCGCGGAGTGGTTGCTGGGGAAGGACCAGTCGCCCGTCGGCGGGCAGGTCACCAGCGAGGCCGCAGCGCCGGCGACCGACCGGCACGGGCGTTCCTCGTCCACCACCGACTTGAGCACCTCGCTGACCACATAGCCGAAGGCCGTCGCGACGGGCGCGAGCACCGCCAGTGCCAGGGCGCCGTCGCCCTGGCGCCGGGCACGCCACCACCCGGTGATGAACAGGACACCGAAGAGGAGGAGCCCTAGCTCCGTCCATATCTCGGCCAGATGCTGCACCCATGACGGCATGTCATGCGCGAAGTCGGTGATGTCCCGGTAGAGCGGTGCGGTGACTGAACTATCCATGTGACAGAGGGTAGTCAATGAAACCTGGCGTTCATCCGGGCGTTGCCCGGCGGCCAACCCGGCGAGGGGCGAGACGGTCGTCCGGAGGGTCAACTGGGCGGTTCCGCGGGGCCGGAACGGGCCGTCCGTGATGATGATCCGTAAAACTTGCGGCCCCGGGCGGCGGGTGGGGCGGGAGTTGGCGCCGATCTCTCGTACAGTTTGAGCCGTGGGATCTTTGCGTAATCCGATCGGTCCGCTTCCCTCCACCATCTACTGGCGACGGAGGGCCGTAGCGGCGACGCTCGTTGCGCTGCTCGCGCTGCTGATCGTATGGGTCGTCACCTCGGGCGGGGACAAGAAGAGCAAGGACGACTCCCGCCCCGCCGGTTCGGGCCCCGCGCAGGAGATCACGCCGGGCCCCGACGGATCGGGCCCGGCCATCAGCCAACAGCCCGGCGGCCGCGACGAGTCGGCGGAATCGGGCGGTGACGGCTCGGGCGACGGCGGTACGGACGCGGGTTCCGGCGGTGGCCCGGCCGACGGCGGTACGGGCTCGGGCGGCGGCGCGGACGCGGGTTCCGGCGGCGCGAACGGCGGCGGTGGTACGGCCGGCCAGCAGGTCCCGGCCTCCTCCCCGCTCCCCGACTGCACCCCTGCGGCACTCCAGTTGAGCCTGAGCACCGAACTCGAATACGCCCCCGGCGAGAAGCCGAAGTTCAAACTGGTCGTCAAGAACACCTCGGCCGCCACCTGCAAGGCCGACCTCGGGCCGAAGAGCGCGGTGCTCACCATCACCGAGGCCGGCGGCGACGACGACCAGGTGTGGTCCTCCAAGGACTGCCCGCGCAACGCGGCCGGGCTGCTGCTGAAGGTCCCGGCGGGCGCGACCGTCGTCCACACCGTGGAGTGGGACCGCAGGAAGAGCTCCCCGCAGTGCGCGACGCCGCCCGCGGGTACGGCGGGGCCCGGTACGTATCTGGTCGAGGCGAAGACGCCGGGCGAGCCGGTGCAGCGCGCCTCGTTCGTCCTCGCGAAGGACTGAGCGGCGCCGGGCCGGACACGACCCTGCCGCCGGGGCCGACCCGGGAAACGCGGCGGGGCCCGGTCTCCCGGGCCCCGGTCGTGCTGTCCGCGCCGGCCTCTACACGTACCGTTCGAGGATCGACGACTCGGCCAGCCGGGACAGCCCCTCGCGCACGCTGCGCGCCCGCGCCTCGCCGACGCCGTCCACCGTCTGGAGGTCGTCCACGCTGGCGGCGAGCAGCTTCTGCAGACCGCCGAAGTGCTCCACCAGCCGGTCGATGATCGCCCCGGGCAGCCGCGGCACCTTGGCCAGCAGCCGGAAGCCGCGCGGCGAGACCGCCGAATCCAGTGTCTCGGGCGAGCCGCTGTAGCCCAGGGCCCGTGCCACGACCGGGAGTTCGAGCAGCTCGGTGTGGGAGAGCGCGTCCAGCTCGGTCAGCGCCTCGGCGACCGTGCGGGACCGCTTGGCGGTCGGCTCCGGCACATAGTCGCGCACCACCAGCTCGCGCTCCGGCTCGACGCCCGCGATCAACTCGTCGAGCTGGAGCGAGAGAAGCCGGCCGTCGGTGCCCAGCTCGACCACGTACTCCGCGATCTCGGTCGCGATCCGGCGGACCATCTCCAGCCGCTGCGCGACGGCCGTCACGTCCCGGACCGTCACCAGGTCCTCGATCTCCAGCGCGGAGAGCGTGCCCGCGACCTCGTCGAGCCGGAGCTTGTAGCGCTCCAGGGTGGCGAGGGCCTGATTGGCGCGGGAGAGGATCGCGGCGGACTCCTCCAGGACCCGGCGCTCCCCGTCCACGTACAGCGCGATCAGGCGCATCGACTGGGAGACCGAGACGACCGGGAAATTGCACTGCTTGGAGACCCGGTCCGCGGTGCGGTGGCGGGTGCCGGTCTCTTCGGTGGGGATGGAGGCGTCCGGCACCAGCTGCACGCCGGCGCGCAGGATCTTCGTCATCTCCTTGTCGAGGATCAGCGCGCCGTCGAGCTTGGCCAGCTCGCGCAGGCGGGTCGCGGTGAACTCCACGTCCAGCACGAATCCGCCGGTGCACATCGATTCGACGGTCTTGTCCATGCCGAGCACGATCAGCCCGCCGGTGTTGCCACGGAGGATGCGCTCCAGGCCGTCCCGCAGCGCCATTCCGGGCGCCACGGCGCTCAGCGAGGCGCGCATGAGCGCCTCATTACCGGTGCCTTGGCCGGACTTTCCGGGCGATGCTGCCCGGTCGTTGGCTGCCACTGCACTCCTCCGGTCACAGGTTTGCGGTGCCCTTACGTCCCTCGTACCGTTCGTACGGACGGGCGAGACCAGGGCAAAGTCTACCGGCGTGCGCTCTCCTCCTGGGGGGCCTGTGCACGAGACCGGCGCGGGAGGACTCTCAGCGCATCGCCCATGTTGGCGACTTCTGTGACCTTCATACCGGCCGGGACCTTGCCCGGATCGGTCGGGACCAGGGCGTGCGTGAAGCCCAGACGGTGCGCCTCGGCCAGCCTGCGCTGGACCCCCGTCACCCTTCTGACCTCGCCCGCGAGGCCCACCTCGCCGATCGCCACCAGGTTCTTCGGCAGAGGGGTGTCGCTCGCGGCACTGGCCAGCGCCAGCGCGACCGCGAGGTCCGCGGCGGGCTCGGAGAGCTTCACACCGCCGACCGTCGCGCTGTAGATGTCGCGCTTGCCCAGCGAGCTGATCCGGCCGCGCTGCTCCAGGACCGCGAGCATCATCGACACCCGGGACGTCTCCAGGCCGGAGGTGGTGCGCCGGGGCGAAGGGATCTGGGAATCGACCGTCAGCGCCTGTACCTCGGCGACGAGCGGCCGCTTGCCCTCCAGGGTGACGGTCAGGCAGGTGCCGGGCACGGGCTCGTCGCGCCGGGTGAGGAACAGCCCGGAGGGGTCGGCGAGGCCGGTGATGCCCTCGTCGTGCAGCTCGAAGCAGCCCACCTCGTCGGTCGCGCCGTACCTGTTCTTGACGCCCCGTACGAGCCGCAGGCGGGCGTGGCGGTCGCCCTCGAAGGAGAGCACCACGTCGACGAGGTGCTCCAGCAGCCGGGGGCCCGCGATCGCCCCCTCCTTGGTGACATGGCCGACCAGGAGCGTCGACATGCCGCGCTCCTTGGAGGCCCGGATGAGCGCGCCGGCGACCTCCCGGACCTGCGCCATGCCGCCCGGCGCCCCGTCGATCTCGGGCGAGGCGACGGTCTGCACGGAGTCGAGGATGAGCAGCGAGGGCTTGACGGCGTCGAGATGGCCGAGGACCGCGGACAGGTCGGTCTCGGCGGCCAGGTACAGATGGTCGTTGATCGCCCGGATCCGGTCGGCGCGCAGCCGCACCTGGCTCGCGGACTCCTCGGCGGTGACGTAGAGCGTGCGGTGCTCGTCGCTCGCGGCCTTGGCGGCGACGTCCAGCAGCAGCGTCGACTTGCCGACGCCGGGCTCGCCCGCGACGAGCACCACGGCACCCGGCACGAGACCGCCGCCGAGCACCCGGTCCAGCTCACCGACGCCGGTGGACCGGGCGGTGGCCTGCCGGCTGTCGACCTGGCCGATGGGGAGCGCGGCGGCACTGACCCGGCCTGCCGCGGTGGTCCGCACGGCGGGGGCGCCGCCGAACTCCTCGACCGTCCCCCACGCCTGGCATTCGGGGCAGCGGCCGAGCCACTTGGCGGTCGTCCAGCCGCATTCGGTGCAGCGGTAGGACGGCCGGTCCTTCGCGGTTTTCGTACGGGCAGCCATGGCGCAACCGTATAGGTGGGGTACGACAATGCCGCCGGGCACGGCCGGAAGGCGGGCGTGCGCCCGCGCCAAGGGCGTGGTGCTTCCGGCGGAATAGGGAATTCCTGTCCCCTTTTGAGGGATACGTTCACCCGTAAGGATTAAAAGTGCTCAAGGGGAGCGAAAGGTGTGCCCTGTGCTGCCTACGGTCGCAAGGTGACGAGCAGCGGTCTGGAGCCCCCCACGCAAGCCACCGGCGCACACCAGGCGCGGCGCGATGCGCCCCGTCTCTCGGCGCACTCTTCGCCGCGTCGCCCGCCCGCCCGGTACGAGCCGCATCTCGACGGCCTGTTCACCTACTGCCTCTCGGTGCTCTGCGACCACGACGCCGCCACCGAGGCGCTCGGCGGTGTGCTCGCGATCGCGGAACGGCAGGACGGCCGGTGCCCGGCGGGCGAGGAGGAACGTAAATCCTGGCTGTATGCGCTGGCCAGATGGATGTGTCTGCGCAGGCTCGCCGAGCAGAAGGCCGAGCAGGGGAAGGGCCGCCAGGCGCACCGGCACAAGGCCGGGAAGCAGCCGGGCAGGCTCGCCTCGAAGCAGGCGAAGCAGGCTGCGAAGCAGTCCAAGCAGGAGACGAAGCGGGCGGGCGGGCCTCCCGGCAAGCAGCCGTCGGGCGGAGCGGCGGCCCAGGGGGCGCGCGCCGTACGCCGTACGCCCCCCGCCGTCGCGGCGAAGGCCCCCGCCCCCGCCGCGTTCATGCCGGGCGGCGCCCCCGCAGGCCCCGCCCGCGCCCCCGAGACCGAGGCCGCCGCCGAGGCGCACCGCCGCGAGCTGGCCCAGCTGGCCTGGCCCGAGGCCGCGGGCACCACCCCCGAGCAGCGCGAGGCGCTCGAACTCGCCGTACGGCACCGCCTCGCCCCGCGCGCCGTCGCCTCCGTCCTGGGCCTCGACCCGGCGACCGCCCGCGAGCTGCTGGCGGCCGCTGCCTGCGAGGTGGAGCGCACCCGCGCCGCCCTCGCCGTCGTGGAGACCGGCAACTGCCCCACCGTCGCCCGGCTCACCGGCGGACGCGCTCTGCTCTCCGCTGCCCTGCGCCGCGAACTCGTCCGCCACGTCGACGACTGCCCCCGCTGCCGCAGGGCCGCCGAACGGGCCGGCGCCGAGGGCCCCTGGCCCGGCGCCGCGGTCACCGCGGCCGCCGCGCTGCCGGTCGTCGAGGCACCCCGGCCGTCGGCGTACGTCGCGATGGTCCACGCCCGGCGGAACCGTTCCGGCGGCCCGCGCTTCGACCGGGCGGGCTTCCCCATGGACCCCAAGGACCATGCCGCGCGCCGGGACCGGCTGCGGGCCAGGGTCGTGACGACGACGGTGGTGGCCACGGTCGTGGCCGCCCCGGTGATCGCGCTGTGGACCGCCTACCGGGGCGCGCCGCTGACCGGCGAGGGCCATGAGGGCTCGTCGGTCACCGCCACCGAGAGCGATACCCGGCACGGGCTCGACGGCGCCTCGGACGGCCACTACGAGAACGCGGGCAACGCCCGGCCCCAGCCCGGTGCCCGCTTCGACGACGGCCGCGCTCCGGACGTCTCGGCGGAGGTGATCGGCTCGGGTCCGGGCCGGGACGGCGTCGGCGGGCTCACCGTCGAGGCCCGCTCGTCCGGCGGCCGGCCCCTGATCCGGCTGACCGCGTCGGGCGGCGCGCCGGTCGCCTGGTCGGCCCGCGCGGACGCGTCCTGGGTGCGGCTGAGCCGCTACTCGGGCACCCTGGCCGCGGGCGAGAGCATCACGGTCCACGCCCTCGTGGACCACCGGCGCGAACCGGCCGGTCCGTGGAGCGCGCGCATCGCCCTCGCCCCGTCGGGCTCGGCGGTGGTGATCCGTGGGCACGGCGCGACGTGGCCCTCGCCCGGCGGCCCCGGACACCCGTCCGCCACCGCCGGACCTTCGAAACCGCCGACGTCCTCGCCGGACCCTTCGTCGTCGCCCGACCCGACGCCCGACCCGAGCGACCCCACGCCCACCCCTACGGACTCGGGCCCGACCGATCCGTCACCGTCGCCGGACCCGACCGACCCCACGCCCACCACCGACCCGGGACCGGGCACGCACCCGGCCGGCTGAAACCCGCGTACGCCGCCGCTCCGTCACGCCGGGTCGGCCGGAGGGACCGGATCCGCGGGGTGCGGTGCCATCGGCAGCAGTGCGGCGAGCCGCTCCTCGCACAGCTCGACGAGGCGGTCGTACGCCTCCTTGCCCATCATCTCGATGAGCTCGGGCCGGTACGAGAGGTACACCGGCTCCCCGGCCCCGTGCGCCGAGGTCGCCGAGGTGCACCACCAGTGCAGATCGTGGCCGCCCGGACCCCAGCCCCGGCGGTCGTACTCACCGATCGACACCTGGAGGATCCGGGTGTCGTCGGGCCGGTCGATCCAGTCGTACGTGCGCCGGATCGGCAGCTGCCAGCAGACGTCCGGCTTGGTCTCCAGGGGCTCCTTGCCCTCCCGCAGCGCCAGGATGTGCAGGGAGCAGCCCGCTCCTCCCGCGAATCCGGGCCGGTTCTGGAAGATGCACGAACCCTTCCAGCGCCGCGTCTGGCGTTCCCCGTCCTCGTCGACCTGGACCCAGCCCGTCTCCGTACCGACGTCGTGGAACTGCCACAGGTCGGGGGTCAGCCGTTCGACATGGCCCGCCACCCGCTTCTCGTCGTCCTCGTCCGAGAAGTGCGCGCCCAGCGTGCAGCACCCGTCGTCCGCACGTCCCGCCTGGATGCCCTGGCAGCCGCTGCCGAAGATGCAGGTCCACCTGGAGGTCAGCCAGGTCAGGTCGCAGCGGAAGATCTGCTCGTCGTCACCCGGGTCCGGGAACTCGACCCAGGCGCGTGCGAAATCGATACCCGTCTCGTCGTCGGACCGGTCCGGTCCGTTCGCTTCCCGTGCTTCCTGTTCCCGCATCTCCTGCTTCGTTCTCTGCTTCTTCGTGTTTTTGCCCGGCTTCGCCTTTTTCGTCTTTGGCACGCGCCAAGGGTAAGTCCGAGGTCCCGGTAGCGTTCCCTCCATGAGACTCGGAGTCCTCGACGTGGGTTCGAACACGGTGCACCTGCTGGTGGTGGACGCGCACCCCGGCGCGCGCCCGCTGCCCGCGCACTCGCACAAGGCGGAGCTGCGCCTGGCCGAACTGCTCGACGAGGACGGGGCGATCGGCCCCCACGGTGTGGACCGGCTCGTGGCGACGGTCGCCGACGCGCTCCAGGCCGCCGAGGACAAGGGGTGCGAGGACGTCCTGCCCTTCGCCACGTCCGCGGTGCGGGAGGCGAGCAACGCCGATCAGGTGCTGGCCCGGGTGCGGGAGGAGACCGGGGTCGACCTCGCCGTCCTCAGCGGCGAGGAGGAGGCCCGGCTCACCTTCCTCGCCGCGCGCCGCTGGTTCGGCTGGTCGGCGGGGCGGCTGCTGGTCCTGGACATCGGGGGCGGTTCGCTGGAGATCGCCTACGGCGTGGACGAGGAGCCGGACGCCGCGGTCTCGCTGCCGCTCGGGGCCGGCCGGCTCACCGCCGGGTGGCTGCCGGGCGACCCGCCGGACCCGGCCGAGGTGAAGGCGCTGCGCCGCCATGTCCGGGCCAGGATCGCCCGCAGTGTCGGGGAGTTCACCCGGCTCGGGCGCCCGGACCATGTCGTGGCCACGTCCAAGACCTTCAAGCAGCTCGCCAGGATCGCGGGCGCCGCACGCTCCACCGAGGGTCTGTACGTACAGCGCGCCCTCACCCGCAAGTCGCTGGAGGAGTGGGTGCCGAAGCTGGCGGCGATGACGGCCGAGCAGCGCGGCGATCTGCCCGGCGTCTCCGAGGGCCGGGCCGCGCAGCTGCTCGCCGGGGCGCTGGTCGCGGAGGGGGCCATGGATCTGTTCGGGGTCGAGGAGCTGGAGATCTGCCCCTGGGCACTGCGCGAGGGCGTCATCCTGCGCCGCCTGGACCATCTGCCGACGGAGGAGCAGGCCGCGCTCGGCGGCTGAACGCGCCGGGCCGGGCACGGGGGCCTGCGGCGCAATGCCCCGGCGCGCACCACCGCGTGCGCCGCCATGGGGCATCTCACTTTCCGACCGGACCCTCTCGGCGAGGCGTACCACTGCCCGTACGCTGTCCCAGTGGCAGAACCAGTGGTGCGCATCCCGGATGCGAAGGTCGCCCTGTCGACGGCTTCCGTCTACCCGGAGTCGACGGCGACGGCCTTCGAGATCGCCGCGCGCCTCGGTTACGACGGTGTCGAGGTCATGGTGTGGACCGACCCCGTCAGCCAGGACATCGAGGCACTGCGGCGGCTGTCGGACTACCACCAGGTGCCGATCCTCGCCGTTCACGCACCCTGTCTGCTGATCACCCAGCGCGTCTGGTCCACCGATCCGTGGGTGAAGCTCCAGCGGGCCCGTGCCGCGGCGGAGAAGCTCGGGGCGACGACCGTGGTCGTCCACCCGCCGTTCCGTTGGCAGCGCAATTACGCGCGCGACTTCGTCACCGGGATCTGGCGGATGGCGGACGAGACCGATGTGCGGTTCGCCGTGGAGAACATGTACCCCTGGCGCTACCGGGACCGCGAGATGCTCGCGTACGCCCCCGACTGGGACGTCACCAACGACGACTACCGCCACTTCACCGTGGACCTCTCGCACACCGCGACGGCCCGCACGGACGGCATGGCGATGGCCGAGCGGATGGGCGACCGGCTCGCCCACATCCACCTCGCCGACGGCAAGGGCTCCAACAAGGACGAGCACCTGGTGCCCGGCCGGGGCGACCAGCCCTGTGCCGAGCTCCTGGAGCACTTGGCCCGCACCGGCTTCGACGGCCATGTCGTCATCGAGGTCAATACCCGCCGTGCCATGTCCACCGCCGAACGCGAGGCCGATCTGGCGGAGGCGCTGGCCTTCACCCGGCTCCACCTGGCGTCGTCCCCGACCCGCACGCCGCGCCCATGACGGGCGACCCCACGGGCGGTCCCGAGGACGGCCCCCCGGACCCCACCGGCCCCAAGCGTCGCGGCCGCCCCTCCCGTACCGCCGACACCACCGGCCCCGACGCCCGCACCCGCATCCTGGAGGCGGCCCGCACCGAATTCGCGGAGCGCGGGTACGACAAGACGTCGGTCCGGGGCATCGCCAAGGCGGCGGGCGTCGACTCCGCCCTGGTCCACCACTACTTCGGCACGAAGGACGAGGTCTTCGCGGCCGCCATCGAGCTGTCCTTCGAGCCGGCCCTGGTGATCCCGGACGTTCTGGGCGACGGCACGGACGGCCTGGGGGAGCGGCTGGCCCGCTACTTCATCGCCGTGTGGGAGAACCCGGCGTCCAGGGCCCCGCTGCTGGCGATCATGCGGTCCGCGCTGACGCACGAGGCGGCGGCGAAGGTCCTCCGGGGCTTCGTGCTGCGCCGGCTCCTGGAGCGTGTCGCGGAGGCGCTGGACGTACCGGACGCCACCTTCCGCGCGGAGCTGGCGGCTTCGCACATGATCGGGATCGCGATGCTCCGCTATGTGATCCGGGCGGAACCGCTCGCCTCGGCGGACCCCGAGAGGATCATCGAGATGGTCGCACCGACGCTCCAGCGCTATCTGACGGAGTCCTGAGCCCCGCGGGGACGGCTCCCGCCGTCCCTCCGCGCGCTGGCCGCCCACCGACCACCCACCGAGCATTTCATCCCGCATTTCGGACACTGTGTCCAGATCTTGGAGCCGGAGGCGTACGCTCGGAGACAGTCTGCAACGTCGAAGGAGCGAGAGACGATGCCCCAGCTGAGGTCCCGCACTGTCACCCACGGCCGCAACATGGCGGGCGCCCGCGCCCTTATGCGGGCCTCGGGCGTAGCGAGCGAGGACATCGGCAAGCCGATCATCGCGGTCGCCAACTCCTTCACCGAGTTCGTCCCCGGCCACACCCACCTGGCCCCGGTCGGCCGGATCGTCTCCGAGGCCATCAAGGCCGCGGGCGCCGTGCCGCGCGAGTTCAACACCATCGCCGTCGACGACGGCATCGCGATGGGCCACGGCGGGATGCTCTACAGCCTCCCCTCCCGCGACCTGATCGCCGACTCCGTCGAGTACATGGTCGAGGCGCACTGCGCGGACGCGCTGATCTGCATCTCCAACTGCGACAAGATCACCCCCGGCATGCTGATGGCGGCGATGCGCCTCAACATTCCGACGGTCTTCGTCTCCGGCGGCCCGATGGAGGCCGGCAAGGCCACCCTGGTCGACGGCACGGTCCGCAAGCTCGACCTGGTCAACGCGATCAGCGACGCCGTCGACGAGAGCATCTCGGACGAGGACATCCTCCGTATCGAGGAGAACGCCTGCCCCACCTGCGGCAGCTGTTCCGGCATGTTCACCGCCAACTCGATGAACTGCCTGACCGAGGCCCTCGGCCTCTCCCTCCCCGGCAACGGCTCCGTCCTCGCCACGCACACCGCCCGCAAGGCGCTGTACGAGGACGCCGGCCGTACGGTCGTCGACATCACCAGGCGCTATTACGAGCAGGACGACGAGACGGTCCTGCCCCGCGCGATCGGCACCCGCGCCGCGTTCGACAACGCGATGGCACTGGACATCGCGATGGGCGGCTCCACCAACACGATCCTGCACCTGCTCGCCGCCGCGCAGGAGGCCGAGCTGTCCTACGACCTGAGCGACATCGACGCGGTCTCGCGACGTGTCCCCTGCCTGGCGAAGGTCGCCCCCAACGTGGCCCCCGGCGGCACGTACTACATGGAGGACGTCCACCGGGCCGGCGGCATCCCCGCCCTCCTCGGTGAGCTGCACCGCGGCGGCCTGCTCAACGAGGACGTGCACTCGGTCCACTCCGACTCCCTCGCCCAGTGGCTGAAGGACTGGGACGTCCGCGGCGGCTCCCCGTCCCCGGAAGCCGTCGAGCTGTGGCACGCGGCTCCCGGATGCGTCCGTTCCGCGACCGCCTTCTCGCAGTCGGAGCGCTGGGAGACCCTGGACCTGGACGCGGCCGGCGGCTGCATCCGCGATCTGGCGCACGCCTACTCCAAGGACGGCGGCCTCGCGGTCCTCAAGGGGAACCTCGCCGAGGACGGCTGTGTCGTGAAGACGGCGGGCGTCGACGAGTCGATCTGGACCTTCGAGGGCCCGGCGGTCGTCTGCGAGTCGCAGGACGAGGCCGTCGACAAGATCCTCCGCAAGGAGATCAAGGAGGGCGACGTCGTCGTCATCCGTTACGAGGGTCCGCGCGGCGGCCCCGGCATGCAGGAGATGCTCTACCCGACCTCCTTCCTCAAGGGCCGCGGCCTCGGCAAGAGCTGCGCCCTGGTGACCGACGGCCGCTTCTCCGGCGGTACGTCGGGCCTGTCCATCGGCCACGCCTCGCCGGAGGCCGCTTCGGGTGGCGCCATCGCGCTGGTCGAGGACGGCGACCGGATCAGGATCGACATCCCGAACCGTTCGATCGAGCTCCTCGTCCCCGAGACCGAACTGGCCACCCGCCGCGAGGCGCTGAACGGCGTCTACGCGCCGAAGAACCGCGAGCGCAAGGTCTCGGCGGCGCTGCGCGCGTACGCGGCGATGGCGACGAGCGCGGACCGGGGCGCGGTGCGCGACGTGTCCAAGCTCGGCTGACCGGCCCGCCGACCGACAAGGACCTCGTCCGCTCTCACCAGCGGGCGGGGTCCTGCCCGTCCACGGCGAACACGGACCCGTCGGGCGCGGTCCCGAAGACGGTCCGGCCGGCGGCGACCGGGGCGGGCAGCGCCGAGGAGTACGTGAGCCTCCCGTTGCGCAGCCGGGGTGCCGTCTGGCCCAGCAGTTTTCCGTGCTCGGTGTCCACGGCCAGCAGCCGCCCGTCCGCCGCCGAGAAGTACAGCCGGTTCCCGGTGGCGAGTACCGGCGCGGACGTCCGCCCGGCAGCGGTCTCCAATTGCCAGCGGACCGCCTCGCCGCCGGCCGGGCGGGTGTCGACGGCGACCAGCGTCCCGCCGTGCGCCAGCAGATAGGCGGTGTCCCCGCCCATCACGACCTCCGGCTCGTTCATCCGGAACGGCAGCGCCGTCCGTACGGTGCGCCCCCGCGCCGGGTCGTAGCGGACCAGCCCGACGGTCTGGGCGTCCCCGTTCATGGACGTCAGGACGAGCGCGCCGTCCGAGGTCCCCACCGGGGTCAGCATCCCGTCCAGCCGCCGCTGCCAGGCCGTGTGCCCCGTCGTGGCATCGACGGCCGTGACGAGCGTGGACGATCCGTACGCCGAGTGCTCGAAGGCGTAGGCCAGCCCGGTGCCCGCGTCGTACAGCGCGTAGTCCGGGCGCTGGTGCCCGGCGAGCGCGTGGCGCCAGAGGGACACCCCGGTCGCGGAGTCCAGCGCCTCGGTCGTGCCGTCCTCGGCGACCAGCAGCAGCGCGTCACCCGCGCCGAAGGGGGTGCCCAGATACGGGGAGAGATCCGCGTCCCAGACCTGCTCGCCCTCGGCGGGGTCGTACGCCCGGAGCTTCCCGCCCGGCACCGCCGTATGCACCAGACCGCCGGAGACCGACACCACGCCGACTGCCGGGGCGTCCGCCTCGGCGCGACGGGACCACAGCACCCGGCCGTCCGCCGGATCCAGCCGGGAGACACCGATGCCGCCCGTCGCGCAGTACAGCGCCGCGGGCGGACCGGACGCCCCGGCCCCGGAGCCGGACACCTCCGTCCCGGAGCCGGACACCTCCGTCCCGGAGCCGCCTGTCTCCGTGCCGGAGCCGCCCGCCGGGGAGCACGCCGGCGTCGATCTGCCGGTGGTCCGCAGCTCGGTCCGCCACGGCGCGAACTTCTCGGCCGAGCCCTTCGACCCGCCCCGACCGCCGGAGCCGCCCGGTCCGTCGGAACCGACCCCGGCACCGACGGCCCACACCCCGCCGGCCCCCATGACCAGCAGTGCCGCGGTGGCCGCCAGCCACCGCAGTTTGTTGCCGCCGCCGTCGGTGCCCGTCTTCCCGTCCCGCGCCGGCGCACCGCCCATGTGGGTGTCCGCCTCCGCGCCGGCGCGCACCCCGGCCTCCGGGACGAGGGCCGCCGCGACTCCGGCGGCGGCTCCCGCCCCGGTGGTGGCCGGCCGCCGCTGCGACGGTATGAACGCGGCGGCCTCGTACGAGGGCGGCCGCAGCGTCGTCATGATCTCGTCCGGGGTGGGCCGCCCGGCGGGATCCTTCGTCAGGCACTGCCCGATCAGCGGAGCCAGATCCGCCGGCACCCCTGCCAGATCGGCCTCGTCGTGCACCACCTGGTAGGCCACGATGTACGGGCTGTCCGAGTCGAAGGGCCCCCGGCCGGTCGCCGCGTGGACGAGCACGGCCCCCAGGGCGAACACATCGGCGGCGGGCCCGACCTCGCGCGGCCGCTGGAACTGCTCGGGCGCCATGTAGGGCGGCGAGCCGATCAGCTTGCCGGTCTCGGTGCGCAGATCGCTGTCGTACGGCCGGGAGATCCCGAAGTCGATGACCTTGGGCCCGGAGTCGGAGAGCAGCACGTTGCTCGGCTTGAGGTCGCGGTGGATCACACCGGCCCGGTGGATGTCCCGCAGCGCCTCGGCGAGCCCCGCCGTCAGCCTGCGCAGTTCGGCCGGGGCCATCGGCCCGTTCCGCTTCACCTGGTCGGCGAGGGTGGGGCCGGGTACGTACAGGGTGGCCATCCACGGCCGTGCGGCATCCGGGTCGGCGTCGACGACCGGTGCGGTGAAAGCACCGCTGACCCGTCGGGCCGCCCCGACCTCCTGCCGGAAACGCGCCCTGAACTCCGGGTTCGCCGCGTACTGCCGGTGCACCACCTTGACGGCCAGTTGCAGCCCGGAGGCGGAGCGCGCCAGGTGCACGACTCCCATGCCGCCCGCGCCGAGACGTGCCTCAAGACGGTACTGCCCGGCGTACTCCGGATGCTCCGCTTCCGGACTGGCTCCGGTACCTCGCAGCGGCGGCATCGCCCACCCCCGTGTGTTCGTCCGCAAGCGCGACGCACGGAGCCTAGTCGATGGTGCGTGCGATTCGGATGGGGCTTGTAGCCTGCGCGTCGTACACACCGACTCTCAACGGGGGAGGGCCTCATGGCCATGGACGAGCACACCGGCATCGCGACCGATGCCACGACCGACGCGACGACCGACGCCGCGGTCGACGTCTCCGAGGACGCGGCGGCGCTCGCCGGTTCCGACGACGTCACCCGGTACCCGATCGCGCCCGGCTACCGCGTCAACGTCCGCACCGGACCGGGCACCAAGTACGGGATCGTCAGGACCCTCCCGTACGGAATGAAGGTTCCGGTCTACTGCCAGAAGCCGGGGGAGCGGGTCACCGGCCCGTACGGCACCTCGAACCTCTGGGACAACATCGCCAACGGCCAGTTCGTGGCGGACGCCTACGTCCACACGGGCAGCGACGGCTACATCGCACCGCGCTGCGACTGACCACAACGGCGACCGGCGCGTCCGGGCCCGCGACCGCCCGGGGATAATCGACTTCGTGAGCGAGAACAGCGAAGCCCCCGGCTCCAGCACGCCCGGCCCGCAGCCCGAGCCCCTGCGCTTCTTCGGTACGACCTGGGTCGACCACAGCGGGGGCTACGGGCTGCGACGCGCCGGGGCGGCGGTCGGCTCGCTGGCCGCCGCGGTCGTCGCCTGCTTCGTGCTCCGGTTCGCCTACCAGGGGCTCCAGATCGCCGACGTCGGCAGCTTCGTCGGCGTCCTGGTCGTGCTGATGTTCGCCATCTGCAGCGCCATCGCCTTCCGCAAGACCTGGGAAGGATTCAGCCGCCGCCCCGCCGACCCGGCGCGCGAGGCCAATCTGCGCGGTCTCAAGACGATCGGCTTCGTCGGCTCCCTGATCGCGTACTTCCTCCGTACGTTCCGGGAGGCCCCGGGCGAGCAGCTGCACCGCACGGAGTACGAGACGGCCCTGGCCCGCTACGAGAAGCGCCGTTCCTCCCGCACCGGAAACCCGGCAGCCCGCAAAACCACCAAGGGCAAGCGCCCCAAGCGCAAGTAGACAGCCCGGAACGAGACGCCCTACCCGCCCACGCCCCCGCGCGCTCGCGCGTGAGCCCGCACCTCGCCGACGCGTTTGCGTGTGAGCCCACGCTCCGCCCCACGCGTTTGCGTGTGAGCCCGCACCTTGCCGACGCGATCCCGCGCTTGCCGCGCCCGGCGTTTGCGCGTGAGTTCGTGCTTGTCCTGCCCGGTGCTTCCGCGTGAGCCCGCGCTACATGTGATCCCGCACCCGCCGCGCTTCGCGCTCCGCGTTTGCGTGTGAGCCCACGCTCCGCCCCACGCGTTTGCGTGTGAGCCCGCACCTTGCCGACGCGATCCCGCGCTTGCCGCGCCCGGCGTTTG
>NZ_JBHXTM010000028.1:106966-112545 GCF_042677325.1 Streptomyces sp. NPDC127117
CGCGTGAGTTCGTGCTTGTCCTGCCCGGCGCTTCCGCGTGAGCCCGCGCTACATGTGATCCCGCACCCGCCGCGCTTCGCGCTCCGCGTTTGCGTGTGAGCCCGAGCCTGCTCTGCTCTGCGCCCACGCGCGACCCCGCGCCCGCCGACCCGCTCCCCGCCCGGCGAAGACGCCAGCGCACACCCCCGGCACGAGTCACGATGAACTCATGGTTTCCGCTGACTCCCACCTGCCCGCGCCCGCCTCCGCTCCTGCCCCGGCCTCTACGACCCCCGCCCCCGCTCCCTCGCCCGACCCCATCTCCTCGTCCACCCCGGCTCCGCCCCGCGCGCTCTCCTTCGATCGTGCGGCTGCCCAGTACGCCGCAGCGCGCCCCGGCTACCCGCCCGCGCTCTTCGACGCAGTCGAGGAGCTGGCCCACCGGCCCCTGCGCGGTGCCCGCACCGTCGACGTAGGCGCCGGCACGGGCATCTCCACCCGGCTCCTCCATGAGCGGGGCGCCCTGGTCACCGCCGTGGAACCGGGCGCCGGCATGGCGGAGGAGTTCCACCGCTCGCACCCCGCACTGCCCGTCGTACGCGGCGACGGCAACCGCCTCCCCCTCGCCACCGCATCCGCCGACCTGATCACGTACGCCCAGTCCTGGCACTGGACGGACCGGACCCTCGCCACCGCCGAGGCACTGCGCGTCCTGCGCCCCGGCGGCGCCCTCGCCCTCTGGTGGAACGTCTCCGACCACTCCGTCCCCTGGATCGACGAGCAGGACGCCCGCCTCCGCCGCTTCTTCGGCGCCGGCGATTCCGCCCACGGCTCGCCCGTCCGCTCCCGCGACCTGCCGTCAGGGTTCGACTTCGCGCACCGCCGCCTGCCCTGGACCCGACGGGTGTCTCTCGACACCCACCTCGCCAACCTCGGCAGCCACTCCGCCTTCCTCGTCCTCGGTGCGGAACGCGCGCAACGCTTCCTCGCCGAGGAGCGGGCCCGGCTCGCGGAACTCTTCCCGGACGGCACGGTCGAGGAGAGCTACGCGGTCGACCTGAGCGTGGCGGTCAGCCCCGGCGTGCCGCCGTTGCCCACCCCTTGACGGGCAGGCACCCCGGGATCGATATTCATCACATGATGAATTATCCCGGCGCCGCCATCGAGGCCCGCGGCCTCACGGTCGTACGAGGAGATCGCACCGTCCTGCGGGCCATCGACTTCACCGTCGAACCCGGCAGGATCACCGGCCTCCTGGGCCCCTCCGGCTGCGGGAAATCGACCCTGATGCGGGCCGTCGTGGGTACCCAGGCCAAGGTCACCGGCACCCTGGACGTGCTCGGCAGCCCCGCGGGCCACCCCGCGCTCCGTCCGCGCATCGGGTACGTCACCCAGGACCCGTCCGTCTACACCGACCTGACGGTCCGACAGAACCTCGACTACTTCGCGGCGATCCTCCGGCCCGGCCGCCGACAGCGCGAGGCCCGCCGCGCCGCCGTCACCCGCGCCATCACCGAGGTCGACCTGACCAGCCACGCCGACGCCCTCGCCGGCACCCTCTCCGGCGGCCAGCTCGCCCGCGCCTCCCTCGCCGTGGCCCTGCTCGGCACCCCGGAACTCCTGGTCCTCGACGAACCCACCGTGGGCCTGGACCCCGTGCTCCGCCGCGACCTGTGGAACCTCTTCCACCGCCTCGCCGCCGACCGCGGCACCACGCTCCTCGTCTCCTCGCACGTCATGGACGAGGCCGAGCGCTGCCACCGCCTGCTCCTCATGCGCGAGGGCGAGATCCTCGCCGACGGCACCCCCGACGCACTGCGCACCGCCGCCCGCGCGGCCACCGTCGAAGAGGCCTTCCTCCACCTGGTGGACCAGGCCGCCACCCGTCAGGAGCCCACCCCATGAGTACGACACCCACCCCGGCGACCGGCACCCCGCTCCTGAGCCCGGCCCGCACCCTCGCCACCGCCGCCCGGGTCCTGCGCCAGCTGAGCCACGACCCCCGCACGATCGCGCTGCTCCTGCTGATCCCGGTCCTGATGATCACGCTGCTGCGGTACGTGTTCGACGGCACCCCCCGCACCTTCGACGCCATCGGCGCCTCGCTGCTCGGCATCTTCCCGCTGATCACCATGTTCCTGGTGACCTCGATCGCCACCCTGCGCGAACGCACCTCCGGCACCCTCGAACGCCTCCTCGCGATGCCGCTCGGCAAGGGCGACCTGATCGCCGGCTACGCCCTCGCGTTCGGCGCCGTGGCGATCGTCCAGTCCCTCCTGGCCACCGCGGTCTCGGTCTGGGCGCTGGGCCTGGACGTCATCGGCTCCCCGTGGCTGCTGCTCCTGGTCGCCCTGCTCGACGCGCTGCTCGGCACGGCACTGGGCCTGTTCGTCTCCGCCTTCGCCGCATCCGAGTTCCAGGCCGTCCAGTTCATGCCCGCGGTGATCTTCCCGCAGCTCCTGCTCTGCGGACTGTTCATCGCCCGTGACCGGATGGCCCCCGTCCTCGAAGCGATCTCGAACGTGCTGCCCATGTCGTACGCAGTCGACGGCATGAACGAGGTCCTCGGCCACACCGACATCACCGGCGACTTCGTCCGCGACGTACTGATCGTGGCGGGCTGCGCCGTCCTCGTACTCGCCCTCGGTGCAGCCACCCTCCGCCGCCGCACCGCCTGACGGAGCCGGTGCGAGGATGGCGCGAACGAGCACCGAGCACCGAGAACCGTCAGCACAGCCCGGAGGGTGAACCACATGACCCAGACAGTCGCAGTCCTCGGCACCGGCAAGATCGGCGAGGCACTGCTCAGCGGCATGATCCGGGCGGGCTGGCGCCCGGCGAACCTGCTGGTCACCACCCGCCGCTCCGAGCGGGCCGAGGAGCTCCACAACCGTTACGGCGTCGACTCCGTCACCAACGCCGAGGCCGCCGAGCGCGCCGACATCCTCATCCTCGCGGTCAAGCCCCAGGACATGGGCCGGCTCCTGGACGAGCTCGCCGGGCACATCACCCCCGACAGCCTGGTCATCAGCGCCGCCGCGGGCATCACGACCGCCTTCATCGAGGACCGCCTCGCCGCGAACACCCCGGTCGTACGCGTCATGCCGAACACCCCCGTCCTCGTCGACGAGGGCATGTCCGTCATCTCGGCCGGCAGCCACGCCACCACCGGCCACCTCGCCGCCGCGGAGGCGATCTTCAAGGGCGTCGGCAAGACCCTCCGCGTCCCCGAGTCCCAGCAGGACGCGGCGACCGCCCTGTCCGGATCGGGCCCCGCGTACTTCTACTTCCTCGTCGAGGCGATGACCGACGCCGGCATCCTGCTCGGCCTGCCCCGCGCCCAGGCCCACGAGCTGATCGTCCAGGCCGCCATCGGCGCCGCGGTGATGCTCCGCGACAGCGGCGAACACCCCGTCAAGCTGCGCGAGGCCGTCACCAGCCCGGCCGGCACCACCATCAGCGCCATCCGCGAGCTGGAGAACCACGGCGTACGGGCCGCCCTCATCGCCGCACTCGAAGCCGCCCGCGACCGCAGCCGCGAACTCGCCTCCGGCAACGGCTGACCTACCCCGCGGCGGCGATCAGCTCCGCGCTGCGCACCACCTTCGCGAACCCACCGCCGTGCAACGACACGGCGGTGGCCCGCGTCAGCTCGTCCGCCCCCAGCGTCCACCCCCACGGCCCGGCCAGGTCGAAGGTGTGCGTCGCATCCAGCGGGACGAACACCTCGAACCCGAGGTTCCCGCCCATGCGCGCCGTCGTCTCGACGCACATATTGGTCTGGATCCCGACCACCACGAACTGCCGGATCCCGCTCCGGTCCAGCCATTCCTTGAGGTCGGGCGTCCCGTAGAAGGCGGAGTTCACACTCTTCGTCAGCAACAGCTCGGGCCCGTCGCCCTTCCCGCGCCGCTCCTCCACGTACCCCTTGAAGCCGTTCCCCGGCTGCCCCGGCCGCAACGGCGAACCGGGCTCGGGCGAGTCATGCCGTACGAACACCACCGGCCGCCCGCTCGACTGCCAGGCATCGATCAGGCCCTCGATGTTCCGATCCGCCTCCGGGTTGTTCCGAGGCCCCCAGTACGCCTCCTCCTCGAAGCCTTCCTGCACGTCCACCACGATCAGCGCCGCGTTCTCTGCGATCTCCATGCGAACGATCCTGCCGCCCGGCGCTCCCACGTCCCAGAGGCCGAAAAGCCATCGATCGATGCTTTACTGCCACGATGGCGACCACCCCCGACCCCACCCGTATCGCGCTCGTCTCCTTCCCGGGCGTACGCGCCTTCGACGTCTCGGTCATCACGGAGGTCTGGGGCGTCGACCGCACCGACTGCGGCGTCCCGCCCTTCGAGCTGCGCCGCACCGCCGCGGAACCCACCCCCATCGCGCTGCGCGGCGGCCTCTCCCTCACCCCGGACCGCACCCTCGCCTGGCTCGCCCGCGCCGACCTCGTCGTCGTCCCCGGCCTCGACGACCACCTGATCCCGGCCCCCGCCCCGGTCCTGGCGGCCCTCCGCCGCGCCCACACCCGAGGCACCCCGATCGCCTCCCTGTGCGGCGGCGCCTTCCCGCTGGCCCAGGCCGGTCTCCTGGACGGCCGCCGAGCAGTCACCCACTGGCGCCTCACCGACCACCTCCGCGCCGGCCACCCCAAGGTGAAGGTCACCCAGGACGCCCTCTTCCTGCACGACGACAACATCTGGACGTCGGCAGGCACCGCGGCCGGCATCGACCTCTGCCTCCACCTCGTACGCACGATCCACGGAGCCGAGACCGCGGCCACGATCGCCCGTTCGATGGTCACGGCCCCGTTCCGCACCGGCACCCAGGCCCAGTTCATCGAGCACCCCACCCCCCGCGCCGGCCGCGACGCCGACGCCCTCGCCGCGGTACGCGCCTTCGCCCTGACCCATCTGGCCGAACCGCACACGGTCGCCGGCCTCGCCGCCCGAGCCGGAATGTCCCCCCGCTCCTTCGCCCGCCACTTCCAGGCCACCACCGGCACGACCCCGCTGCGCTGGCTGATCACCCAACGCATCGCCGCAGCCCAGAAGCTCCTCGAACGCACCGACCTCCCCCTCCCCGAGGTGGCCCGCCGCACCGGCTTCGGCAGCGAGATCACCATGCGCCAGCACTTCGCCACCCACCTGTCCACCAGCCCCCGCGACTACCGTCTGGCCTTCCACCGGCAACCGGACCCGACCCGGGGTTGACACGCCCTGCCGGGATCCGTAATGTGCTCCGAGTTGTCCGACGTGAGCGCCGACTCCGGTCGGTCCCCGGGCAGCCAATCCGCAGTAACCACATATGACCAGCGACATCTGTCGCCGGACTTTCTGTGCGCATTTGCGGAATGAGGAATCCGCGTTCGAAGGAGCGCGACCCCGATTAGCGTCGGGGCCGAGGATTCCGCTAAAGTCTCACTCGTCGGAACGGCCCAACGGCCGGGAAGACAAACCCCGCTGACTGGGAATCAGGCCCGAAAGGATCTGATAGAGTCGGACTCGCCGGAAAGGGAAACGCGAAAGCGAAGAACTGGAAAGCGAAAGCGAGACCCGCTTCGACCGGGAATCGGACACGAAAGAGTCTGATAGAGTCGG
>NZ_JBHXTM010000029.1:0-3776 GCF_042677325.1 Streptomyces sp. NPDC127117
GGGTGCCGGAGCCGCGGCCCTCGAGGGCGGCGCCGCGAGGTCCCGATCGGGAGTCGGAGCGAGGTCCCGATCGGGAGTCGGAGCGAGGTCCCGATGGGGGCCGGAGCGAGGTCCCGATCGGGAGTCGGAGCAAGGTCCCGATCGGGAGTCGGAGCAAGGTCCCGATCGGGAGTCGGAGCAAGGTCCCGATCGGGAGTCGGAGCAAGACCTCGGGTGGTCAGTCGGCGCGGCCGTCGCTCTCCGGGGCCGGGGCAGCGGTCGGGGCTCGGCCTTCCGGGGCCGGGGCAGCGGTCGGGGCTCGGCCTTCCGGGGTTGGGACTGTCGGGGCTCGGCCTTCCGGGGTTGGGACTGCCGGGATTCGGACCGTGGGGATCACGAAGCAGGCCGCGACGGCCAGCGCTCCGGCCAGCAGGAAGCCCCGCGCGTATCCGGCCGAGGCGATGAGTCCGCCCAGCAGCGGCGGGGTGAGCGACGCGGCGAGGTTCTGGCCGGTGTTCTGGACGCCCATGGCCCGTCCCGACCAGGCGGTTCCGGCGAGTTCGGCGGTGGCGGTGAAGGCCAGGCCGTTGGTGCTCGCGGTGATGCCGCAGGCGACGACCATGGCGAGATCCGTCAGCGGCGAGGGCCACAGTGCGCCCAGCGCGGTCGCGCCCATGACGACGGCGATGCACACCGACAGCTGCCGCATCGGCCGCACCCGGCTGCCGACCCGGTCGGACCAGCGGCCCGCCACCACCCGCGACACCGCCCCCAACACCTGGGACAGCACGAGGAGTTGGCCGGCGTGAACGGCACTCCAGCCCCGTACGTCGATCAGGAACACCATCGCGAAGGCGTTCGTCGCGAACTGCGGTACGCACAACAGCGCGCTGGAGGCGTGGATGCGCCACAGGGTGGAGTGGCGGTAGGGGTTGGCGGCCGGTTCCTGTCCCGTCGGCCGCGCGGTGCGCGGCGGGTCCGTGGTCAGCGAGCCGACGAGCACGGCGACGGCACCGCACAGCACCGCGCAGAACAGGACGGTCCCCCGGACTCCGTCGTGCGCGGCGAGCGTGGGGACCACCAGGGCGGCGATGCCCATGCCCAACGGGGTCGACGTCTGCCGGATCCCCATGGCGAGGCCGCGCTCCCGGGCGGAGAACCATCCGACGACGAGCCGTCCGCTGGCCGCGGAGACGGATGCGCTCGCCGCCCCGGCCAGCGCCAGGAGCACGCCCAGCGGGACGAGCCCGTCCACCGTTGCCGCCAGGGAGAGGAGCACGGCGGTCATGGCCAGACCGGAGGCGATGACGGTCCGCTCGCCGAAGCGGTCGGCCAGGGCTCCCCAGGCTATGAGCGTCAGCAGGAGGCCGATGGTGGGGCAGGCGATCAGCAGCCCGACCTGGCCGAGGCTCAGCCCGTTGTCCCGCCTCAACGTCTCCGAGGTGTACGGAAGCCCGTAGAGGAAAGTGCAGGCGACGGTCTGCGCCGCGGTCCCGAGAGCGAGCATCATCCAACGGCGCACGGCAGCCTCCCCGATGTGTGTGCAGGGTGCAACTATGGCATTGCATCCACCATTCAAGACAGGTTGTCCCACATCGTGAACCTGGCGAACAGTCCCGGCGGAGATCTTCGCGAGAGCAACACGCCGGCTGCGCACAACCTCCCGTGGGTGCCGTTACGTTGTTTCCCGCTCGGTCAGGAGTGCGAACTCGAACGGGTCGCCGGAGTTCCTGGTGGCGCAGTAAGTACAGAAGGATCGCGGATGGACTACTGCTCCACGTGCCGCCGGACCCTCAACGGGGCCCTGGTGTGCCCCGGCCCCGCGCACGAGCACCCCTCCGGCCGGCCCCGCGGCGGACACGCCGCCACCGAGCCCCGCACCCACGACGACACCACCGGACCGGATCTGCGTGCTCGTCATCTGCATCGGCTGACCACCCGACGGGCATTGCCGGCGGGCGTTGTCAGTGGGCGCCGTTAGCTTCCTGTCCGGCACCGCACAGGCCCACGAAGCGGTCTCGGGTTCGCTCGCGTTCAGCGGCGAGGCGGGCGAGTTCGTCTCCGGCGGACAGTCACAGGAGTTCACGGCCGGGTCGGTCGAGATATTCGACGTCTCGGGGCCCACCGCCGAGAGCACCGTGAGCGTCACGGTAGTCACCCCCGAAGGCAAGCGCTGGTCCCTCCACCTCCAGGCCCCCGAGGGCAAGGTCGACAGCAAGACCGGACAGGTCGCCGTCGGCGGCACCGCGACCTGCAACAAGCCGGCCCGCATATCGCTCTCGGGCCTGGTGGCGCAGACTCAGAAGAGCGGCGAGGCGATCGGCAGGTACGAGGGCGAGGCGATCGACTGCACCCCCGGTGCACCGGTTCCGTGGAATGTCACCATTCCTGTCACCGCGATGGAGCCCGGGTCGGTCTTCCGCCCCGGTGCCGCCCTGTTTCGCGGCTTCGGCTCGGCGGACGACCGCGACTATCCAGTGATCGTCAACGCTGGTGACAACACCGCCCAGATCACCCTGGTCAAGTCCTGACCCGCTGACACATGACGCGTCGCATCGCGAGTGCGCCCACCCGCGATGCGACGCGCCCCCGCCGCCCACGTCCCAGCACTACGATTGGCCCTCATCCGACGGGGGAAGGGCTGAACAGTGAGCGAAGAAACGGGCGTTGAGGATTCCGGGGACATCACTGTCCCGGTCGATGTGGACGGCCGGACCGTGCATTTCTCGGTCACTCCCGGCGGACGGCCGACACAGCCCGACCTCGGCGACGAGCAGGAGATCAGCTGGCGCCGCCCGACTCTCGCGCCGGTGCTGGACGGTCTCACCAACGTGGCCAGGGCCATGGGTACGCGTCTCCAGCAGACCGGGGCGTCGAAGGCGACGGTCGAGTTCGGGTGCGACATCTCCGTCGAGACCAATCAGTTGCTGGCCGTCTTCGGCAAGGCCACGTCCAAGTCGGCGTGGAAGGTGACGCTCGAATGGACCGCGCCCGAGACACCGCCGGGCACGCCCGGCACCGGCACTCCTGCTCCGGGGACGCCGCCCGCACCGGGAACCCCCGGAGCCTAGGCGTGGACGGCTGGAAGAAGCTGCTGGAGGCGGCCACCGTCGCCCTCGATCTTCCGGACGACCGCGGTTGCGGGACCGGGTTCGTTCTCACTCCGGGCACGGTCGTCACCTGCGCCCACGTCGTGTCGGACGCGACGCGGGTACGGGGACGGATCGTCGCCACGGGGCACGAACTGGTCCTCACCGTCTCCGCCGAAGACTGCCACCGCGCAGCGAACGGCCTGGATATCGCCTTTCTCCATTACGAGTTGGACGAAGCAGCCTCCTCCGCCCACGTACTGATCTCACCCCACACCGAATTGGGCGATCGGATGTCGGTCTACGGGCATCCGCGCGGGGACTTCCGGGCCGGGCAGTGGGCCGCCCTGGAGTACCTGGGCGATTCGCGGCTCTCCTTCGACGATCCGATGGCGATGCCCCGCGCGTACGGGACACCGGTGGGCGAGGGCTTCAGCGGCAGCCCGGTGGTCAATCGGCGTACGGGTGCGGTGTGCGGAATGCTCGTACGGTCCAACAAGGCCGGCAGCACCCACATGATCCCGCTCTCCGAGATCCTGGCCCGCCATCCGCTCCCCGAAGCACCCATGGACTGGCTGAACACGCTCACCGACGCGCGGCGGGGGGCGGGGGGGGTGCGCCCCCCCGCGCCCCGGCGGCGCGCCGACCGGGCCGCCGCGCGGGGCGCCGCCGCCCCCGCCCCCCACGCGGGGGGGCGGGCCGAAGGGC
>NZ_JBHXTM010000029.1:3786-103629 GCF_042677325.1 Streptomyces sp. NPDC127117
CCCGTCCGGGGGGGTGGGGGTTTCCCCCCCCCCCCGCCCCCCCGCCCCGCGACTACCTGGCCGCCGCGCGGGACGCCGCCGACGAGCACCCCTACGCGGCGCTGCTGACCGATGTGCGGGAGATTCCGCTTTCCTCGGTGTACGTACGACAGAACGCCTCGCACACCGGCAGCGACGGAGACGCGGACCGCGACCACCGTCCGCACGCGGAACGCCCCCGGGCCGAGAGCGTGCTCGAATCCGACCGCCACGTGCTGTTCACCGGCGGTGCAGGGTCGGGGAAGTCGAGCCTGCTACGGCGTCTCACGTTCACCACCGCCTCCGACTGGCTCGCGAACCCGTCACGGGCGCCCCGATACATACCGGTGCGGATCACCGCCGAACAGCTGCTGAATCTTCCCTTCCCGGAGGCGCTGGCATGCGCAGTGGGGCGGGATCTGCCCGGTCTTCGGCGTACGCCGACGCCCGATTTCTTCGAGACGGCACCCATGCCGTCCGTGGACTGGCTGGTCTGCGTGGACGGCCTCGACGAGGTGCTCGATCCGGAGGGCCGGGGCAAGGTGATCCGGATGATCCAGCGATGGTCCCAGGAGCCGCATCTGCGGTTCGCGGTGGCCACCCGGTCATTGGTCACCACCGACATGGACCGGCTGCGGGGGCTGAAGCGGTATTCCCTCCTCGGCCTCGGCGACCGGCAGATCTCGGAGGTGGCCGAGGCATGGTTCGAGGCACTGAAGGTCCCGGACGCCGAGCATCGGGCCCAGGAACTGGCGGTCGGGCTGCGGCACGGGCGACTCGGCGAGGTGGCCCGCATCCCGCTCTACATCACCATGATCTGTGTGGTGGCGGCGCTCACCGAGCTGCCCCGCAACCCGGCGGAGCTGTACGCGCGGTTCGTCAGGATCCTGCGCGAGAAGGGTTCACAACGACTCGCCCGCACCGAGCAGGGCGTTCACGGAATCACCGAGGACCTGCTGAACAGCGTGCACGACGTGCTGCGCCCGGTGGCCGAGCGGCGTCAGGACGGGGATACACGTCCACTGCTCGACCTGGCGGTCGAACTGCTGGGCGGCCACTCCCCCGATACCGCTCCCACGAAGGACCTGGTGTCCCGCGCGCTGATGTTCACCGGGCTGGTCACGCAATTCGGCCAGGAACTGAGGTTCCCGCACCAGACCATCCAGGAGTACCTCGCCGGATGCGCGATCGCCGACCGGCTGACCCCGAAGGACCCTGAGGCGCTCCGGACCGTACGCCAGGCGATCGCCGCCGAGCAGCCCAACATCGTGCTGTTCATCTCCGCGCGCTGGCACGAACGCGGTATGCCCCTCGAAGAGTTCCTGCGCACGGTCGTGGACGGGGGCGGCTGGCGTGATCTGCTCCTGTGCGCGACGGTCCTGAGCGACGGGCTGGTGATCAACGAAGACATGGCGGCACGGTTCACCCGGGCGGTGATCAAACTGCACGGCCGCCCCGTCTCGGTCGGTGATCTCGACCCGAAGGAGGTTCTTTCCCGGCTCTACGCGGTGCTCGACCCGGCGGGTGTGGCATCCGTCGTGCGTAATCCGGCCGTTCCCCACCTGGCGCGGGCCGAGGCGCTGGAGCACTTCGTACGGCGTGGCAGCGAACCTGCCGCGTCCCTCGCCGCCGAGCTCGCCGACGAGCCGGACCTCCCCGCCGGACTGCGCGTATCGGCGGCCAAACTGCTCGCCGACGCGGGTGACCCCGCAGGGGCCCGGCTGCGCCTCACCGAGCTGGCTCGGGCCCCCGGCCATCTGCCCGAGGCCAGATTCCAGGCAGCGGTCACGCTGCTGGCCATGGACCGCACCACCGGCATGCCGGCGCTCAGCGAACTCCTCGCGACCACCGACTTCCCCAAGCAGCGCGTCGAATCGCAACTGTCGCGGATTCACGCCGCGACGGACCTCGTCACGCGTGCGGCGCTGACGGACGTACTGGCCACCAACCCGGCACTGGGCAACGACGACCCGCACACCCTGCGCTACCTCAGGTGCCGCCTGCTGTTCCCCGACCGGCCGGAGCTCGCGAAGGATCTACGTGCGGACCCCACGGTCCCCGTACACCTGCGGTACATGGCGGCAGGGTTCCGGCCGACCGACGAGGAGCACCTCGCCGGATCCGAGGATGATGTCTTCTTCTCCGGCATCCTCCGTGACCCGGAGTCCTCCGACGGCGCCCTCCGCGTGGCCGTCTCCGGCTCCCTCAGGGAGGAACTGGTCGAGCGAGTCGCGCGGAGCGCGCGGCTGGACCAGTACACCCGCCTGGATGCGGTGACGCGGCTCGTGCAACTCGGCAGGCACGCCGCTGCGGGGCAGTGCGCGGAGGAAATTTTCTCCGGCTGCACGGATTTCTGGATCGTCCCCCGCATCGCCGGGATCTTCCGCGACATCGGCCGGCAGACCAGGAGCAGGGAGATCCTCGTCGATGTACTGAACAACGACGGGCTCCTCGCCCGCCATCGCACCCGCTGCGTTCCGGCGCTGCTCAACATGGGTGCGCAGGACGTGGTCCTCAGCGTACTGACCCGTCTGGCGGCGGATCCCGGCATAGCGGCCCGGGACCGGCTGGATGCTGCCGAGCACCTCCAAGCCATGGATCCGGCGACGACGAGCGCGTCGCTCACCGCTGTCGCGGCCGATGTCGCGCTCCCCGGCGACGTTCGTCACAGTGCGGCCAAGCGGCTCCTGAACGCCGGGGAACGGGACACCGCTTCGGGACTGCTGCGCCGCACGGCCGAGGACCGGCTCGTCGGCACAGGCGACCGGATCGACGCGCTCACCACCCTGGCCAAGATCGACCTCCGCGCGGCTTCGGACATGCTGCACCGGATGCTCGACGAGTCCGGGCTGCTGGATGAGCATCTGTGGCGGCTCCTCGATCTCGCTGATGCTGTCGCCCCTGACGCGACGCTCCAGGAGCGTCTGTGCCTCCTGCTGACGGACCCGACCGTTCCCCCGGTCTCCTTCCTGGAGATCGCGAACATCTGCGAGCAGTACCGGACGGACATCGTTCCCCCGCTCCGCGAGCGCATCCGCCGGATAGCGGACGATCCCTCCACCGATCCGAAGACCCGGGCCCAGGCCGTGGCCAGTTCCTTCGGGTGGATCCCCTACCCGAGGTGGACGTCCCTCGTTGCCGGGCTCGATCCCGATCCGATGGTCGGTCTCAGCCTGTACACCGCACATACCGGCTTGTCCGCGCAAGGAATCTACGGCTGGGTCTGGGAGTACCAGCACCTCTTCCGGGAGGGCGAGGGAATGTCGACCCCGGTCGGAGCCCTCCAGGGGCTCGATCCGCACGCGGCCGTCGTGCGTTGGCTGCGAATGCTGGAGGAGCGTCGGCCGGAAGCTGTCACAAGCATGCGTCGCCTCGGACGACTGGCCAGGGAGACCAGCGACCAGAAGCGGGCGAACGACCTGCTCCAGGCTTGGGCCGCAGACTCCGAAGCCCCTCTGGCGGACCGGATCTCGGCGGCCGAGACCTGTCTCTGGCCACCCCACGACTCCTGGCGCGTCCTCGCCCGTGACCCGGTCACACCGCCCGCGCTCCGCGTCACCGTCTGCAAGTTCCTCCCGGCAAGCGGCGCCCACAACCGCATCCCGATCGCCCGCGCACTCGTCGCGGATACCACCGCCCCCGTGACCGTGCGGGCAAAGGCCGCCGCGCTCCTCGCCGAGGACCTCGGTGAGGAAGGCCGCAGCGCCCTGCAGGAACTGTCCGGCGCGCACACCACCGACCCCGAGGCGCACCTCGCCGCGGCGGCTGCCTGGGAGGACCTGGATGTCGGGCGGGAGGCGGTGGCCGCCTGCCTGCGGGTGCTGGACGACAAGCGGCCGGAAGCACGTCCCGCCGCGCTCCACCGGGTCGCCGCGGCGGCGAAACTCACACGGTGGCGGTCCTCGCGCGGGCGGGCCGTACAGGCCCTGAAGGACGTGCTGGGGGACGGGGCCGCACCCGTCGCCGTACGTATCGACGCAGCCCGACACCTGATCGCCGTACCGGAGGTGGCCGAGGCCCATCTGGGGCTGTTGCGGCTGGCGGTGGGCCCGCAACCGGACACCGAGGAGCGCGCTCGTATCCTGGAGCTGCTCCCGGCGGATCTGCGCCGGATTGCCGATCCCGGCGCGGAATACGAGGCCGGTCACCCGCCCCCGTAGCGACCCGCCGCGGAGCCCTCTTGTGAACATTCGGCGTCAAGAGTGCAACTGGCGTGTCGGTCTTGACAATTGCCCGCCTGACCGATGTTAAGATCATCTTACTTCCAGTGGGCTGATGGCGTATGGGGGCATTCCGGGAGGGATGGACTCCTCGGCCCCACATCCGGAGGGGCCTTCCCTGGGGTGACGCAAGCCGTGGCTCGACCGGCCCGGCGCCTGCGGCACATGAGGGAGCGTCAAGCCGTATCCATAGCCATGGCACTTGAAGTGAGTCTCATGACATTTGCACAGGGCCCTCTTCTGTGGGCACTGGTTGTCGTCGCGCTGATCGCCGTAGGTGCCGTTCTGCGGGCTCGCAAGACCAATATCGGGCTTCGCAGACAGAACGCCGAACTACACCAGCAACGCGACATGTTGCAGCGCCAGCGGGACGAACTGCACGTCGCGCACACAGGTCTGACGCATCAGCACTCCGCCGAGCTGGCCGAGGTCCGCAAGGACGCCGAGGAGGAGACCAAGGCGGTCCTCAAGGCCGCCGTGCGTACCCTTCAGGGGCTCGCGGACGAGCAGCAGGTGGTCATCGAGAACGCCCAGAAGAAGTACGGCGACGACCCCGGCATGCTCGCCGACCTGATGGCCATCGACCACGCCAACAGCCAGTTCGGCCGCCGGGCGCAGGGCATCGCGGTGCTGTGCGGCGGCTGGCTCGGGCGCCGGGAGACCGTCGCCTCCGTCTTCGACGTGGCCCGCAGCGCCCAGGGACGTATCCGGCAGTTCGACCGGGTGCGGGTCAACGGGCAGGTGAACTTCTCGGTCGTCAGCAAGGCCGTGGAGCCCGTCGCGGTCGTCCTGGCGGAGCTGCTGGCCAACGCCACCAACTACTCCGCCCCCGGCGCCCCGGTGGAGATCAACATCCAGGCCGTCCCGACGGGCGTCTGCCTCATCGTCGACGACGCCGGTCTCGGCATGGGCCAGGAGGAGAAGGACCGCGCGGCGGCCCTCCTCGCGCCGCAGGCCGCGATCAGCGTCTCCAGCCTGGGCATTCCCCCGCAGTTCGGTTTCGCGGTATCCGGCGTGCTGGCCGCCCGCTACGGGTTCAAGGTCTCGGTGGACTCCGTATCCCCCTATGGAGGCGTACGCGCGGTGGTTCTCCTGCCCGACGAGTTGCTCACCGGCGATGTGCCCTCGCCGCCCCCGGCCGCCGCCGGCCACTACGAAGCGGAAGTGGCGGCACTCCCCCGGCGTCAGGCGCCCGCGCCGTCACCGACACCGCTGTTCCCCCCGGTCGGGCAGCCGACCGCCGCTCCGCAGCCCACCGGGCCCGCCGCCACCACCGCAGGTGGCCTGCCCAAGCGTCGTCGCAAGAGCCCGGTGTCGGTGGTGCCGTCGGCCGAGCCCGGTCCGGTGCGCAGCAACGAGGAGACCGCTTCCCGTCTGGGCGCGTTCCAGCGCGGAACGCGGTCCGGGCGTGACATGACGACGACGGAAGGACCCGAGTTCCAGTGAACCCCGACCTGTCCTGGGTACTCAACGATGTGCTTCAGGTACCCGGCGCACGGCACGCGATCCTCGTCTCCGCCGACGGTCTGCTGCTGGCCAGCTCCAGTCAGATCGGCCGGGACGACGCGGAGACCGTGGCGGCCGCGATGAGTTCCATGCAGTCGCTGAGCCGGGCCGTCGCGCCCTTCATCGGCGCCCAGGCCCCGGGCCGCTGGCGTCAGACGCTGCTGGAGTACGACCACGGCTGGATCTTCCTGATCGCGGCGGGCACCGGCGCCTACCTGGCGGCTGCCGCCGCGGCCGATGTGGACATGGAGGCCATGTCCTTCCGCATGCAGCAGCAGGTCGCCGCGCTGGGGAAGGCGATGACCACACCTCCCCGCCAGGACGCGGGAATCGACGTATGACGGCGCCGGGCGAGGAGCAGGCGGTCAGCAGCGGGTTCGTCCGGTCCTATGTCATCACCGGCGGGCGTGGCCTGCCCGATGCGGAGGATCTTTCCCTCGTCACCCTGGTCACCATCGCACCCGACCGGCAGCCGCCGCCGAACCCGAGCCCGGAGGTCCGGGCCATCTGGGAGCTGTGCTCCGGCGGCTATCTGTCGGTGGCGGAGGTGGCGGGCCACCTCGGCCAGCCGGTCGGGGTGGCGCGGCTGCTGCTGAACGACTTAGCGGAACAAGGTCATCTGATGCGCCGCAAGGCGCCACCGCCGGCTCAGCTCGTTGACAGGAAGATCCTCGAAGAGGTGTTGCATGGACTCCACGTCCGGTTCGGCTGACAGCATCTATGTCCCGGACGCGGTGCGGCGCGCGGCGAAGATCCTCGTCGTCGGGCACTTCGCCGTGGGCAAGACGACGCTGATCGGCACCCTCTCCGAGATCACTCCGCTGCGCACCGAGGAGCGGATGACGCAGGCCGGCGCGCACATCGACGACCTGCGGGGCGCACCCGACAAGGTGACCACGACGGTCGCGCTGGACTTCGGCCGTCTGACGCTCAGCGACGAGCTGGTGCTGTACCTGTTCGGCACGCCGGGCCAGCAGCGCTTCGTCGAGCTGTGGGAGGACATGGCGCGCGGCTCGCTCGGCGCGCTGCTCCTGGTCGACCCGGCCCGTCTCGCCGACACCTTCCCGGTGATCGACCTGGTCGAGACGTACGGGCTGGAGTACGCGGTCGCGGTCAACAGCTTCGATCCGTACTCCCGGCATGCGGAGGAGGAGTTGCGCGAGGCGCTCGATCTGCTGCCGGACACCCCCGTCGTGTACTGCGACGCCCGGGACGAGAAGTCGTCCGCGCAGGCGCTGATCACCCTGGTCCAGCACCTTCTGGCACGCGTGGCCTGAGAGGCTGTCACCCGGCCGCCGTTCGAACGGCCCGGTCCGGGCAATGGCTCCCGGGCCCGTTCTCCGTCCACCGTCCGGGCCTTCGGGTCCGCGATCACATCGAGGAATCACACATGGACTCGTCGCCGGGATCCACCCCGTACAGCGCCCCCACCGGGTGTCCGATGCGCGGTGAGCGGCAGACGTCGCTCTACGGGCCGGAGTTCGCGTCCGATCCGCAGCGCGTGTACGACGAATTCCGGGCACACGGACTCGCCGCCCCGATCGAGCTGGCCCCCGGTGTGGAAGCCACCTTGATCGTGCAGCACGAGGCCGCGCTCCGGGTGCTGCAGAATCCGTCCTTCTTCGCCCGTGACGCGAGGCGCTGGGGCGCGCTGCGGGAGGGCCGGGTGCCGCTGGACAGCCCGGTGCTGCCGATGATGGCGTACCGGCCCAACTGCCTGTTCACGGACGGCACCGAGCACCTGCGGCTGCGCAAGGCGGTCACCGAGAGTCTCGGCCGGCTCAACACCACCCGGCTCAGCCGGGACGTGGAGCGGATCGCGGACTACCTCATCGACCAGTTCATCGAGCGCGGCAGCGCCGACCTGCTCGGCGACTACGCCAAGCTGCTGCCGCTGCTGCTGTTCAACCAGCTCTTCGGCTGCCCCGGCGACATCGGCGACCGGCTGACCCGGAGCATGTCCGCGATCTTCGACGGCGAGGACGTGCTCCGGGCCAACGCCGAGCTGACCGAGTGCCTGATGGAACTCGTCGCGCTCAAGCGGCGGCAGCCCGGCGAGGACATCACCTCCTGGCTCATCCAGCACCCGGCGGGCCTGCGGGACGAGGAGCTGAAGGACCAGCTCGTCATGCTGATGGGTGCGGGCGTCGAGCCGGAGCGCAACCTGATCGCCAACGCGCTGCTCCTCATGCTGTCCAGCGACACCGGGGTCGCGCAGCGGCGGGGTACCGGGATGCTGGTCGAGGACGCCCTCGACGACGTGCTGTGGAACAACCCGCCGATAGCCAACTACGCGACGCACTACCCGGTCCAGGACATCGACCTGGGCGGGGTGACGCTGAAGGCGGACACCCCGGTACTGATCAGTTTCGCCGCCGCGAACAGCGACCCCGCACTCACGGACGCCCGCCAGACCCTGAGCAAGGGCGCCCATCTGGCCTGGGGCGCGGGCCCGCACGTCTGCCCGGCGAAGTCTCCCGCGCAGCTGATCGCCCTCACCGCGATCGAGAAGATCCTCAACTCGGTGCCCGACCTCGCCCTCGCGGTGCCGCCCTCCGCGGTCGAATGGCGGCCGGGCCCCTTCCACCGGGCCCTGGTCTCGCTCCCCGTGCACTTCACCGCCGCCCCGGCCCGCCGGACCACGCCGACCGCGGCGGCGCAGTCGCCCGTTCCGTCCCGGAACGCCACCCCGGACGACGCGCCGGCCGCGCATTACGACCACGCGGAGCCGCAGAAGAAGAGCAAGGGCTGGTGGAGTTCCTTCCTGGACGTGTTCAGGGTGTGACGCACCAAGATCATGTCCGGGGTGTGACGCACCGGACATGATCTTGGTGTGCCGGACGACTTGTCCGCATAACCCGGCCCATCGCATACGTAACTGAAGTGACACAGGAGGAAGTTGGGACACGAGGGGCCGCTGACAAGGGGCTGAAGCAGGGTTTCTCTGTGATACGGGCAACACAGATCCACGCATGGCCGGCATATGCGGAGGGGTAGGTTCTGCCGGTAACCATGAGCCCAGGTCAAGGAACTCTGCGTGAGCGCTATATGTGGCACAGACAGGCCCCCCGTAGACCGCCGTGCCCTCATCTCCCTCCTGAGACGTCTCAAATCGCCCGAGGGGCAGGCTGATCCCTACCCCTTGCTGGCCGATCTGAGAGACATGGGCGACGTCGTACGCGCTCCCTGGGACGCGTACTTCGTCACGGGTTTCGACGCGTGCAGCGAGGTGCTGCGCGGGCGCAACTGGCTCGCGCCCGACTTCGCCTGGCAGGAACGGCAGGCGGACACCGAGCGCTGGGAAGCCGTCGCCACGCAGGAGATGACCAAGACCCTCTCCCGGCTCAACGCCCCCGAGCACACCTGCCAGCGCCGCAGCCTCGGCAACCTCTTCGACCGGTCGACCATCGAGCGGCTGACCCCGAAGGTCGAGGAGCACGTCACCCGGCTCCTGGACGAGCTGTCCGACAAACTGTGCTGGGGGGAGGCCGACTTCGTCAGCACGGTCAGCGAACAGCTCCCGATCAGCACCATCGGCTCCTGGCTGGGGATACCGCCCGAGGACTACACCCACATCCTGGAGATCACCCACAACCAGGTGCACGCCCAGGAGCTGCTGCCCACCAAGAGCCAGCTCGCCGTCTCCGCCGAGGCGACCGAGCATCTGCGCAGCTACTTCACCGAGCTCGTGAAGCAGCGCCGGGCCAGCCCCGGCAACGATGTCCTGACCGGCTGGATCCACACCTGGGACGCGCGGGAACCCGACCGGGACGCGGCGGACGAGATCCTCTACCGGCTCACCATGTTCGTCACCATCGCCTCGCTGGAGACCACCGCGACCCTGCTGTCGGCCATGGTGGATCTGCTCCTGAAGGAGCCCGGCCGGTGGGCGTGGCTCGGGGAGAACCCCGGGTACATCGACGCCGCCGTCGACGAGGTCCTGCGGTACGACCCGCCGATCCACATCAACACCAGGATCGCGGCCGACGACACCGTGCTGGCGGGCGTTCCGATCGCCAAGGACAGCATGGTCCACGTCATGTACGGCGCCGCCAATCACGACCCCCGGCGCAACGACGACCCGGACACCTTCGACGTCGGGCGCACCGGAACCCACCTGACCTTCGGCGGCGGGGTGCACTACTGCCTCGGCGCGGCCCTCGCCCGCCTGGAGGCACGCACCCTCCTGACCCAGCTGCTGAAACGCTTCCCCACCCTGCGCGCCGTCTCCCCGGCCGGTTACGCGTCCCGGCTGGTCTTCCGGCGGATCACCTCGCTGGGTGTGGCGGTATGAAGCTCTCGCTTCCGCAGTACCTGACTCCGTTCCGGCGCCCGAGCACGGTGCGCGCCGAGCGCGAGGGCGCGGTCCTCCGCGTGGAGCTGGACTCCCCGGCCACCGGCAACGCGGTCACCGAGGCGATGCTGGACGATCTGCTGGCGGTCCTGGCGGTGCCGGACCCCGACGTCCGGGTACTGGTCCTCAGCGCGGCCGGCGACGACTTCTGCCTGGGCGGCGACCGCAACGAGTTCGCCGACTGGCTCGACGAGGACCCCACCGGGCGGGGCATCCGGATCGCCGGTGACAAGGCCCGCCGGGTCTGTGAGGCGATCTCCGCCAACCAGGCCGTCACCATCGCCCGTATCCAGGGCAAGGCGATCGGCGCGGGCCTCGCACTGGCCCTCGCCTGCGATCTGCGGGTGGGCGCCGACACCGCCGGTTTCCGGCTGCCGGAGCTGGCGCTCGGGCTCCCCACCGCCTGGGGCGGCGTACTGCCCCGGCTCATCCACGAGGTCGGCGCCGCCCGCGCCCGTGAACTCATCCTCACCGGACGCGCCTTCGACGCCACCGAGGCGTACGAGCTGTCGGTCCTCCAGCGCGTCGTGCCCGAGGGCGAACTCGACGCGGCGGTCACCGCGTGGACCAAGCCGATCGTGCGCCGCCCCGAGGCCGCCCTGCGCGTCACGAAGGCGCTGCTCAACTCGTACGCCGCCCCGACCCGGCTGGCCGACCCGTCCGTACTGGACGCGGAACTCATGGCCACCGTCGCCGCGGCGACCCGACGACGCTGAGAGAGCCCGCCGGAGCCGCGCGGTGGCCGCCGAAGGGCCGCCGCGGAGCTTGCCGGGACGGCGCTGCCCGGCCACACCGACAAGGTCGCGGGGCCGGTCGGCGGCATCGAGCGGGCGGGCCTGCGGCATCGAGGAGATCCCGGCCGAGGCGGGCCGCGGCGGGCCGAGGCACATGACCGGTGGCGGGTCCTCGGGACCGCCCGCCAATACTCCGGCCGTACCGGTGGCGGGTCCTCGGGACCGCCCGCCAATACTCCGGCCGTCGGTCACCGCTGAAGGCCGGACGGGCTCGCGCGTCCTCCTCGGAGTTCGGAGGGGATCATCGCAGCAGGCGGGACCGGGACTCCGCCGGCAGAGCCGCCGGAGTGCCGTTGATTCCGGCGACGCGCTCACGCCAGGAGATGGGTTCGGGCTCGGCTGCGGCGGCGGCGATGCGGCAGGAGGGGCATTCGGATTCGCCGAACAGGGGGCGGAAGGCGTGTGGGTCGCCGGGGCCGGCGCATTCGACGGGTTCGGGGAGGGGCGGGCGTTCGTGGGGCTCGTTCCGGACCGGGGGTTCGGGGAGTTTCTGGACCAGGCGGTAGCGCAGGAAGCCGACGGCCGACCGGACGCCGTCCCGCGGGCGTTCGGCGAGCAGGGCGTGCCGGAGGTCGGATTCGCTCAGACCGCGTTCGAGCCACTTGACGGCCTCCACGGCGAGGGCGCGGGCCTCGCGTGCGCCCAGGTGCAGTTCACGGCGGGCGTGGCGCAGGGAGAGCAGGACCCGTTCCGCTCGGGCCAGTTGGGTGGGGTCCGGCGCGGTGGCCTGCGCGGGCGGTTCGGGTTCGGGCGCTGTCGCGGGCTCAGGTTCGGAGGGTGGGTGGGGAGTTGTCCTATCACTGTGGTCTTCTACCGGTTCATAGCCACCGGCCTTCCGGGCAGTCGGTGCACCGACCGTCGGAAACTGCCCACTCGGCAGCGGAGTTGCGGGAGGCGCGGTGAGTGGGGCGGTGAGTGGGGCGGTGAGCGCGACCGTTGCCGGGGCTCGTCGTAAGTGCCCGGCCTGCTCACTCGTCAGAGGGTTGTTCGCTACGAGTTGCTCGGTCAGCCAGCGGCCTCCCGCGCCCTGGCTCCGCCACTCGTGCACGTAGCCGTGCTCGATGAGCTGCCGCTTCGCCTTCTGGTACGCGCGGCCCTTGATGCCCACTTTGCGGGCGAGTTCGCTCAACGGCTTGCACATGGCATCGCCCGGGAGGCCCTGGACGTAGAGGAGGAGGATCTTCGCGTCACTGTTCAGACGCGGATGGCGGACGACATCGTTCGATGCCTTCGTATAGCGCGCGGACGGCGCGATAGCATGACGCAGCATTTCCGGTGGGCCTGTCCACTGGTGGTGTAGGCCCTCGGATTGGTGTTGTCGCACCGCCGAGGGCCGCTCCATGCGCGCGGAAGCACACGGAGCGTGATTGCCCGGTCACCGTAGCGCAGGTTTCCCATCTTCCGCCACGCGGACGGAACTTCACGCGATCACGCCGTCACCCTCGTCCGCGGCGGGGCCCGGGCCGTACGATTGAAACGTATCAATCCGGATCCGGCGATCGAGGCGTGAGACTTCCATGCGAACGTACGAGTACGACATCGTTGTCATAGGTGGCGGGCCCTCCGGCGTCCCGGCAGCCGTCCAGGCCGCACGGCTCGGTGCGCGCACACTGCTGGTGGAGAAGAACGCCGGACTGGGCGGCACGACCACCAGTGCCAACGTCGCGTTCCCGGGGCTCTTCCACGCCTGGGGCAAGCAGGTCATCGCCGGGATCGGCTGGGAACTGGTGTGCCGGGCCGTCGAGTTGAGCGGCGACGAGCTGCCGGACTTCCGGGACGACGAACGCCCGCACTGGCAGCGCCAGGTGCGGGTGAACGCACCGCTGTACGGGGCGCTGCTCCTGGAGGAGGTCCACGACAGCGGCATCGATCTGCGGCTGCACACAATGCCCGCATCGGCGCACTGGACCGGTGGTCTGTGGGAGCTCCAACTGTGCGGCAAGGACGGGCTCCAGCCGGTCACCGCCCGGCGGCTCGTCGACTGCACCGGTGACGCGGACGTGATCGGCCTCGCGGGGCTGGAGCGCCGCCGCAACCAGGACCGTCAGCCCGGCACCATCGACATCCGGCTGTCCGGCTACGACGTCGACGCCCTCGACCACGACGAACTCGACCGCAGGCACGCCGAGGCGGTCGGATCGGGGGCGCTGCTCGCCTCGGACCTCGGCTCCCGGGGCCGGCCGCTGCTGCCGTTCCTCGCCAAGCGGGGCGAGAACGCGATCCACCTCGTCGGGATCGAGGGCGCGACCGGCGAGGGCCGTACCGCCGGGGAGCTCGCGGGCGGGGCGGCGGTGCTGCGCATCTACCGATTCCTGCGCACCCTGCCGGGGCTGGAGGGGCTCCGGCTCGACTTCCGCGCCTCGGAGGTCGGGGTCCGCGAGAGCGTCACGATCGCGGCCCGCACGACCGTGACCGGCCAGGACTACCTGGCGGGGCGGGTCTGGGCCGACTCGGTGTGCAACAGCTTCTATCCGATCGACATCCACCGCCCGGACGGCAACGGGATCGACAAGACCCATCTGCGCCACAGCGTGGTCCCCACCGTGCCCCGCGACGCGATGGTCCCGGCCGGCAACCCGTACGCCGTCGTCGCCGGGCGATGCATCGGTTCCGACCAGGCTGCGAACTCCGCGCTGCGGGTGCAGGCCACGGCCATGGCGACGGGGCAGGCGGCCGGGGCGCTCGCGGCGATGTCCGCGGACCGGGGGACGGACGTCACCGGCGTACCGATGTCCGGTCTGCACCGGGTGCTCGTACACTCCGGAGCGATCGTGCCCACACTGCCGGACGGGGCCCGGGCACAGGTCTGATCCGGAACGGGGCACCCACCCCGAGGACGGTGCGACACGCCCGCGGTGTCCCGCCCAGGGGGCAGGGCGGACCGGCCGCGTACTGCATCGACAGTACGCAGGACTCCATGCAGCCGCACGACGACGATGACGTGCGCTTTCACGAAGGATCGAGGCATCCCTTCGAGAGACTGGAGCGCCTCCTCGTGGCTACTTTCCTTTACCGGCTGGGCCGCTTCTCCTTCCGGAGACGCCGGCTCGTCGCCCTGCTCTGGGTGGTGGTCCTGGCCGCCTGCGCGTTCGCCGCGGCCAAGGCTCCGGCCGCCCCCGAGGACGGGTTCTCCATGCCCGGGACGGAGTCGCAGAAGGCGTTCGACCTGCTGGACCAGCGCTTCCCGGGCAGCAACTCCAACAGCGCCGACGCCCGCATCGTCTTCGTCGCGCCGAAGGGCCAGAAGGTCACGGCGAGCGCGAACAGGGCGGCCATCGAGAAGATCGTCGCGGACGTGGCGGGCGGCGACCAGGTCAAGGGCGCACTCGACCCGTTCAAGATGGCCGGGGCGGTGAGCAAGGACGGCACGACCGCGTACTCCACCGTCTCGTACGACGTGCAGAGCATCGATCTCACGACCGCCACCACCGACGCGCTGGAGCACGCCGTCGAGAAGGGGCGGGACGCGGGACTGACCGTGGAGCTCGGCGGATCGGCCCTGGTGCCGGAGAGCGAACTCGGCGGCACCACCGAACTCGTCGGCGTCGCCGCCGCCGCGGTCGTGCTGCTCATCACCTTCGGTTCGCTCGCCGCGGCGGGCCTCCCGCTGCTCACCGCGATCGTCGGCATCGGCGTGGGCGTGGCCTCGATCGTCGCCGTCGGGATGTCCACGACGACCACCACGCTCGCCCTGATGCTGGGACTCGCGGTCGGCATCGACTACGCCCTGTTCATCGTCTCGCGCTACCGGACCGAACGCACGGAGGGCCACGCCGCCGAGGAGGCCGTGGCACGGGCCGTGGGAACGGCGGGCTCCGCAGTCGTCTTCGCGGGCCTCACCGTGGTCATCGCCCTGGCGGGCCTGTCCGTGGTCGGCATCCCCGTCCTGACCAAGATGGGCCTCGCCGCGGCGAGCACCGTCGTGATCGCCGTCCTGGTCGCGATCACCCTGCTGCCCGCGCTGCTCGGCTTCTTCCGGAAGGCCGTCCTGCCGCGCGCCCAGCGCAAGGGGCGCGGCGGGCAGCGCGCCAAGGACGGGCGGCCCAATCTGGGCACCCGCTGGGCAGTCTTCGTGATCCGGCGGCCGCTCGCGGTCCTGGTGCTCAGCGTTCTCGGCCTCGGCCTGATCTCCGTACCGGCGCTCGATCTCCAGCTCGGCATGCCGGGCGACGAGTCGAAGTCCACCTCGACCACCCAGCGCCGCGCCTACGACGCCCTGGCCGACGGCTTCGGCCCCGGTTTCAACGGACCGCTGACCGTCGTCGTCGACGCCGAGGGCTCGGACGACCCGAAGGCCGCCGCGGCACGGGCCGCGAAGCAGCTCACGGCCACCGACGGCATCGTCGCCACGACGCCCCCCGCCTTCAACGAGGCCGGTGACACCGCGGTGCTCACCGCCGTACCCTCCACCGGGCCGAGCTCCGCGGACACCACGGACCTCGTCCACACCATCCGCGACGAGGCCCGCGGCCTGAAGTCCGATACCGGTGCGACGATGCTCGTCACCGGCGCGACCGCGGTGAACATCGACGTGTCGCAGAAGGTCAACGACGCGCTGCTGCCCTATCTCGCGCTCGTCGTCGGCCTGGCGTTCCTGCTCCTGATGATCGTCTTCCGCTCTCTGCTGGTCCCGCTCAAGGCGGCGCTCGGCTTCCTGCTGTCGGTGGCGGCGGCCTTCGGCACGATCGTCGCGGTCTTCCAGTGGGGCTGGCTCGCCGACGCCCTCGGCGTCGAGCAGACCGGGCCGGTGATGAGCATGATGCCGATCTTCCTGATCGGTGTGGTCTTCGGTCTGGCCATGGACTACGAGGTCTTCCTGGTGACCCGGATGCGGGAGGCGTACGTCCACGGGGAAAGGCCCGGCCAGGCGATCGTCACCGGGTTCCGGCACAGTGCGCGGGTCGTCGGCGCCGCGGCCGTCATCATGATCGCGGTGTTCGCCGGGTTCATCGGGATGAACGATTCGATGATCAAGATGATGGGCGTCGGCCTCGCCTCGGCGGTCTTCTTCGATGCCTTCGTCGTCCGGATGACGGTCGTCCCGGCCGTGCTCGCCCTCCTGGGCCACCGGGCGTGGTGGCTGCCGAAGTGGCTGGCGAAGGTCGTGCCCCAGGTGGACGTCGAGGGCGAGAAGCTGAACCACGGCGGGCCGGCGGAGCTGCGGCCCGAGGCGGAGCCGGAGACGGAGACGGAGACCGTACGCGTATGACCGGTCCGGGCCCCGTACCCGTGGGAGGCGTGACGGGTACGGGGCGGCGCGGGCGGGCCGGGCAGGCCAGGTGGGTCGCGCAGACCCGGCGGGCCAGGTGGCGCGGGCGGGCCGGGCAGGCCAGGTGGGTCGCGCAGACCCGGCGGGCCAGGTGGCGCGGGCGGGCCGGGCAGGCCAGGTGGGTCGCGCAGACCCGGCGGGCCGGGTGGCGCGGGCGGGTCGCGCAGGCCAGGTGGGTCGCGCAGGCCCGGCGGGCCGGGTGGCGCGGGCGGGCCGGGCAGGCCAGGTGGGTCGGGCAGACCCGGCGGGCCGGGTGGGTCGGCGACCATGGTCGGACGGACCCGAGGAGAAGAGAGCGCATGTTCACCGACTGGCTGCAGTGGGCCCGGCGCCACCCCCGGACCGTCGATGTGACGGTGGCGGTGCTGCTGTGGGCCTTCGCGGTCTTCTCCAGCACCCTCACCGACGCCCGGATCGTCCGCGCCCCCACGCTCGCCTTCTCGCTGGCGGCCGCGGTGCCCCCCGCCGTCCTGCTCCTCGGCCACCGCAGATATCCGCGCACGATGGTGGTGGTGACCACGGTGCTCGGCTGCGCCCTGGGCCTCATGGGCAGCAGCATCGGCTTCGACCCCAGCCCGAGCGTCGTGGGCGCCGCCCTGGTCGCCCTCTACCTCCTGGCCCTGCGCACCGACCACCGCACGACCACGGTCTACACGGCCGGGGCGGCCGTCGCCCTCCTGATCGCCTCCGCCGCCTGGGGCAAGGTGGCGCTGCTCCGGCCCGACCAGGTCGGCCTCGTCTCCTGCGCACTGCTGGCGGGGGCGGTCGGCGAGTCGGTACGGAGCAGGCGCGACCATCTGACCGCCGTGGAGGCACGGGCCGAACTGGCCGAACGCACCCGCGAGGAGGAGGCGCGGCAGCGGGTGGGCGAGGAGCGGACCCGGATCGCCCGCGAGCTCCACGACATCGTCGCGCACCACATCGCCCTCGCCCACGCCCAGGCGGCCACCGCCGCGTACCTGCTGCGCAGCAAGCCCGACCAGGCGCAGAAGATGCTCGACGAACTCGCCGGCACCACCTCCTCCGCACTGCGCGAGCTGAAGGCGACCGTGGGGCTGCTGCGCCGCGAGGGCGACCCGGAGACACCGTTGGAACCCACTCCCGGGCTGGCCCGGCTCCCGGAGCTGATCGCCTCCTTCGAGCACACCGGGCTCGTCGTCTCGGTGACCGTGGAGGGCGAGGCCCGGCCGCTGCCGCCGGGCGCGGACCTGACCGCGTACCGGATCGTGCAGGAGGCGCTGACCAACGTCACCAAGCACTCGGGCGGCGCGACGGCGTCGGTCCGCCTCGGCTACTCGCGCCGGCTGCTCACGCTCACCGTCTCCGACGACGGGCACGCGCCGCCGGCGGCGGGCAAGCCGGGCTACGGCCTCATCGGCATGCGCGAGCGGGCCCTGTCGGCCGGCGGCCGGCTGGCGGCCGGGCACCGGGCGGACGGAGGCTTCGAGGTGACCACGGAACTTCCCCTGGAGTCGGCGGAACCCGAACCCCACCAGGACGACGACGAGGAGAGGACGGCGCGGTGACCATCCGGGTACTGCTGGCCGATGACCAGGCGCTGCTGGCCGGGACCTTCCGGCTGCTGATCGAGTCGAACGACGACATGGAGGTCGTCGGGGTCGCGGCGGACGGCCGGGAGGCGGTGGAGAAGGCCCGCGCCACCGCCCCGGACGTGGTCGTGATGGACATCCGCATGCCGGGCATGGACGGGCTGGCGGCCACCCAGGAGATCTGCCGCGACGAGACGCTTCGGCAGACCCGCATCCTCATCCTCACCACGTTCGAGATCGACGAGTACGTGGCCGGCGCGCTGCGCGCGGGTGCCAGCGGCTTCCTCGGCAAGGACGTGGGCCCCGAGGAGCTGCTGGACGCGATCCGGACGGTGGCCTCGGGCGACACGCTCCTGTCCCCGACCGCCACCCGTGCCCTCATCACCCGCTACCTGGCCCGCCCGGAGGGCGGTGTCGCCGCGCCGGAGTCCCTGGATGTGCTGACCGCCCGCGAGCGCGAGGTCATGGCGCAGGCCGCCGAGGGCCTGTCGAACGACGAGATCGCCGCGCGGATGCATGTCAGCCCGCTGACCGTGCGCACCCACGTGGGGCGTGCGATGACGAAGCTGGGCGCCCGGCACCGGGCCCAGCTGGTCGCCATGGCCTATCAGTCGGGCCTGGTGCGGGTGGACCCGCCGCAGGGCCGGGGCGCGGCCGGGTAGCCCGGGGGCCGCGTGCTCGGCGCGCGGGGAGGCGGTGGGCTGGCTAGCGTGAAAAGCCGGACCACCCCCCACCGAGCGCGAAGGAGTCAGGTCATGGCTGTACAACCGGAGGGCACACCGTGCTGGGCCGACGCGATGTTCGCCGACCTGGAGGGCGCCAAGAGCTTCTACGGTGATGTGCTGGGCTGGACGTTCGGCGACTCCTCGTCCGAGTTCGGCAACTACACGCAGGCGTACGCCGACGGCAAGGCGGTCGCCGCGGTGGTGCCCCCGATGCCCGGCCAGGAGGGCCCGTCGGCCTGGTGTCTGTACCTGGCCTCACCGGACGCCGCGGCCACCGCCGCGAAGATCCGGGACAACGGCGGCGAGACGCTGATGGACCCCATGCAGGTCGGCGAGTTCGGCACGATGCTGCTGGCCCGCGACCCCAGCGGCGTCGCCTTCGGCGTGTGGCAGGCCGGCACCCACGAGGGCTTCGAGGCGCAGGCGGTGCCCGGTGCGTTCTGCTGGGCCGAGGTCTTCACCCGGGAGCCCGAGAAGTCCGACGCGTTCTTCCCCGCCGTCTTCCCGTACTCGATGGTGGAGATGGAGGACGAGCACGTCGACTTCCGGATGTTCAACCTCGGCGACAAGACCGTCATGGGGCGGATGAAGATGGGCGACGAGTTCCCGCCCGAGGTTCCGCCGTACCTGAACGTGTACTTCACCGTCGCGGACTGCGACGCGGCGGTGGCGAAGGCCACCGAGCGCGGCGGCGTGCTGCGGTTCGGCCCGATGACCATGCCGTTCGGCCGGTTCGCCGCGCTGACCGACCCGCAGGGCGCGGCGTTCTCCGTCATCGACGTCAACACGACCGAGGGCGAGGTGCCCAGGACGAAGCCGGTGTCCTGAACCGTCAAGAGGGTGTCTGCCGCTCAAGCAGGTCAGGCAGGTCGGCGAAGGAGTCGATCACGTGGTCCGGTGTGCCCTCGGCAGCCCGGTGCGTCTCGGGGAGGTACTTGCCGGTTCTGACGAGAACGCCGGTGAGCCCCGCGGCCTGGGCCGCCAGCACGTCGGACTCGATGTCGTCGCCCACCATCAGGGCCTCGGACGCGGTGACGCCGAGGTGGGCCAGGGCCGCCGCGAAGAACGATCCGGCAGGTTTTCCGGTGATCTCCGCCTCGACCCGGGCCGCCCGCTCCAGCCCCAGGAGGAAGGCCCCGGTGTCGAGGTCCAGCCCGGTGGCCGTGCGCCAGAACAGGTTCCGGTGCATGGCTACGAGCCGGGCACCGCGCTGAAGATGGCGGAAGGCGCGGTTCAGCTCCGCGTAGCCGAAGGCGTCCCCGGCCCCGCCGATGACGACGACGTCCGGCGCCGCGCCGTGGCCGGACTCCTCGTCCTCGCCCTCCTCCTCGTCGACCAGGGTCACGCCCGTCAGATCGTCCCGGATGTCCCCGGAGTTGATCAGCAGGCAGCGGGCGCCGGGGTGGTGCTCGCGCAGGTGGGCCGCGGTGACGGCCGGGGCGGTGAGGATGTCCTCGGCCGTGACGGGAAAACCCTGGCCCGCCAGTTCCGCGGCGATCGAGGCGCGGGTGCGGGAGGTGGTGTTGGTGACCAGGGCCAGCGGGACACCCGCCTCGCGCAGCCGCCGCATCGCCGCGACGGTTCCGGGCAGCGGTTTCCACGCCACGGTGAGCACCCCGTCGATATCGATCAGAACCGCTCCGGTTCGTCCCATACAACCGACCTTGCCCGAGTTGCGGGGCCGCCGCACATGGGGTTGTTTCGAAGTAGGGAAGCCGGTGGGGCACGTACGCATGCGGCCCCGCTCCCCTGGTTGGGGGTGAACCACCGTGCTGTTCGCCGACCGCGAGGACGCGGGCCAGCAGCTGGCCGAGGCACTCCACCACCTGGAGCGGGAGAACCCGGTCGTGCTGGGACTGCCCAGGGGCGGAGTCCCGGTGGCCTTCCAGGTGGCGCAGACGCTCGGTGCCGAACTCGATGTGATCGTCGTCCGCAAGCTCGGCGTGCCGCACCACGAGGAGGTGGCGTTCGGCGCCATCGGCGAGGGCGGGGTCCGGGTCCTCAACGAGGACGTCGTCTCCCGGCTGCGGGCCGGGAAACAGGATCTCGCGGCGGTCGAACGGGTCGAGGAGGCGGAGCTCGGACGGCGGGCGCAGGTGTACCGGGCCGGGCGGGCGCGGACCCCGCTCGCCGGCCGGACGGTCATCGTCGTGGACGACGGCATCGCGACCGGCGCCACCGCCGAGGCGGCCTGCCTGGTGGTACGGGCACAGCAGCCGGCGCGGGTGGTGGCGGCCGTGCCGGTGGCGCCGCCGGACGCGGTCGTGCGGCTGCGCCGGAGCGCGGACGAGGTGGTGTGCCTGTCGGTGCCGCGCCTGTTCTACGCGGTCGGCGAGTGGTACCGGGACTTCACGCAGACGTCCGACGAGGAGGTCGTCACCCTGCTGGCAGAGGCCAGGAACAGCGGACATGTGACACCGGGCTGCGACTGAGCGGGGCGCCCGCCCGGCCGCGGCCCGGTGTCTCGATCAGTTCGCGCAGAACGTGTCGTGCTCCGGCCGCTTCCCCGTCGTCAGGAACTCGGTGACCGCGCGGTCGCCGCAGGCGTTCCCGTTGCCCAGGTACATGCCGTGCCCGCCCTGGTCGACGGCGACCATACGGGCCCGGTCCCCGAAGGCCGCCCGCATCTTCAGCGCGCCGGAGTACGGGGTCGCCGGGTCGCGCAGGCCCTGGATCATCAGGACGTTGGACGGTCCCTGGTCCGTGATCCGGGTCGGCTGCTCGGCGGGCTCGTCCTTCCAGAAGGAGCACGGGGTGATGTTCACCGGCAGCCCGGCGGTCAGCGGGTGCTCCACGCGGTCGGCGGCGACGGCGCGCCGGAACGAGGAGACCGTGCCCTGCCAGCGCACGTCGTTGCAGACCACGCCCATCGAGACCGCCGCGTCCGCGTCCGGCACCGGCCCCCTCAGCACGCCGGGCAGGACCGGCTTCACCGAGGTGTCCAGGGCCGCCCGGACGAGCCCCGCGAACTCGGCGAAGGCATCGTCGTCGTACAGGGCCGTCTGGAGCGCCAGGCGCAGCCGGTTACCGGTCAGCGGGACGCCCGCCGTGGTGGACTCCCTCGGCTCCCGGTCCAGCCGCGCCGCCAGCTCCAGCACCAGCGGCCGCACGTCCCCGGCCCGCTGCGCGAGCCGCAGTCCCGCCTCCTCCCTGGCCGGGTCGGAGGCCCACCGCGCGAAGTCGGGGAACCGGTCCGCCACCCCCACCGCCATGTTCGCCAGCCAGCCCTGCCCGACGCGCGACGGATCGGGGTCACCGTTGCTGTCCAGCACCCAACGGTCCGTGTGCTGCGGGTACTTCTGCGCGTACACGGCCCCCACATAGGTGCCGTACGAGCTGCCCCAGGCCGACAGCTTCTCCTCGCCGAGCACCTGCCGGAAGCGGTCGATGTCCCGCGCCTCGTTGGCTGTGGTGAGGCTCCGCAACACCGCTCCGCCGTTGCGGGCGCAGTCCTCGGCGATACGGCGGGAGCGCGTCACGTTCTCGGTGATCGAGCCGTCGGCGGCCGGCCAGGACCGCAGGTTCACCAGCTCCCGGTCCTCCGGGTCGAGCCCGCAGCTCGCCTTCGTGCTGCCGCCGACCCCGCGCGGGTCGAGGCCCACGAGGTCGTACTGCCCGCCCGTCTCCTGCCGCAGCCGCTCCCCCTTCTCCGCCACCCGCTGCACCCCGGACGAACCGGGCCCGCCGGGAATCACGATCAGCGTTCCGCGCCGGGCGGCGGGCCGGTCGCTGCGGACCCGGGTCACCGCGAGCGAGAGCTGCGGACCGCCCGGGTCGCGGTAGTCCACCGGTACGGGCAACTCGGCGCACTCCTGGTCGGCGGGCCCGCCGGCCGTGGCACAGGGCCGCCAGTCGAGGGCGGGTGCGGGGTTGGCCGACGCGACGGCCTGCGGGGTCGCGGCCCCCGTGAGAACGGTGGCGACGGTGGTGACGGACAGGGCGACGAACGCGGCGGTTTTTCCGTAAGTCCTCATGCCACAAGGCTGGTTGAGTCCGAGCCCTCAACCCATCCGGGAGGCATGACGGTGTGCGGTGGGGTTAGCCCCCGGGGCTCTACCCGGGGTTCGCGGAAGTGGAGCGGGCCGCTCGCATTGGCAATGATCTTGGGCTGAGGTGGTGTGGACCTTGTGATTCCTTACTGATAGATGCAACCAGCACGTTTTCGCAGATCATCCTGTCTTCACAGTTGGCTCTTAGTTTTTGACGGAGAAGAAGGAAGTTCATGCGTACTCGTGCTCGTACCCGCATAGCAGCCGTCGGCGCGCTCGCCGCACTTTCCGCGCTCGCGCTCACCGGCTGCAACAACGGCGACGAGGCCGACGCCGCTGCCGGCTCGTCCGCCCCCTCGTCGGACTCGGCGTCGGGCTCGACCGCGGCGTCGTCCGGGAGTAACTCAAGCACGAGCGGCGGCGGCAGCTCGTCCAACGGCGGCGACAGCAGCTCGTCCAACGGCGGCGGCGCCACTGCGGCCTGCACCGTCCAGACGGTCTCGATCAAGTTCCTCATGAGCGGTCACCAGGCCACCGAGCAGCAGGCGGCCAACGGCACCCTCAAGCTCACCAACACCTCCGGTGCCACCTGTACGGTCGTCGGTCCCACGACCGTGACCGCGACCGACGACGAGAACAAGACCGACCCGATCTCCGCGGACAACTCCGAGGAGGGCTCGGACGCGGTCGACATCCCGGCGGGCGGCTCGGCGACAGCGGACATCGGCTACAACAACCTGAACACCGAGGGCACCGCCCGCGACACCTGCCCGATGGGCGCGTCCACCGTCAAGGTCGGGCTGCCGAAGCAGGCGGACACCACGGTGAACGTGCTGAAGGCGGACGGCTCGCCGGGCGGCTACTTCAGCGTCTGCGGCAACAGCTTCAAGGTCGGCGCCTTCACGGTCGGCTGAGAAGTCGCACCTCCATCGATCGCGAGGACGGTTCTGATGAATGGGATCCCTGACCGGGTGATCTCGGCCGGGTCGGCGCATGAAGGCAGAAGACCAACGGAAGACGCCGACTCGTCATCACGGACAGTCTCGGCCTGCTGCTGACGGCGCTGGTGACGGCCGGGAACATCACCGGCCGTCAGGTCTCCTGCGGCATGCTGCCCCTGCTGCACAGGCGAGCCTTACGGATCGCAGGCCCTGGGCGGAGCGGTTCAGCCGGCGCCGAGCTCTCCGGCCTTCACGCCCGCCACGAAGGAGGCGAACGAGGCGGCGGGAACGCTCAGCACCGGGCCGCCGGGGTTCTTGGAGTCGCGGACGGGGACCACGCCGCGCGAGGCTACGAGGTTGGCGGCGACCTCGATGCAGTTGCCGCCGTTGTCGCTGTACGAAGACTTGAACCAGCGGGAGGATTCAGTCGTGGTCGTCACGAAGTGCCCTTTCGTACCTCATTGATCATGGCCACCGATGCCGCCTGGGACAGCGCTTCGGCCTGTAGTTGATGGTAGGCCGTCAACAGCGGGAGTACGGAGGTCGTATCGCGCTCCAGATGCCCTCGCATCTGTGATTCCGCGTACGCGATCACGGACATGTCCGACAGCGTCAGCAGGTTCATCGGGAGGTTGAATGTGCGACGCTCCCCCATTTCGTACGGAGCGATCTGGAGCACAGTGTTCGGCAGCGCGGCGAACTCCAGCAGCCGGTCGAGCTGGGCGACCATGACCTCGCCCCCGCCGACCCACCTGCGGATGCAGCTCTCGTCCATCACCACCATCATCATGGGAGGGCGGGGCCGCACCAACGCTGCTTGGCGCTCCGCCAGGAACGAGACCCGCTCAGCCGCTTGCTCCGGAACGATCGCCCCTCGTCGCAACGCGCTGTCCGCCAACACCCGTGCGTACTCGGGTGTCTGCAACAGCCCGGGGATGATGCCGATCTCGTACAGCCGGATCTCCACCGCGCGGCCCTCGTGCCCCACGTACTGCGGGAAGCCCTCCAGCAGCGAGCCGTGCCGGATCTCGCGGTACTGGCGTTCGAACGTGTCTGCTGTTTCCCCGGTGCCGAAAATCTGGTCCGCACTGCGCGAGAACCGAAGAGTCGGCATCTTGCGACCAGTTTCGACGGCGGAGATGTGCGTGCCGGAGTAGCCCATCCGTTCGGCTAACTCCTCCTGTTTCCATCCGCGTTCCTCTCGCAAGCTGCGGATGCGCGCGCCGAATGCGGCCTCCGGGCTGCTCTCGGGGTCCAACTCCTTGCGGTTCAACGGCTGTCACCTGACTTTTCGCTCGCACCCAGCAAGTTGAAGCGTTCCAAACTGTAGGCCAATCTGAGCCCGCTTAGTAGTGGAATGACTACGGAGAGGAGTGATCTGTGTCCACAGAGACCGGTTCCCCGGCCGGGCAGGGGCCCTGTCCCGGGTGTCAGGAACTCCGCCTGGCCGAGGCCCTCGCCAGTGAACAGCACGACCACAGCAGGGCGACGGACTGCCGGGTACTGCTCCGGCGCCACCGGGGCACGGCGGACTGCACGGAACGGCGATCGGCATGAGCGGGCAAGCACCCGAGCCCGCACCGGAGTTGCCCGAGTTCAACCCGCTGCGCTGGCCCCCCTGCGAGTGCGCGCGGTGCCGTTCCGGCGGGGGTGGCGGAGCTGCGGAATCCGCGTTGATACGGCAGCTCCGGGCCAGGGTCACCGAGGAGAACGGGCTGCGCAGCTCGCTCCGGCGGACGTGGTGAGGATCCCGGCCGCCGCTCTCGTCACACTTCCGCTCCGCCGTCCGTCAGTGCAGTGAGGGCGCGGCGAGAACGTCACCGCGGCCGCTGCGGACAGCGAAGGAGAGACATCATGCAGGCACGTATCGTGAACCCGGCCGAGATCATTCCCGAGGCCCTACCACCCGTGCTGGGCCTGGTCAAGGCCATCGGCAAGGCGGGGCTGCCGGAGACGACGCTCGAACTGGTCGGTCTGCGGGTGAGCCAGATCAACGGCTGCACCTTCTGCGTCGACGGGCACGTACGCAACGCCAGGAAGGCCGGGGAGAGCGACGAGCGGCTGTTCGCCGTGTCGGCCTGGCACGACGCGCCGTACTTCACCGACGCCGAGCGGGCCGCGCTGGCGCTCGCGGAGCACTCGACCCGGCTCAGCGACCGCTCCGACCCGGTGCCGGACGCCATCTGGGACGAGGCCGCCCGCCACTTCAGCGAGAAGGAGCTCGCCGGCCTGGTCCTCGCGATCGGTCTGACGAACCTGTTCAACCGCATCAACGTCACCACCAAGCAGCCCCCGGGCAGGACCTGGTAGGCCGCGTGCCGGTCACACCCCCGGCCGATAGCCTGGTGCGTACAGCAGGCAGGAGACGAGTGCCCATGGGAACCCCGAACCCCCAAGGTTCCGTCATCGCGGTGGTCGCGCTCGGCGGGGCACTCGGGGCGTGCGCCCGCTACGGGGCGTCGCTGCTCTGGCCCACCGCCCCGGGCGGCTTCCCGTGGACGACGCTGGTCGTGAACGCCGTCGGATGCGCGGTGATCGGCGTCTTCATGGTGGTGATCAGCGAGGCGTGGACGGCACACCGGCTGGTGCGGCCGTTCTTCGGTACGGGGGTGCTCGGCGGCTTCACCACGTTCTCGACGTACGCGGTGGACATCCAGCGCCTGCTCGACGGTGGCCGTGCCCTCGCCGGGACGGCGTACCTGGGACTGACGCTGTTCGCGGCTCTCGCGGCGGTGTGGAGTGCGGTGTGGGCGACCCGCCGCGTGCTGGCCTGGAGGCAGTCATGACGACGCCGGGGACGGAACGGGGCCTGCGGCTGACGGTTCTCGTGGGCGAGTCCGACGGGTGGCACCACCGGCCGGTCTTCACGGAGATCGTGCACCGGGCGCACCTGGCCGGGCTGTCCGGTGCCAGTGTGTTCCGGGGCATCGAGGGCTTCGGCACCTCGTCGATGATCCACACCCAGCGGCTGCTCTCGCTGAGCGAGGACCTGCCGGTGGCGGTCGTGATCGTGGACACCGAGGAGCGGATCCGGGCGTTCCTGCCGCTCATCGGGGAACTGGTCGCGGACGGCGGAGTGGTCTTCCTGGACGAGTGCGAGATCGTGCGCTTCGGCGACGAGCGGGAGCGGGGCCGGTGAACTGGCTGCTGGTGATCGTCGGCGCGGCGGTCGGGGCGCCGCTGCGCTATCTGACCGACCGGGCGGTGCAGTCCCGCCACGACAGCGTCTTCCCGTGGGGGACCTTCACGGTCAATGTGTCGGGTTCGCTGATCCTGGGCCTGCTGACCGGTGCGGTGGCGGCCGGCGCCGCCTCCTCGCACCTGCAACTGCTGATCGGCACGGGGCTGTGCGGGGCGCTCACCACGTACTCGACGTTCAGCTACGAGACGCTTCGGCTGGCCGAGGACGGCGCGAAGTCCTACGCGGTGGCCAATGTCGTGGGGAGCGTGGCGGCGGGGCTGGGCGCGGCGTTCGCCGGGGTCGCGCTGGCGCGGGCGCTCTGGTCGTAGGGCCTGCGGCCCGGGAACGGTCGGCGTCCCCTGCCACCGCAATGCGAGGCGGAGGCAGGGGAACGCCGTTGGGGAGGAGCCGTCACCGAGCGCCGGGCGATTCAACCCGTTCCGCGCCGACAGCGGCCCGTCAGGCGCCGACGCTAGGCAACCCTCCGCGCGCCACTTCGGGCACCACGCCGGTGCGCGGCCCGGCACCACTCCAACGGCAGGCGCCCGGACCGTGGTGCCGTCACCCGGCCGGCGGCCTTGATCCACCGGCGCCCTCGGTGATTCGCTGCGTGAACCGCGTGAACCACGTGATCCGTACGCTCCACGAGCGAAACGAAGCGAAACGAGAGGTCCCCCGTGCCGGAAAGCAGCATCACCCCGCCGCCGCGCCCCGTCACCGTCGTCACCGGCGGCAGCCGGGGAATCGGCGCCGCGACCTGTGTCCGTCTGGCGGCGGACGGGCACGACCTCGCCCTGGGCTTCGTGAACAACGCCGAGGCCGCCGAGCGGACCGCGGCGGCGGTACGGGCCGCCGGGGCGCGCTGCGTCACGGTGCGGGTGGACACCGCCGAGGAGGCCGAGGTGGAGCGGCTCTTCGACACCGCGGCCGAGCAGCTCGGCCCGGTGACCGGGCTGGTCAACAACGCGGGCGTGACCGGCCCGCTCGGGCGGCTCGCCGACACCTCCGCCGAGACGCTGCGCCGCGTCGTGGACGTGAACCTCCTCGGCTACCTGCTCTGCTGCCGCCGGGCCGCGAAGGACATGGCGGCCGGCGGGGCGGGCGCGATCGTCAATGTCTCCTCGGCCGCCGCCACCCTCGGCAGCCCCGGGGACTTCGTCCACTACGCCGCCACGAAGGCGGCGACCGACGCGCTGACGGTCGGCCTCTCCAAGGAGCTGGGGCCCGACGGCGTCCGGGTCAACGCGGTCGCCCCCGGCATGATCGACACCGACATGCACGCCACGGCGGGCGACCCCGGCCGCGCGGACGCGGCCGTCCCCGGGATCCCGCTCGGCCGCGTCGGTTCCGCCCCGGAGATCGCGGCCGCCATCGCCTGGCTGCTGTCGGGCGAGGCGTCCTACGTGACCGGGACGGTCCTGCGGGTCGCGGGCGGGCGGTAACGCGGCTGCGCGGGCCGGGCCCGTCACAGGACCCCGGCCCCCGCCGTCCCGCACCCGCACCCGCACGCCACCACCACGGCCCCGCGCGCCCGGCACCGTGCGAATTCATGGAGCCTTCGCCCAACTGTGGCCCATACGGACCGGTTCCTCCCCCACCCCGCGGCTAGCTTGCAGACGATCACCCCCCGTTCGTCCCTACGCTCGCCCCCGCGGAGACATCAATGTGCAGCCCCCTCCACCAGCCCGACGGACCGCTCCTGCCCGGCGCGAGCCGTCGTACGTTCCTGCGGGCAACCGCGCTCACCGGTGCCGCCACCGCAGCCACGGGGCTCGCGTCCGCCACGCCCGCCGCGGCCCTTCCGCAGCACACCGAAGCCGTCGCGGCCGGTTGGCGGCCCGACCCCGAGAACCCCAGATTCACGCTCGTCGTCATGCCGGACACCCAGTACCTCTTCGACGGGGCGAGCATCGACAAGGCGCCGGTCGAGGCGTCGTTGCGTTACGTACTCGATCACGGGCGCGACGAGAACATCGTCTTCCTGTCCCATCTGGGCGACCTCACCGAGAGCGGCCAGTCAGGCGAATTCGCGGCGATCGGCGAGGCGTTCGGACTGCTCGACCGGCGGCGGGTCGGCTACAGCGTCGTCGCGGGCAACCACGACATCAAGTCCTCCACCGACGACCAGCGCGGCCGGACCCCGTACCTGGACACCTTCGGCCCGAAGCGCATGCGGCGCCTGCCGACGTTCGGCGGCGCGACCCCGGACGGGTACAACACGTACCACCTGTTCCGCGCCGCCGGGCGCGAGTGGCTGGTGCTGGCGCTCGACTGGCGGCCGTCGGCGGCCGGGCTCGCCTGGGCGAAGGACGTCATCGCCCAGCACCCCCGTACACCCGTCATCCTCACCACTCACGAGCTGGTGTACGCGAACGCGGACGGCGACCAGGCCGAACTCTCCGACCACGGACAGCATCTGTGGGACGAGCTGATCGCCGGGAACGACCAGATCTTCCTCACCCTCAACGGCCACTACTGGCCCGCCGGACGCACCACCCGCAAGAACACCGCGGGCAATGACGTCCATCTGCACATCACCAACTACCAGAACCGCTACTACGGCGGCAGCGCCATGATCCGCCTCTACCGCTTCGACCTGGCCAGGAACACCATCGACGTGGAGACGATCTCCCCGTGGGTCCTCGGCCGCGCGGGCGAACGGCTCAACGACCTGGAGCGCGGCGAGATCGAACTGACCGGTCCGCAGGACTGTTTCGCCGTCCCCATCGACTTCGAGAAGCGCTTCGCGGGCTTCGCGCCCGTACCCGTACGGGGCCCCCGCCCGGCGAAGCAGCTGCTGATACCGGGCACCGTCGCCTACTGGCGCTTCGACTCCCCTTCGCACCAGGACGGTTCCGCCGCCGACGCCGGCCTGCGCGTCCCCGACCTGTCCGGGCACCGCAACGACCTGGTGCGCGAAGCCGTCCCCGGCAGTGCGTCCGACGCGCTGCGCTGGTCCACCTCCCACCACCCCGACCAGCCCGGCCACGGCAGCCTCTACTTCGACGGCTCGAAGCCGCCGCTGCGGGGCGCGTATCTGCGCACGGAGAACAACGCGCCCCTCAACACCAAGACCTTCAGGGCCGGTTACACCATCGAGGCATTCCTCCGCCTCCCCGCCGACTGGGACGCCGGACGCAACGCCTGGGGCGCCGTACTCGGCCGCCGCGGCACGCTCGGGGCGGCCGGAAAGACCTCCGGCGACCCGGAGGAGCCCATCGCCACGCTCTCCGTGTCGGACGGCCCCGGGCTCCAGTGGGCGGCGGCGCCCCTGAACCAGCCGGGGGCCGTCACCAACTGGAGCCATGAGCTGCTGCGTGAACGGTGGTGGCACGTGGCGCTCGTCAACGACGGGAAGCACACGACGATGTACGTCGACGGCTGCGTGGTCGCCCGCAACCCCGCCACCCGCACCACCGGTCTCACCAGCCTGGGCCTGCCCTGGCTGCTCGGCGCCTATGAGTACGGGGGCAGGCTCGACCAGTTGATGCGTGGCTGGCTCGGCGACATCAGGATCGTCGAACGCGCCCTGCCCGTGAAGAACTTCATGATCGCCTGAGACCGGCCGGCACCCGGGCGACGGCCGGTCCGGGGATCGCGACGCCCGGGGTCACACCGCCCGGTTGGTGCGGCGCTGCTTCGCGGCGGCGCGCGCCTCCGCGGTGGGCACGTCCGAGCGGCGTGGCCGGCCCGCCTTCGTGGGGCGGCTCCCCTGGCCCCGGAAGGGCAGGCTCCTGGGGCGCTCCGTCGTCGGCGCGCTGCCGTCGACGGGGACGCCGGAGGGCTTCCTTGCCCCGGTGATCCGGCTCAGTTCGGCCTCGCCGGAGCGGACCTGGGCGATCTTCGGGGTGATCCCGGCGTCGGCCATCAGCCGGGTCATGTCCCGGCGCTGTCCCGGCAGCACCAGCGTGACGACGCTGCCGGACTCCCCGGCACGGGCGGTACGGCCGCCCCGGTGCAGGTAGTCCTTGTGGTCGCTCGGCGGATCGACGTTGACGACCAGGTCCAGGTTGTCGATGTGGATGCCGCGCGCCGCGACGTTCGTCGCGACCAGCACCGTGACCTGCCCGCTCTTGAACCGGTCCAGGGTGCGGGTGCGCTGCGGCTGGGACTTGCCGCCGTGCAGCGCGGCGGCCCGCACCCCGCTGCCGAGCAGATGGCCGGTGAGCTTGTCCACGGCGTGCTTGGTGTCCAGGAACATGAGCACCCGGCCCTCGCGGGCCGCGATCTCGGTCGTGGTGGCGTACTTGTCCGCGCCCTGCACATAGAGCACGTGGTGCTCCATCGTGGTCACGGCACCGGCCGCCGGGTCGACCGAGTGGACCACCGGATCGTGCAGATAGTTCCGTACCAGCTGGTCGACGTTGCGGTCCAGGGTCGCCGAGAACAGCATCCGCTGGCCCTGCGGCAGCACCTGGTCGAGCAGCTCGGTGACCTGCGGCATGAATCCCATGTCGGCCATCTGGTCGGCCTCGTCGAGGACCGTGACGCAGACCCGGTCCAGCCGGCAGTCGCGGCGCTCCACGAGGTCCTTGAGCCGGCCCGGTGTGGCGACGACGACCTCGGCGCCGGAGCGCAGCGCGGAGGACTGCCGGCCGATCGACATGCCGCCGACGACGGTGGCCATCCGCAGTTTGAGCGCGCGGGCGTACGGGGTGAGCGCGTCGGTGACCTGCTGGGCCAGTTCCCGGGTGGGGACGAGGATCAGGGCCAGCGGGCGGCGGGCGTCGGCCCGGTTGCCCGCGATCCGGGCCAGCAGGGCCAGGCCGAAGGCGAGCGTCTTGCCGGAGCCGGTCCGGCCGCGCCCCAGCACATCGCGCCCCGCGAGGGAGTTCGGCAGGGTGGCCGCCTGGATCGGGAACGGCGTGGTGACGCCCTCGGCGGTGAGCGCCGACAACAGCGGCTCGGGCAGCTCCAGCTCCGCGAAGGCGGAAATGGCGGGCAGCGCCGGGGTGATGGTTTTCGGCGGTGCGAACTCGCCCTGTACGGGGGCGGGCCTGCGGCTGCCGGAGCGGGGGCGGGAAAAGCGGTCGTTCGAACGTGCTGTGCGATCGCGGTCCATGCAGGACCCTTCCTCGATAGGGCGCGTATCGAGGAATTCGCTGCGGCGACGGGCGGCGCAGGAATCGCAAGAACGGGCCGTTGACAAGCCTGGACGAAGCCCGGCTGCGAAAAATGAGCCGCGCCGGAGTGGCTCGGGCGGGCGCCGGACCGCATGGACGGCAGCGGATCGGGGCCCGCACCCGAAGGTACGGGCCCCGATCGTGCAAGTCGTCGCAGCGCGTCGGCGCCGGAGCGGCCGGATCAGGCCGGGGTGATGTTCTCCGCCTGCGGGCCCTTCTGGCCCTGCGTGACATCGAAGTTCACCCGCTGCCCCTCCTGGAGCTCACGGAAGCCGGTGGCCGCGATGTTCGAGTAGTGGGCGAAGACATCGGGGCCGCCGCCGTCCTGCTCGATGAAACCGAAGCCCTTTTCCGCGTTGAACCACTTGACGGTGCCAGTAGCCATGTTCTGTCTCCTTCATGGGGGGCAGTTCCCGGGGAAACCGCACGGTGCGGATCCCACGTCGCCGCGATGATTACCCCATCCGGAAAAAGCACCGGAAAACACAGAAGCGCAGCCCCCGGCACATTGATCCGGGGAGCGCACTTGGAGTCTTGCGGGAACCACAACTGCAACTGCTTCCAGAATAGCACGGCGGACCCGTCCCGACAGGGTGAATAATTAAGGCCCGCCGGACTCGAATTCAACTCCGATTCAATTCCCGTCCAGCCACGACCCCGAATCCTATCCGGCTCGAATTGAAAATCGGGAAGGAAATCGCGTGAAATTCTTTTCGACCGGAAATCGGCAACCGCCCGACCGATCCGGGACGCCGCCGCGGCCCCGCCCCGGGACACGCCGCCCCGGGGGCCAGTTGATGACGGCCTGACCAGCAGTCATAATGTGGGTGTAGCCCTTCACGCATCCCCCGTCGTGAAGGGCTACACCCATGTCCGCACATCATGTATGTGCGCCATGCACCTTTTGTCCGTGGTGAATTCGCACGGAACCCGTCGATATCACGAGCAGGGGACTCCCCTCGTGGTCCCCTGCCCGTGTTTTTTCGAGTTAACAGTGACGTAGCGTGTTTACGCAAGCCCGTTCCCGTACCGCCTACCGCTATGAGGACGCCACGTCAGGGTTCGTTACAGTACGAGCCCGTTGACCGAATCGACGACCGTGAACGTTGATCGCACGGGGGCGGATACGTGGGGGACCGGATGGACAGCGCCGAGGAACGCACACCGGAGCTGCGGACGTTGCAGCAGAAGGTCGAGTACATGGTGGAGAAGACCTTCCCCGGCCAGAAGATCTCGGGGCGTTTCTTCGCGGACCTGGTCAAGGAACGCGGCGGATCCCTCTCGCACAGCTACTTCTCCAACATCCTGGCCGGGAAGGTCACCCAGCCGTCCGAGGACATCCTCAAGGCGCTCGGTCTGGGCTTCGGCGTGGACTGGCGGTTCTTCAAGGAGGAGTCCGAGGTCGTCGACGACGTGGTCGCCGGGCTCCAGTTCCTCGCGATGCGGCGTACGGGGGAGATCAGCGGGGTCGCCGGGCGCGGCCTCGACGAGGACGGTCTCCCGCCGGAGCTGCTGCAGTTCGCGCTCTCGCTGCTGGAGGACGCCAAGGGCCGGCAGGGCGCGGCCGACGGCGTCGTCCATGGCGAGCCGGAGAAGTAGACCGCCATGTCACTGCGCGAACTACGGAAGGAGTGCGAGGCGGGGCTCGCCGACCTGCCCATCCCCGCGCCGTTCTCCATCGACGCACTGGTGGCGAACATGGAGGCGGCCCGCGGCCGCACCATCGTGCTGCACGAGATGCCCGACCGGCTGGCCCGCGTCAACGCCGCCTGCGGGCTGCGGCTGAAGACCGGCGGGACCAGCTTCGTGCTCTACCGCCGCCGGCCGACCGCGTACCAGACCCAGCACGTCATCCTGCACGAGCTGTGCCACGAGTGGTTCGACCACGGCACCTCCCTCGATCCGGAACAACTGCGGCGGCTGCTGCCGGTCTTCGACACCTCGCTGATCACCCGGGTCCTCGGGACCGGCACCCCGCCGTCGCCGTCCCCGCCGTCCCCGCCCGCGCCGTCACCGGTCGTGGCCACGATCGCGGACGCGCTCCGGTCCGGGGACGGCACCGTGCAGGCCCGCGCGCAGTACGACACCCACGACGAGCGCATGGCCGAATTCGGGGCCTCGCTCATTCCCCGCATGGCCATGGACGTGACCAGCGACGACATGGTGGGACGGCTGGCCAACTCCCTGTCCCGCCCGGTCGCCAACCGCCGCCGGGGCCTGTTCCGCCGCTCCTGACACCGCACCTTTCCCCGTCTCCCCCACCCCGAGGAATCCGCCGTGACCCCGCTCGACCTCGCCGGCTATCTCATAGCCGTCCTGATGACGGCCGTCGCCCTGTGGCGCATGCCGGCTGCCCTTTGGGGCGACGAAGAAGACAAGCGCCGCCGGGCCCTGTGGGGCTGCTACGCGGGCTTCGCCGCCGCCCTGTGGACCAAGACCCGGGCCGTGCGCATCGCGCTCAACGACAGCGCCGTCACCGACCTCGCCGTACTGATCAAGCACTACACGGCGACGATCGCGATCCTGGCGATCCTCAGCTACATCGTCGCGATCTACGGCCAGTACCCCGACGGCGGAGCCGTCCCGCGCCACGTACGGTTCGCCCGCGCCATCCAGCAGGTGGCGACCAAGGCGTCGATCGCCACGCTGATCCTGCTGACGGTGCTGTTCTTCACCGTCGTCGACCGCTCCGTCCCCTCGGACCGCTTCGTCGCCGACCACGCGGGACAGTGGGGGGCCACGCTGTACATGAGCGTGTTCTACCTCTACTTGGGTGCCGCGTCCGCCGTCTGCGCCTACCAGTGGGCGCTGGCCACCGCCGGTGCCGGGATGCGCCATCTGCGGATCGGCCTCGGGATGATGACGTTCGCCATGTTCATCGGGGTCGGCTACACCGTCAGCCGGACCCTGTTCCTGTGGGTCAGCGCCATCGACACCCCGAGCGAGTCCTTCGCGCTCCGCTTCGACGAGATCACCGAGGCCGCGCAGGTGGTGCTGTTCGCCTTCTTCGCCGTGGGCGCCTCCATCCCCGCCCTCAGCAAGGGGCGGCGGCGCGCGAAGCTCTGGCGGGCCCAGGTCAAACTGCACGGCCTGTGGCGCGAGTTGATGACCGCGTTCCCCGAGCAGCCCTTCGACCCCCCGGCCTCGCTGGCCCGCGAACTCACCCGCTTCGACACCCCCGCGGACCTGCGTATCGACCGCTGGGCCGCCGACATCGCGGACGCGGTGGAGAAGCTGCGCCACTACGTGCCCGACACCCTGCTCCCGGCCGCGAAGAACGCCGCCGCGGACGGCACCGCGGACGCGGAGAAGGCGGGCCCGCTCACCGAGGCGTACTGGATCAAGGCGGCGCTCACCGCGAAGAACAGCGGGACGCCCGCCTCCACCGCCGCGGCGGTCGAGACCCAGCACGCCACCGACCAGGACGGCGAGGTGGCCTGGCTGGTCCGGGTCGCCACCGCCTACCGGACCGTCCCGCAGGACCGGGCGGCACAGGTGCTGGCAGCGGCCCTGCCGCCCGCCGCCCCCGGCCCGTCCACCGCGACCGCAGCGCCCCGCACGGCCTCCACCGAGGAGACAGCATGACCTCCCCCGACACGACCGACACCCCTGGCACCCCTGGCACCACCGACACCCCTGGCACCACCGACGCCCCCGGTGCCCCCGCGTCGCCGGACAACGCCACCGCGCGCACCGTCACCGACATCTTCCAGCCCCGCAACGTGCTGCTGATCGGCATGCTCGGCATCGGCCTGGCCGCCGCCGGCCACTGGACCGGACTGCTCTGGGGATTCCTCGGCGCCCTGTGCGCGGGCCTCATACCCGCCGGGTACATCGAATGGGAGCGCGGGCGCGGCACCTGGGGCGACCGCCATGTCGTCGACCGCACCAAGCGGGCGCCGATCTTCTTCGTGATCCTCGGCTCCATCGGCACCGGCTCGGTGGTGATGGTGCTGGGCGACGCCCCCACCGGCATCCTCGTGGCGATGCTCGCCCTGTGGGCGATGACCGTGGTCCTGCTGGCCGTCAACACGGTCTGGAAGATCTCGGTGGACGCCGCGGTCGCCTCGGCCGTCGTCGCCCTGCTCGCCGCGGTCCACTCGCCGTGGTGGCTGCTCGGCTATGCGATGACCCTCGCCGTGTGCTGGTCGCGGGTCGCGCTCGGGTACCACTCGGTGGCCCAGACGGTCGCCGGGGCGTCGCTGGGGGCCGCGACGGCGGGCGCGTTCCTGCTGATCTGACCCGTATCGGTGCGCACCGGGTGGTGACGGGAAACATCCGTTGAAACGGCCACCCGGACGGGTACAGGTTGCCCCGTGCCGAACTTCGAGATCACCACCGCGAGCGCCGACGACCTCACCATGCTGGCCGAATGGGCCCACGAGGAGAGCTGGAACCCCGGACTGACCGACCGTCACGCCTTCTTCGCCGCCGACCCGCGCGGCTTCCTGATCGGCCGCCTCGACGGCGAACCGGTGTCCTGCGTCTCGGTGGTCCGTTACGGCTCCGGCTTCGGCTTCCTCGGCTTCTACCTCACCCGCCCCCACCTGCGGGGCCAGGGTTACGGAATCCAGCTCTGGCGGGCCGGCATGGCGCGGCTGGACGGGCGCAACGTCGGCCTCGACGGGGTAGTGGCCCAACAGCCCAACTACCGCAAATCCGGCTTCCGTTCCGTGTGGACGAACATGCGCTACGAGGGCCTGCCGCCCGCCGATCCGCCCGCCCCGGCCGGCACCGAGCTGGTCGACGGCCGCTCCGTGCCCTTCGACCGGCTCGCCGCCTACGACCGCCGTTTCTTCCCCGCCGACCGCGACAGCTTCCTCGCGCCGTGGATCGCCCACCCCACCCGCACCTCGCTCGCCGCCGTCCGCGACGGCGAGCTGTGCGGCCTGGCCGTGCTGCGCCCCTGCCGTACGTCGTCCCGGATCGGCCCCGTGTACGCGGAGTCGCCCGAGCTGGCCGGCGCCCTGGTCGGCGCGGTGGCGGCGACCGATCCAGGCGTCCCGGTCGCGATCGACGTACCCGACGTCAACCCGGCGGCCGTACGCCTCGCCGAACAGCTGGGCCTCACCCCGTCGTTCGAGACCGCCCGGATGTACACGGGTCCGTCGCCCGACATCGACCACACCGGCCTGTTCGGCATCACCAGCCTGGAACTGGGCTAGGGGCGGCGGGCGGATCCGGCTCCTCCCCCGTGGGCCGGGTGCGGGAGGCCAGCACCGCGATGTCGTCCTCGGCCCCCGGACCGAACCGTTCCAGGACGTCGTCCAGCAGCTGCTCCAGGCTGCCGCCGGCCGGCAGGGTCAGCTCCTTGAGGCGGCCGACCGAGGCGTCGATGTCCTCGCCGCGCCGCTCGACCAGCCCGTCCGTGTACAGGAACAGCACCGTGCCCGGATCGAACTCCACCATCGTCGTCCGGTACCCGCCGAGCCCGGTGCCCAGCGGCGGCCCCACCATCATCTCGTCGCACACCCGGGCGCCCGCCCGGTGGTCGATCAGCACCGGCGGCAGATGCCCGGCGCTCGCGACCTCGCACGCCCCGCCGATCCGGTCGACGACGGCCAGCACGCAGGTCGCCGCCCGGTCCAGCCCGGACCGTTCGACCATCCGGTCCAGCTGTTCCAGGATGCGGTGCGGCGGCAACTCGTCGTCGGCGAGCATCCGCAGCAGGGAGCGGTAGTGGCTCATGGCGACCGCCGCCTCCACCCCGTGCCCCATCACATCGCCCATCGCCTTGAGGTGGCGCCCGTCCCGCAGCGGAATGACGTCGAACCAGTCGCCGCCGACCATCACGCTCCGGTCGGCCGGCAGATAGCGGGTGGCGATCTCGATGTGCGGGTGCGGCGGGCGCGGCTCGGACAGCAGGGAGCGCTGGAGCTCCAGGGCGATGGTGTGCTCGTGTGCGTACCGGCGGGCGTGGTCGAGATCGACGGCGGCCCGGCCGGCGAGTTCCCGGGCGATCACCACGTCCTCGTCCGTGAAGACCGGTGAGTCGCCCGCCCGGATCAGTCCGAGGATGCCGAGCGGGCCGCTGCGCACGGTGACGGGCACGATGACCGCCGAGTGCATCCCGAGGGCCCGGTAGGCGGCGAGCCGTTCCGGGCCGGGGGCGGAGCGGACGAGCTGTTCGTCGGTGGTGCGGTTCTCCACCACCGGCTGGTTGACCGCCAGACAGCGCTGTACGGCCGCGCCCTCCTGGTAGTCGATGTACTCGCCGGTCAGCCCGAAGCCGTCCAGCTCGTCGCGGAGCCCGGGCACCGCCCGCAGCGCCGCCCGCCGCAGCCGCAGCACCCCGGGCGGTGCGGGCCGGACCGGCGGGGCGACGTCGGGCGGGAACACCTCGACCGTGGCGAGGTCCGCCAGCCCCGGCACGACGAGGTCGACCAGTTCGGCGCAGGTGGTGTCCATGTCGAGCGTGGTGCCGATCCGGGCGGCCGCGGTGTCGAGCAGGTTCAGATGGCGCCGGGCCTGCTCCAGCTCGCGCTGTCCCTTGTCCGAGGCCATGACCTCCAGCACTATCCCGGCCACGCCGACGACCCGCCCGTCGAACTCCAGCCGGTGGTACGCGCCGTGCCAGTACCGCCGGACCGTGGCGGCCGCGGCGGTGAATCCGCTGGAGGTGATCTCGCGGGACTTCCCGTCGGCGAGCACCGCCCGCAGCATGTCCTCGCGCGCGTCGACCCCGGGCAGGACCTCGGAGAGGGTGCGTCCGAGGTGCTCGGCGGCCGGGATGCCGTTGAGCCGTTCGAGAGCCCGGTTGACGTAGAGGAAGCGCAGCCCGGTGTCGAGCACGCCCACCCCGGCCATGGTGCCGTCGACCAGCGCGGCCAAGGCGCGGGGGTCGAACGGCGCGGGGCCGTCGGCGTACGTATCGGCCTGCACGTCAACCTCCTGGGCGGGCGCGGACCACCCGCTGCCCGGCCCTCAATCGTCTGCCGCCCGCCCCCGCCGCGCATCCGCAGACCGGGCCGGTGGCCGCCGTGCGGGCGGGGTCACCTGCGTCCGGGCCGCCGCGTCAGGTGAGCGGGTGCGAGGTCCGGCCGGACGCCTCGTCGATCTCGTCGTGCGCCTTCGTCAGCATCTTCATCGCCAGTTCGTTGAGCGCTCTGGCTCCCGCGATCTCCTCTCCCACCCTCGGCTGGTCCTTGTCGGAGGGGTGGCGGCTCGCATATCCGTGAGCGCGCACCTCGGTACCGTCCGGAAGCCGGACCAGGGCGGCCGCGCGGGTGCGATGGGTGTCTTCTTCGAATTCCAGTTCGACATGCCACCCGACGGTTGTCATCACCATGACGATCACCTCCCTACCAGGGTGCGCCCGTTCCCCCACCCCTGCACCACGGCGCTCACAGCTGGTCCAGATCGAGGGTGCCGTCCACCGCCGGGGCGTCCGGCGGCAGTGCGAGGGCGGCCTCGACCGGGCCGGGGAGCGGGCCCAGCCCCAGCATTCCGGCGACGATCCGGGCCGTCAGCGCGTGCCACTGCCCGGCGCGCCGGAGCATCGCGTGGTCGCTGCCCCTGATCGCGACCAGACAGGAGCGGGCACCGGCCGGCCGGACGCGGGCGGTGAGCCGCTGGGAGGCGCGGGGGCCGGTGATCCGGTCGCGGGTGCTGTGCAGCAGCACGACATCGCGGCCCGCCAGCTGTTCGACCGGGTCGTCGGCCGGGCACCACGGGGCGAGGCCGACCACCCCGCGCACCAGCGGATGACCGGCCGCGCGGAGCGCGGCGCGGGCACCCATCGAGTGGCCGACCAGGACCACCGGGATCTCCCCGGCCTCGCGGCGCAGCGCGTCCAGGGCGCGTACGGCGTCGTGCAGCGGGTCCTCACGGGGACCGTTCCAGCCCCGGTGGGCGTAGTGGACGGTGCGTACGAGAACGCCGCCGGGGCCACCGCCGGTCGTCCCGGCGATGGACCGGGCGAAGGGCCGCATCCGTACGGCGGGCAGGTTCAGCGGACCCGGCGGCGGCGCGGCCAGGCCCGTCTCCGCACCGCCGTGCAGCAGGAGCACCGCAGCGGACGGGCCCACGGTGGACGGCGGTCGTGCCATGCGTACCTCCTGGTGCGGGGAGCCGGACCCGTACCGAGCATGCTGTACCGAGCACGCACGGAGAAAACCCGACAGCACCGGACCACGGAGGAAACGCCATGGCATCGTCACCGCGACTCGGCCTGATCGCACCGGACTTCACACTTCCCGGCGGTCTGCTCGACGGCGAGAACTTCGAACGCCGCGACTACACCCTGGCCGGGGCGCGCGGCCGTTGCGTGGTCCTCGCGTTCTACCCGGGCGACAACACGGCGGTCTGCACCAAGCAGCTCTGCTCGTACTCCTCGGGCCTGGAGGCCTTCGAGGAGCTAGACGCGGAGGTCTGGGGAATCAGTCCACAGGGTGTGGACAGCCATGAGTCGTTCGCCCGTGCCCACGGCCTGCGGATGCCACTGCTCGCGGACACCGGCCGGGAGACCGCCCGCGCCTACGGGGTCGCGGCGCCCGGGATCGGGGTGCGCCGCGCGGTGTTCCTCATCGGGCCCGACGGAGTGCTGCGCTGGAAGCACGTCGCGCTGCTCGGTGCCACGTACCAGTCGCTCGACAAACTGACGGAACAGCTCTCCGGCATCAAGAACGCGTAAAAGATTGCCGGAACCCGGCAATGCCCGTCGGTCGGTACGTATGGGATCATCCAGCCAGTTCGACGGAAATGTTCGGGGGATTTCGAAGATCGGGGAGGGTGACCAGGTGACCTTGTTTCTCGGTCTCGGCATTGCGGGAATCGTTCTGCTCGTGCTGTCCCTGATCTTCGACGGAGTCCTCGAAGGGCTCTTCGGGGGCGTACTGGACGGCCTGTTCGACGGCCTCCTGTCCCTCCCGGTCATCGCCGGGTTCCTCTCGATGCTCGGCTTCGGCGGAGCGATCGTGCTCGGCACCACCGGTGCCGGCACGGTCGTCGCGACCGCCGCCGGAGTGCTGGCCGGGCTCGTCGCGGCCTGGCTGACCTGGAAGTTCAGCCGGGCCCTGATGCGGGACCAGACCAGCGTCACACCGCGCAGCGACGATCTCGTGGGCACCTCCGGATCGGTCGTCACGGCCATCCCGGCCGGCGGCTACGGAGAGGTCCTGCTGCAACTCGCGGGCCAGACCGTGAAGCTGGCGGCGAAGAGCGCGACGCCGGTCGCACGCGGCACCGAGATCTGGGTGGAGTCCGCACTGTCGTCCACCTCGGTCGCGGTCCGCCCCGTAGAACGCTGAGCCCCGGCCGTCGAGCACTGAGCCCGACCCGTCGGCCGCCGAGTCCGACCCGTCGGGCACCGACCACCGCCCGAGCCGATCCACCGCGCCGCCACACCGCGGCGCACCGCCCGAAACCGAGCTGCCGTCCCCGCAGGGAGGCAGGGGGGACACCCATATGAGCCCAGTCGTGACCGCAGTCGCCGGAGTCGTCGTACTCCTGGTGCTGCTCGCCCTCGTCGTCATCACCCGCTACAAGGTCGCCGGGCCCAGCGAGGCGTTCATCATCACCGGCCGCCGCGGCAAGAAGTCCACCGACCCGGTGACCGGCCGCACCAGCATCGACAACAGCGGCCAGAAGGTCGTGGTCGGCGGTGGCGTCTTCGTCGTCCCGTTCGTCCAGCAGAAGTTCACCCTGGACCTTTCCAGCCGGCACATCCCGATCGCGGTGCGCGGCGCCGTCACCCTGCGCGGCGTGAAGTCCAACCTGGAAGGCGTCGCGATCGTCAAGGTCGGCGGCAGCGAGGAAGCGATCCGGGCCGCGGCCCAGCGGTTCCTCCAGCAGCAGGACGGCATCGTCGGCTTCACCCAGGAAGTGCTCTCCGGCGCGCTGCGCGCCATCGTCGGCCGGATGTCGGTCGAGGACATCATCCGTGACCGGGCCGCGTTCGCCGGGCAGGTCGCGGAGGAGGCCGAGGCCAGCCTCTCCGGCCAGGGCCTGATCCTGGACGCCTTCCAGATCCAGGACATCACCACCGAGGGCTCCTACCTGGAGGACCTCGGCCGCCCGGAGGCCGCCCGCGCCAAGCAGGAGGCCGACATCGCCGAGGCGATCGCCAAGCGGGCCTCCGAGCAGGCCCGGCTGAAGGCCGCCGAGGAGATCGCCATCGCCGAGCGGACCTTCTACCTCAAGCAGGCGGAGATCAAGGCCGAGACGGAGGCCGCCGCGGCCAAGGCCAACGCGGCGGGCCCGCTCGCCGAGGCGGCCCGTCAGCAGGAGGTCCTGGAGGAACAGGAGAAGGTCGCCCAGCGCCAGGCCGCACTGACCGACCGCGAGCTCGACACCAAGGTCCGCAAGCCCGCCGACGCCGCCCGCTACCAGGCCGAGCAGGAGGCCGAGGCCCGCCGGATCGCCCAGGTCAAGGAGGCCGAGGCGGACGCCGAGCGCTCCCGCCTGACCGGTCAGGGCGAGAAGCTGCACCGCTCGGCGCTCGCCGACGCCGTACGCATCGAGGGCGAGGCGGAGGCCGCGGCCATCGCGGCGAAGGGTGCGGCCGAGGCCGAGGCCATGCAGAAGAAGGCGGACGCCTTCGCGCAGTACGGCGACGCGGCCGTGCTCCAGATGCTGGTCGAGGTGCTGCCGCAGGTCGTCGCCAAGGCGTCCGAGCCACTGAGCGCAGTCGACAAGTTGACCGTGATCTCGACGGACGGCGCGAGCCAGCTGTCCCGCACCGTCACGGACAACGTCGCCCAGGGCATGGAACTCCTCAGCTCCACCACGGGAGTCGACATCGCCGCCCTGCTGAAGAACCTCAAGGGCTCGGGCTCCAGGGCGGGAGTCCCGGCCCAGCCGGAGCCCACCACCGCGTCCGGCGACCAGAACGGCAAGATCGAGATCACCGACTGATCCGGCGGACCGACTCTCCTACGTGCCCGGGTGGTTGCACACCATCCGGGCACGCCCATGTCCGGACCCGTCAGTCCGCGAGATCCACCCGCACCGTCAGCAGCTCCGTACCCACCGTCCGCACGACGGCGCTGTTGTAACGCGGCAGCGTCCTGAGCCGGGCGCGGGCGTCGTCCTGGGGCAGCGGATGTGCGATCCCGTCGTGCCAGCGCCCCGCGATGCGGACCCGGACCCGGGGGTCGGCCAGGATGTTGCGGATGTACTGCGACTTCTCGCCGAACTCCGAGACCAGCCAGAACTCCTGACCGGTACGCCGCCCGCCGACCGGCGTACGACGCGGCAGCCCGGAGGTCCGGCCCGTCGTCTCCAGCAGGATCTGTCCCGGGCTGCGTCTGGCGAGCGGATTGACGACGTGCCGCTGGAGCGCCGTGACCGCCCTGAACCTCAGATCCCGAAAGCCCGCCATCGCGTGTCCCTTCCGCCGGTGACCGTGAGCTTACGACCCTGCCACCGCATCGCGGACGCTACCGGGAGCGGGCGGGGCGGCGAAGCCGGGACCGGCCCCGTTTCCGCCCCCAGATCCGCGGCACTCACCCCGCGCCGAATCCACTCGGCAGCGATCTCGGCCGGCCCCCGCGCCTCCCGCACCCCGAGATGCGGCTGCGGATGCGCGTACCGCAACGGAAGTCGAAAGCACCGCCGGAACAAGCCGTTGCCCGGGCAGGACCGCCTCGACGCCGCGGGGCGAGAAGTGGCTCGGTGAACACCCGACAGAAGCGGTGCGGAAAATGTCGGGTGAGCGGGACCGGTGCCGCCGCACGATGAGGGCATGGACGACAAGACCTTGATATCCCGCTTCCTCCGCGACGGCTTCGTGAAGTTGGAGGGCGCCGTCGCCCCACGCGTGGCCGCGGACTGCGCGCGGCTGCTGTGGCGGGAGACGGGCTGCGACCCGGACGATCCGGCGACGTGGACGCAGCCCGTGCACCGGGTGCCCGGCATGGGGCAGGGGCCGTTCGCCGCCGCACCCAACTCCCCTTCCCTGCACCACGCGTACGACCTGCTCGTCGGCGCGGGACGCTGGGAACCGCGCTACTCGCTGGGCACGTTCCCGCTGCGCTTCCCGCACGAGGAGGAGCCGGACGACGCGGGCTGGCACATCGAGGGGAGCTACCTGCCGGAGGGCGAGAGCTGGTACTTCACAAACCTCCGCTCCCGGGGCCGGGCGCTGCTGATGCTGTTCCTGTTCAGCGAGGTCGGCGAGGAGGACGCCCCGACCCGGATCCGGGTCGGCTCACACCTCGACGTACCGAAGGTGCTGGAGAAGTACGGGGAGGACGGGGCGAGCGGGCTGACCCTCGCGCCCGACCTGGTGGCGGCGTCCGGTCACCGGCCACTCGCCCTCGCCACCGGGGCCCCGGGCGATGTCTTCCTGTGCCATCCGTTCCTGTTGCACGCGGCACAACCGCACCACGGGACGCGACCGCGCTTCATGGCCCAGCCACCCCTGATGCCGGCCGCACCGTACGAACTGGAGCGGGCCGACGGCGCGTACTCACCCGTGGAGATCACCATCCGCCGGGGCCTGGGCCGGAGCACCCCCGGTCCGGACGGGGACGGCACCGACTGCAACGCCGGGTAGACGAGCTTCGGCCGGTCCTGGCACCGGGCAGAGGACCTGAGCCGGGCAGCCAACGCCCGGTGATCGAGATCGGTTACGAAGCCCTCTACGGCGGTGAGGACTTCACGGCGAAGCCTCCACCGTTCCGACCTGGCCGATGCCGGATTCCGTCGCCCCGTCTCAGCGCTGCCTCACGCTGCTGCCTCGCTCGCGACCCGGGCCTCATGCAGTGCGAGAAGCTCGCGCAGGTCATGGGCGGTCATGACCTGCGCGAGGCGGCCGGCGATGGCCACGACCTGCGGCCAGCTGTCGGCGCGCAGGTATTCCGCATCAGCGTCGTTCGGGGCCTGTGCCCGGGCGGTTTCGAGCGCGGCACCGAGTTGCCGCATGAGTGTGACCTCTTCTTCGGTGCGCAGGCCGATGCCGAGGTACCGCTCGGGGTGATCGGCGTCGCAGAAGTCGTCGAACAGGGTGTGGAAGATGTGGTCCAGGTTCTCGAACGTGGACGGATCGAGCCACACGTCACGTTGCCAGGGCGGATTGGCCAGCGCCAGCACCGCCGGTACGAGATGGATCCGAAAGCGCGCTGTGATCAGCCTGTCGTCGTCCACCCGGCGGAGCCTAGCGGCCGTGCGCTCGGGCGGTGCCGCATTCCCGGGGCGCCCGTGACCGACACCGGATGCGACCGATCACCCTCCGGGACCGCCGTTCTCGACAGCGGAGCAGAGCGCTTCGCAGAACTGGTGGTCATCACCGAACTCCTCCGGAGCGCCGATCGCGGTGACAACCCGGAACTCGTTCCCTCGCCGCGGCCTCGGGCCTTCTTGGCCCGCCCGGCCCGGCGACGGTCGCCGGGGCTGCCGGGCCCTCGACTCTGCACCTGCCGTTAAAGTGCGATGTTTGTTCGATTCGCCGCAGGCGGAGGGGGAGGGGTCGTGAGCGCACAACTGAGGGATATCGCCGCAGAGTTGGCCGGGGTCTTGTGGCGGGAACATACCGTGTACCGGGAGCGGTCCGGCGGCGTGGTCATCCGGGGTGAGCATGTGCGACGGTGGATCAGCCTTGCTCCGACGGGCGGCCGGGGCGAGGCTCTCGTGCGCGTCGGGCGCATTCTGGACGGCGGTACCACCGCTCCGGCGCGCTCGGAGGCCGTGGTGCCACTGTCCGCCGGTACGGAGCTGCTTGCCGCGACCTGCCGTCGCCTGCTCGCCGAGGCGGCAGCCGATGTGGCGCCGGGCGCGCCGGGGCGGGCGGCGCCGGGGCGGTCCAAGCGGTCCAAGCGGTCCGGGAAGGCCGCGCGGCCCAGGGGCAGTGGGAAACACACCGGTTTCGCTTCATGGGTGATCCTCGCCTGCGTCGCCGGCGTGATCGCCCTGTACGTCTACACCGTCGCAAGGCGCGGCTGAGCAGCGACAAAGGGATGGATCAACCTGCCATGCAGGGAGGGGGCGAGTCGCAGCCGGGTGCGTTGCCGCAGCCCCTGTAGCACTGGAACGACAAGCAAGGCCCCGGCCTGAGGCCGGGGCCTTCGCCGTGGAGCGGGTGACGAGCATCCCACTCGCGCTTCGCGCCCGCCGGATGCGGTCCGGCAGCCCCGCACCCCGAAGACGGCGGAACCCTCCGGATAAGGTAATGCGGAGATAAAGAGATCACCAAGTGCGTCAAGAGCCGCCGCACCCTCGGGAGGAAGCCATGGGAACCCACCGCACCACGCTGCCCGGAGTCGGTGTGCAGTACGACTACACGACCGAGTCGGGACAGCACATTTCCGTCGTCGTCCACCACGACGGGCGGCGGTTCATCGGCTTCTACGACCAGGACGACCCTGATTCGTGCCTGCTCTCGGTACCCCTGACACCGCAGGAGGCCACCGGCCTCGCGCACCTCATCGACGCCGCGCCCATCGACGCGGTTCGCACCGAGGGCATCGACCTGGTGACCGAGCACATCCCGCTCGGAACGCGCTCGCCCTACGGCGGGCGGCTGCTCGGGGACACGAAGGCCCGGACCCGGACGGGGGCGTCGATCGTGGCGGTGCTGCGGACGCACAGTGCGCATCCGTCCCCCGGGCCGGACTTCCGGCTGGCAATCGGCGACACCCTCGTCGCCGTCGGTACGCGTGAGGGCGTCGACACGCTCTCCGAGATCATCGCGGAGGGCTGACCGTGCACGACACGACCGCACTGCTGGTGGAGCTCGGCTCCGTCATTCTGGGCCTCGGACTCATCGGACGGTTCGCCGGGCGGATAGGGCTCTCGCCGATCCCGCTCTACCTGCTGGCCGGGCTCGCGTTCGGCGAGGGCGGGCTGCTGCCGCTCGGGGCCAGTGAGGAATTCACCGCCGTCGGCGCCGAGATCGGCGTCATCCTGCTGCTGCTCCTGCTCGGCCTGGAGTACAGCGCCTCGGAGCTGGTGACCAGCCTCAAGACGCAGTACCCCTCCGGGGCCGTGGACTTCGTGCTCAACGCGACCCCGGGAGCCGTGGCGGCGCTGCTGCTCGGCTGGGGGCCGGTGGGCGCGGTCGCGCTGGCCGGGGTCACCTGGATCTCCTCGTCCGGGGTCATCGCCAAGGTGCTCACCGATCTGGGGCGGCTGGGCAACCGGGAGACGCCCGTCATCCTCGGCGTCCTGGTCATCGAGGACCTGTCGATGGCCGTCTATCTGCCGCTGCTCACCGCGATGCTCGCGGGCGTCGGCCTCGCAGGGGGCAGCATCGCCCTGCTCATCGCGCTCGGCACCGTCGGGTTCGTGCTCTACCTGGCGCTGCGGCACGGCCGGCTCATCAGCCGGGCCGTGTCCTCCGACAACCCGGAGATGCTGCTCCTGGTCGTGCTCGGGCTGACCGTCCTGGTGGCCGGGGTGGCGCAGGAGTTGCAGGTGTCCGCCGCCGTCGGCGCGTTCCTGGTCGGGATCGCGCTCTCGGGCGAGGTCGCCGAGGGCGCGCGCAAGCTGCTGACGCCGCTGCGCGACCTGTTCGCCGCCGTCTTCTTCGTGTTCTTCGGGCTCTCCACCAACCCGGCCGAGATCCCGCCGGTGCTGCTCCCCGCGGCGCTGCTGGCGGTCGTCACCGTATTCACCAAGATCGCCACCGGGTGGTACGCGGCCCGGCGGGCCGGAATCGGTTCGCGCGGGCGGTGGCGGGCCGGCGGCACGCTCGTCGCACGCGGCGAGTTCTCCATCGTCATCGCCGGGCTGGCCGTGGCGACCGAGCCCCGGATCGGGCCCATCGCCACCGCGTACGTCCTCATCCTCGTCATCGTCGGACCGCTGACCGCCCGATGGACCCAGCCTGTCGTGGCGAAGATCCAGGCGTGGCGCGGCCAGGACAGCGGCGCCGGCAAGGGCGGCGGCACCGGCAAGGGCGGCGGCACCAACAAGGGCGGTGGCGAGGTCCCCGCGGCGCGTCCGGCGCCCGCCGCCCAGGGGGAGCTCGCGCCCGACCGGCTCTGAGTTCAGTCGTCGTGGCGGGCGGGCAGTTCGGGCGTCCAGCCCAGCGGGTACGCGTCCGTGCCGCCCCCCGGCACGGACGGCTCGCCGCCCGCCACGGTGAACGCGGTCAGCGCGTCGACCAGGGCGGCGCGCTGCTCCGGGGCGAGGCGCTCGACGATCCCCGCGATCTCCCGGCGCCGGCCCGCCGTGACGTCCTCGACCAGCCGGCGGCCCCCGGGGGTGACCCGCAGCACCGTCTCCCGGCGATTGGCGGGGTTCACCCGCCGCTCGGCCAGGCCCGCGGCGATCAGCCGGTCCAGCATGCGCATCGCGGTCGACGGGTTCACCCCGAGCCGTTCGGCGAGCGTCACGAGTTTGACCTCGTCATGTGTGGAAAGCACTACCAGAAGCCGGAACTGGGGCAGTGTCACCCGGTCCTCCACCGCGGACAGCGAGCGGGCCGAGACGGCGACCAGCAGCCTGGAGGCCGTCAGCACGGCACGGGTCACCTCGTCGACGTCGTCCCTGCTCCGGTCCGGGGACCGTTCCTCGGATGCCTGTTCGTGCGCGGCCATGCCCCTTTGTACCGTGCCGGTCCGCAGGACTCGAATCGGTTCGGGACCTGGGCACCCGGTACGGGACATGGGCACAGGACGGTGGCACAAACCTTTGGACTATGCAACGTTTGCATGGTGACGCCACAGCTCCCCGACCCAGCCGAACCGCACCGCCCTCCCCCGCCGACCGGCTGGCGGCGCACGGCCGCCCGGCTCCCGTCGCATCTCTTCCGGATGGGGCTCGGACCGCTGTTCCGGGGGCGGTTGCTGCTGCTCGTCCACACCGGCCGGGTCTCCGGTCTCGCCCGGCGCACCACGGTCGAGGTCGTCGAGTCGACGGTGGCGGACGAACGGCGCTGCTGGACCGTCGCGTCCGGATTCGGGCCCGGCGCCGACTGGTACCGGAACCTGGCCCGTACCCCGCAGGCCACCGTGCAGGTGGGCCGCCGGTTCCATGTGGTGACCGCGCGGTTCGTACCGGCCGAGGAGGGCGGCGAGCTGATGGCGCGGTACGCGGCACGGCACCCCGGACTCGCGCGCCGGCTCTGCGCGTACCTGGGCCACGAACCCGACGGAAGCGCGGAAGGCTACCGGCGGGCCGGCGAGTCCATCCCCTTCGTACAGCTCATAGCGGGGTCGCCGCGCGCAGGATCCCCACCAGCGTCACGGCCGCGTTGAGCGAGGACAGCGCCGAGGCGGCCGTGCCGACCGTCGCGACCAGCGCCGCGAGTGCCACGTGCGCGGACGACGGCGGCCACAGCCGGACCGGCGGCACCGGGGCGAGCAGGGCCGCCACCCGTCGCGGCACGGGGCCCGCCGGGGCCGCGAAGGCCGCGAGACCGGCCGAGACGTCCGGCGCCCGGTGCGAGTACAGCGCCGCCTTGCCCACCGCGACCGCCACCACCCGCCGGTCGCCGACCGCGCACGCGGCCTCCTCGTCCGCCCACCGCTCGGTGCTGAACGACACCGCGGTGCGCAGCGGCAGCAGGAACGGGTTGGCGCGCGCCGCGAGTTGGGCGGCCAGCAGATAGCGGTGGTGCCGGCCGGCCAGATGGGCCCGCTCATGGGCGATCAGGGCCCGCCGCTCACGGGCGTCCAGGCACTCGGCCATCGCGGTCGAGACGACGACCCGGCCCGGACCGCCGGGCAGCGCGTAGGCATACGGCTCCGGGTCCGGGAGCAGCGCGACATCGCCGGAGACGACGGAGGGCGCGGCGGCCAGCGCACGGCCCGCCCGGACGCGCAGCCGGACATGGCGGAACACCGTCCAGCCGCACGACGCGAGCACCGCAGCCAGCGCCCCGATCGCGACGATGCCCGCCTTCACCTCGTACGGCACCGCGTCCCGCACCTCCTGGTCCGACCAGCTGTCCGGCAGCGGGTTGCCCGGGAGCTGCGCGGTGCCCACCACCATCAGCAGGCCCAGGCAGAGCGTGCTGCACAGGGCGAGCAGCGCGCCGACGACGGCGAGCAGCCGGGTCGCGCTGCGGGGGTGCAGATGCTGTTCGGCCAGGCGCGCGATCGGCAGCGCGGTCAGTGGCAGTACGAGTGGCAGGCAGACGAAGACACCCATCGGTGGGCTACAGGCCTTCCGTGTCACAGGGGTTGCCGGGATCGTCCGGGGCGGCGGCCCGCGCGAGCAGGGCGCGCAGGCGTTCCTCGTCGCCGGGGGAGAGCGCTGAGATGAAGCGGGCGAGCACGGCGTCACGGTCGCGTTCGCCGTCGAGCACCCGGCGCATCCGCAGGGCGGCGAGACCGGCCTCGTCGGAGGCGGACGTCCAGGTGTACGAGCGGCCCTCGCGGGACCGGGTCACGGCCTTCTTCTCGTAGAGGCGGGAGAGGATCGTGATGACGGTGGTGTACGCGAGGTCGCCTTCGAGGTGCTCCTGGACCCAGCCGGCCGTCGCGGGGCCGTTCGCCGAGTGCAGCACGGCGAGGACCTGGGCCTCCAGTTCGCCCTGCCCGCGCCTGCGCAGCCGCCGGCTTCCGGAATGCTCGCCGCCGCCGGGGCGCGCCACGCCGGGCAGCGGTTCGGCGCCGGGCAGTGGTTCGGCGCCGACGGGCACTCCGCCGCGTGGTGGTTCGTTGTCCGGGTGGTGGCCGGGCCTGGCCGAGTCCATCGGGGGTCCGCCCTTCTGCGATGCCGCGTCGGCCGCGACGTCGCAGCATCCTACTTACCGCCGTTTCCGGAACACAGCAACCGCCCCTGCTGCTAACTTCTACACGTCTGTAGAGTTGGACTTCATCCGGCAACGCAACGCAAGCAACGTATGGAGACGTCATGGCACTGTGGGATCGGATCAAGGAATCCGCTTCGTCGATGCAGTCGCAGCTGGAAGCCAAGAAGAACGACCTGAAGAGCGGGGCTTTCCGCGACGCGAGCATGGCGATGTGCGCCCTTGTCGCCGCTGCCGACGGTTCCATCGACCCGTCCGAGCGCCAGCGCGTCGCCTCGCTGATCGCCTCCAACGAGGTCCTGCAGAACTTCCCGGCGGACGACCTCCAGCGCCGCTTCAACGACTACGTGAACAAGCTCACCGCCGACTTCGCCTTCGGCAAGGTCAGCGTGCTCCAGGAGATCGGCAAGGCGAAGAAGAAGCCCGCCGAGGCTCGTGCCGTCATCCAGATCGGCATCGTCATCGGCGGCGCCGACGGCGACTTCGACAAGTCGGAGCAGGCCGTCGTGCGCGAGGCGTGCTTCGCGCTCGACCTCCCGCCGCACGAGTTCGACCTGTAGGTCTCCCCCTGTCCGCCGGACCGGCACTGCCCGGCCCGGCGTCCCGGACCGCCGGAACAAGCGCCGCCGACTGACCACCGGCCGGCGCCCGGCAGGCCGGGGATGCGCTACTCCCCCCCCCTGCGCATCCCCGGCCACTCTCTTCTCCGGGGCCCGCCATCAGATCCCTCCGGGCCCCGCGGCCGGGTCACACCTCCTTGGCCGGCCAGTCCAGCAGCCGTGCGCCGATGACCGCCGTCTGCAGGGTGTAGCGGTGCAACGGGTCGGACGGATCCGAACCGGTCAGCTGATGGATCCGCTCCAGCCGGTAGGTCAACGCCCGTACGCTCAGCGACAGCCGGCGGGCCGTCTCCGCGGCCACACAGCCCGCGTCGAAGTAGACGGCGAGCGTCTTCAGCAGGGGTTCGGCACCGCCGCGGGCCTGCTGGAGCGGGCCCAGCTCGCTGCGGACCAGATCGGCCATCGCCTGCCGGTCGCGGGTCAGCACCGGATAGACCAGCAGATCGGCGGCGTACAGCACCGGATCGTCCAGATCCAGCCGCTCCGCGAGATCCAGCGCGTCCAGCGCCTCGTCGTAGGAGTGGACCACGCCGCCGGGCCCCTGGTGCGGACGGCCCACCGCGACCCGGCCGCCGTCGGTCGCCGCGTGCGACTGCTTGGCGAAGTACCGCAGGACGTCGGGCTGGCTGCCGGGGGCGATGCAGACCAGCCGCCCGTCCTTCGTCGTGAGCAGGATCTTCCGGCCGCCGAACCGGGCGAGCAGCGCCGCCTCGACCGTGCGCGGCACGGAGTCGGTCTCCGTGTACGCCTCCGGGCCCGTCGCCACCGCCACCGCGTGCGCGCGGGAGAGCCGCAGCCCGAACCGGGTGGCCCGCTCGGCGAGCCGGCCCAGATCGCTGCGCCCGTACAGCAGATCGTCGATGAACTCGCGCCGCGCCGCCTCCTCGCGCCGCACGGTGATCCGCTGGGCCCGCTCGAAGCCGTCCGCGAAGGCGTCCACGGCCTGCTCGACGGCGGCCAGCACCGAATCCGTGGCCGCGCCGTCGGCCACGGTGAGCGGCCAGGCGGTACGGGTCGCCGCGATGTGACGGACGACCAGGGCGCGCAGCTGGAATCCGGACTCGGCGGCCTCCCTGCCCAGGAGGCGGCGGTCGTCCAGCTCGTCCCGGGTGAGCCGGCGGCCGGTGGCGGCCACATCGGCCAGGATGCGGTCATACCCCGCCAGAAGGTCATCGGGGATCTCCGGCTCCGGCACGCGTTCTCCTCACAATCCTGTCGCAACGTTGACACTCACCCAACGCATACCGCCTGGTGCCGGTGCCCGGCATCAAGGAAGAGCAAAGATTGCCGGATTCCGGCAGTGCGATCCCACAGCCCCGAATGACACGATCCCGTCAGCACCAACCGGGGGAACACGGGGGGACACGGGGGAAACGACCCGACTGCTGCGGCACCGCGCCATGCGGTGCCGCAGCAGCGGAGTCACCACCGGCCGCCCGGCAGGAGAAGGGGTGGACGGATGCAGGAGTTCCTGAGCGCAGCGACCGCCTTCCCCGCCGTTCTCTTCGGCGCCGCGCTGGCCGTCGTCGTCCTCTTCTGGCTCCTGGTGCTGGCCGGTGCGGCCGACCACCACTCCTTCGACGGCGACCTCGACACCGACCTGGCCGGGATCGGCGGGGTGCCGGTCACCGTCTCGGTGTCCGTGATGGTCGTCGTCGGCTGGTTCGCCAGTCTCACCGGTACGGTCCTGGTGCACCGCAGCGGTGCCACCGGCCTCACCCGGGCCGCGTTCGCCTGTGCCGTGTTCGCCGGGTCGCTGCTGCTCGGCCGGTCCGTGCTGCGGATCCTGGTGCGCTGCTTCCGCCGGAGCTTCCCGGACGAGCCTCCACCATCGCGGCAGGACTTCCTGGGCCGGGTCTGCACGGTCCGTACCGGTTCCGTCAGCTCCGACTTCGGCCAGGCCGAGGTCACCGCGGACGACGGCTCCACCGCGATCGTCCAGGTCAGGCTGCTCGCTCCGGTGGACGGCCCGGCCCTCGCCGCGGGCAGTGCGGGACTTCTGTACGCGTACGACGACGAGGGCGAGTTCTTCTGGGTCTCGCCCTACGACAAGGCCCTGGACCCTGGCCCGCCGACGCCGCGACCAGGCACGGGCCCACGCCGCACCGGCTGACCGCCCGGGCCGCCGAGGCCGCCGGCACCGCCCGGATCCGTCCGCCGCGTCGCCGTCGCACCGCCGTCGTGCGCCGGGCCGCCCACCGTCGGGCGCCCGCCGCCGGGACCGCCGCACCCCTCCTCTTCCTTCACCACCTTCCTCACCAGCCGCAAGGACTGTCATGGATGCCATCACCCTGGGCTTCGGTGTGCTCGTAGCCGTCGTTCTGCTCATCGCCGTCGCCCTGCTCCTCGTCATCAGCCGGCTCTTCCGCAAGGTCGAGCAGGGCAAGGCGCTGATCATCTCCAAGACCAAGAAGGTCGATGTCACCTTCACCGGGGCCGTCGTCCTGCCGGTCCTGCACAAGGCCGAGACCATGGACATCTCGGTGAAAACCATCGAGATCCGCCGCACCGGGCGCGAGGGCCTGATCTGCCAGGACAACATCCGCGCCGACATCCACATCAACTTCTTCGTGCGGGTCAACAAGACCGTCGAGGACGTCATCAAGGTCGCCCAGTCCATCGGTACGGAGCGGGCCAGCGACAAGGTGGCGATCCAGGAGTTCTTCGGCGCGAAGTTCGCCGAGGCGCTCAAGACGGTCGGCAAGCAGCTGGACTTCGTCGACCTGTACACCAAGCGCGAGGAGTTCCGGGACCGGATCATCCGGGTCATCGGCACCGACCTGAACGGCTACCACCTCGACGACGCCGCGATCGACTTCCTTGAGCAGACGCCGATGACGCAGCTCGACGGCGCCAACATCCTGGACGCGCAGGGCATCCGCAAGATCACCGAGCTGACCGCGATCGAGCACGTGCGCACCAACGAGTTCCAGCGCACCGAGCAGAAGGAGATCACCCGGCAGGACGTCGACGCCCGGGAGACCATCCTGGAGCTGGAGCGCCGGCAGGCCGAGGCCGAGATCAAGCAGCGCCGCGAGGTCGAGACGCTGCGGGCCCGCGAGGAGGCCGCGACCGCCAAGGTCCAGGAGGAGGAGCGGCTCGGCGCCCAGACCGCGTTCATCCGTACCGAGGAGCAGCTCGGCATCCAGCGGGAGAACCAGGCGCGGGAGATCGCCGTCGCGCAGAAGAACCGTGAGCGGGTCATCGCAGTGGAGAACGAGCGCATCGAGAAGGACCGGCTGATCGAGGTCATCGGGCGCGAGCGGCAGACCGAGCTGAACCGGATCGCCGCGACCAAGGAGGTCGAGGCCGAGCGCCGCGAGGTCGCCGATGTGATCCGGGAGCGGATCGCGGTGGACCGTACGGTCGCCGAGCAGGAGGAGTCCATCAAGACGCTGCGGGCCGTCGAGGAGTCGGAGCGCACCCGCAGGTCGGTCATCATCGCCGCCGAGGCGGAGGCCCAGGAGAAGCTGGTCAAGGACATCAAGGCCGCCGAGGCGGCCGAGTCCGCGGCCACCCACGTGGCCGCCGAGCAGCTGACGCTCGCCGAGGCCCGGCTGAAGACCGCGGACCTGGACGCCCGGGCGAAGCTGCGGCTGGCCGAGGGCATCCAGGCGGAGTCCGCGGCACCCGGCCTCGCCGAGATCCAGGTGCGTGAGGCGGAGGCCGACGTCATCGAGAAGGCCGGTCTCGCCGAGGCCGAGGCCACTTCCGCCCGGCTCAGGGCCGAGGCCGAGGGGTCCAGGCTCAAGGCCCTCGCGGCGGCCGAGGGCACCCAGGCCCAGGCGACGGCCGACGCGGCGATGATCGGCGAGAAGCTGAAGGCCGAGGCGGCGGGCCTCACCGAGAAGGCGGCCGCGATGGCGGCACTGGACGACGCCTCGCGCGGACACGAGGAGTACCGGCTGCGGCTCGCCGCGGAGAAGGAGATCCGGCTGGCCGGCCTCGACGTGCAGCGGCAGGTCGCCGAGGCACAGGCGACGGTGCTGGCCACGGGCCTGGAGAACGCCGACATCGACATCGTCGGCGGGGAGTCGGTCTTCTTCGACCGGCTGGTCTCGGCCGTCTCGATGGGCAAGAGCTTCGACGGGTTCGTGGAGAACTCGGCCACCGCGAAGGCCCTCGCGGGTCCGTGGCTGAACGGCACGTCGTCGTTCACCGAGGACCTGACCCGGGTGCTCGGCTCGGTGTCCACCGGCGATGTGCAGAACCTGACGGTGTCCGCGCTGCTGATGCGGATGATGCGGTCGCCGGGCGCCGGGGTCGCACCGGGGCAGATCCAGCAACTCCTGTCCGCAGCGAAGGAGTTGGGGCTTGCCGACATGCCGGTCTCGGCGGTGACGGAGGCGGCGGACGTCTCCGCCGTACCCGTCTCACGGAACGGGTCCGCGCCGGTCGCGTAGGACGGAACCCGGTCCGTCCGGCGGCCGCACCGCCCCGGCCGCCGGACGGACGCACCACACAGCTCGCAACAGCTCGCAGGGAGAGTCGTACGCATGGACACCGACACCACGACCGCAGCGCCCACCGGCGGCCCCGTGGACGCGGGGACGTACGACGTGCTGCGCCGCCGGCTCGGCGACCGGGCCGCCGAACTGGCGCGCCGGGCCGCGGAGCTGAACGCCCGCCGCACCGAGGAGTTCGGCTCCACCGAGCTCCGGCTCACCGGCACCGAGCGCATCCGCACCGGGCAGCCGGCCGTCCCCCGCGACCTGGTGGCCGTCGGTGGCCGGCTGCTGTTCGGCTTCGAGCGCGGCCCGGGGGCGGCCGACCCGGCCGAGGTGGCCGACGTACTCGCCCTGTACGGGCCGGAGTTGGGGGAGCAGGTCCAGGGCGGGCCGACGGCCGACGAGGACTTCGTACGCGAGTTCACCGCGCTGCACCGCTACTACCGCGACGCCCGGCTGCTGCGGCTGCGCCTGGTGGACGGGAAGCTGCTCGCCGTCTTCCGTACCGGTGAGAGCGCGGACGGCATCCGGGTGCTGCGCTGGGCGCTCGCCCCGGACGGGTCGCCGGGCGCCTTCCTCGACGCGCGCGGCGACCGCGACCATGTCTTCCCGCCCTCGCACGACTTCACCTGGACCGCCGCCGGCCGCGAGTCGCACGTGCTGGGGCGCCACCCGCACATCGCGGTGGGCGGGGAGGGCCCGGACAGCGCCCCGCTCTACGTGGACACCCTCGGCGGCACCCTCACCGTCAAGACGGTCAACGACACCGACACCCCGGACGGGATCTACCGGGAGCCGGTCGCCGAGCCCCTCCAGTCGCTGGCCGACGCGGAGGTCGAGCACGCGACGATCGGGCCGCTGGTCCTGCTCCGCGTACGCCCGTACAACGAGGAGTCCTGGCGCCACCTGGTCTTCAACACGCTGCTCGGCACCGTGCTGCGGCTCGACGGCATCGGACCGGCCTGCCACCGGCTGCCGGAGGATCAGGGGATCATCTTCCCCGGCGGCTACTACCTCACCACCGGCACCGCCAAGACCTTCGACATCGCCGAGCCGCTCACCGACCCGGTCTTCGAGGGCGCGGTCCGCTCCCCGAACGGCGAGGACGTCCTCTACGTCTTCCGCTCCCCCGACGACGGCCGTGGTCTGCTGCTGCCCTACAACCTGATCCGGCAGGAGGTCGCCACCCCGCTCCAGGGCCGTGGCCACGCCCTGCTCGACGACGGCACCCTCGTCCTGCTGCGCACCACCGCCACCGGCGACGAACCGGCCCGGGTCCACCCCTTGCAGCGCTGGCGGACCCCGTACGTCTCCGACACCCACGCGGCCGCCCGCCCCGCCGGGACCGGCCCGCTCGCCCGGGTCGGCAACGCCGATCTGGTGCGCGGGATCTCCGACTGCCTGGCGCTGGCACACAGCGCCGCCGAGACCACGCCGACCGCCGCCGTGTACGCGCAGCTGGTCGCGGACTGCACCCGGGCCACCGACCGCTACCACTGGCTCACCGATGCCGAACTCGGTGAACTCGCGGCTCCGCTGGCGGAGTTGAAGGCGACCGCCGAGCAGGTGCTCACCGAGTTCGAGACCGTACGGGAGCTGACCCGGCAGGCCGCCGACGCGCTCAGCGAGACGGCGGACCGGCTCACCGCACTCGTCCGCCGCATCCGGGGCGAGGCTCCGCGCTCGGCCGCCGGCTGGGTCGACCAGCTCACCGAACTGCGCCGCGCCCACGGCCACTTGGCGACACTGGCCGAGATGCGGTACGCGGACACCGGGCGCATCGGTGAACTCTCCGCCGAGACCGCCGCCGACCTCGAATCGGCCGGTCAGCGCGCCGTCGCATTCCTCGGCCGGGACGACGCCTTCGCCGGCTACCACGAAGACATCGCCCGGCTCACCGCCGAGGCGTCCGGGCTCGCCACCGTCGCGGACGCGTCGGCGCTCGGCGACCGGCTGAGCGGAATGACGGACGGGCTGAGCACCGTCACGGAGGTCGTCGCCGGCCTCGACATCGGGGACACGACGGTGCGCACGTCGATCCTGGAGCGGATCGCCGGGGTGCTCGGCGGGGTCAACCGGGCCCGCGCCACCCTCGAAGCCCGCCGCCGCGAACTCCTCGACCACGAGGGCCGCGCCGAGTTCGCCGCCGAGTTCGCCCTGCTCGGTCAGGCCGTCACCGGGGCGATCGCCGCCGCCGACACCCCGGACGCCTGCGACGATCAACTTTCCAGGCTGCTGCTCCAGCTGGAAAACCTGGAGTCGCGGTTCGCGGAGTTCGACGACTTCCTCGCCGAGCTGGCCGAGCGCCGGACGGAGGTGTACGAGGCGTTCTCGGCCCGCAAGCAGACCCTCCAGGACGCCCGCGCCCGGCGCGCCGAGCGGCTCGCCCAGTCGGCGGCCCGGGTCCTGGAGACGGTCTCCCGGCGGCTGACCGCGCTGCCCGACCTGGACGCCGTGAACACCTTCCTGGCCACCGACCCGATGGCCGCCAGGATCCGCCGCACCGCCGACGAGCTGCGCGGACTCGGTGATCCGGTGCGGGCCGAGGAACTCGACGGGCAGCTGCTGGCCGCCCGCCAGGAGGCCGGGCGGGCGCTGCGCGACCGCAGTGAGCTGTACGCGGACGGCGGCGCCACGATCCGGCTGGGCCGGCACCGGTTCGCCGTGAACACCCAGCCCTTCGACCTGACGCTCGTCCCGCACGGGGACCGGCTCGCGTTCGCCCTCACCGGCACGGACTACCGGGCTCCGGTCACCGACCCGGAGTTCGAGGCGACCCGCCCGTACTGGGAGCAGACCCTCCCCTCGGAGTCCCCGCAGGTCTACCGGGGCGAGCACCTGGCCGCCCGGCTCCTGGACGAGCGGGGCGCGGACACCCTCGCCGCCCTGGCCCCGGCCGAACTCGCCGCCCTCGTACGGGAGTCGGCAGCCGCCGCGTACGACGAGGGCTATCAGCGCGGCGTCCACGACGAGGACGCCACCGCGATCCTCACCGCCCTGCTGCGGCTGCACGCCGGGGCCGGACTGCTGCGCTGCCCGCCCGCCGTCCGGGCAACTGCTCAACTCTTCTGGGCGTACGGCGCGGACGAGGCGCGGCGCACCTCATGGACCCGGCGGGCCCGTTCGCTGGCCCGCGCCCGTGAGACCTTCGGCCTGGCCCCGGCCGTCGACGCCCTCCAGGAGGAGTGGGCGGCCGTCATCGGGGGCGAGGCCCCGGCCGCCGTCGCCGCGTACCTCTTCGAGGAGCTGACCAGCGGCCCGGAGGGATTCGTCACCAGCGCCGCCGTCCGCACCTTCCTGGACAAGTTCCGGCGCACTACCGGGACTTCGGCGTACGACGAGGATCTCGCCGCGCTGGGCGACGACCTTCCGGCCCGCCGCCAGCTCGTCGAGGGCTGGCTCGCCCCGTACGCCACCGCGAGCGGCGGCGGGATCGACGCGGGCGATCTCGCGGAGGCCGTGGCCGTGGAGCTCTGCCCGGAGCCGGTGCTCGGCCGGTACGACTGCGAGGCTCCGCCGACCGCACGGGTGGAGGGGCTGCTCGGCACCCACCCGCGCATCGACCGGGGCACGCTGACCGTCCGGATCGACGAACTCCTCGCCCGCACCGCCGGGTTCCGCACCGAGGCCGTCCCCGGGTTCCGCGCCTACCAGCGCCGGCGCACCGCACTCGTGAACGCCGAGCGGGCCCGGCTGCGGCTGGACGACCACCGGCCGCGCGTCATGTCCGCGTTCGTCCGCAACCGGCTGCTGGACGAGGTGTACCTGCCGCTGATCGGGGACAGCCTCGCCAAGCAGCTCGGCACCGCCGACGCCGACCGGCGCACCGACTCGCAGGGCCTGCTGCTGCTGGTGTCGCCGCCCGGCTACGGCAAGACGACGCTGATGGAGTACGTCGCCGACCGGCTCGGCCTGGTCCTCGTCAAGATCAGCGGCCCGAACCTGGGCCACGACGTGACCTCGCTCGACCCTGCCCAGGCCCGCACCGCGACCGCCCGCCAGGAGATCGAGAAGATCAACTTCGCGCTGGAGTCCGGCAACAACACGCTCCTCTACCTCGACGACATCCAGCACACCTCGCCCGAACTGCTCCAGAAGTTCATCCCGCTCTGCGACGCGACCCGCCGGATCGAGGGCGTGCGGGACGGCGAGCCGCGCAGCCACGACCTGCGGGGCAAACGGTTCGCGGTGTGCATGGCGGGCAACCCGTACACGGAGTCGGGGGAGCGGTTCCGGATCCCGGACATGCTCGCCAACCGGGCCGACGTGTGGAACCTCGGCGAGGTGCTGAGCGGCCGCGAGGACGTCTTCGCGCTGAGCTTCGTCGAGAACGCGCTGACCGCCAATCCGGTGCTGGCACCGCTCGCCGGGCGCTCCCGCGCGGATCTCGCCCTGTTCGTACGGCTGGCCTCCGGCGACAGCGCGGCACGCACGGACCGGCTGGAACACCCGTACACCCCCGCCGAGGTGGACCGGATCGTCGCGGTGCTGCGCCATCTGCTGACCGCCCGGGACACGGTGCTGGCCGTGAACGCCGCGTACATCGCGTCGGCCGCGCAGACGGACGCGACGCGCACCGAACCGCCGTTCCGGCTCCAGGGCTCGTACCGCAACATGAACAAGATCGCCGAACGGATCGTGCCGGTGATGAACGACGCGGAGCTGTCCGACGTCATCGACGACCACTACACGGGCGAGGCCCAGACGCTGACCACCGGCGCGGAGTCGAACCTGCTGAAGCTCGCCGCGCTGCGCGGCCGGCTCACCCCGGAACAGTCCGCGCGCTGGTCCGCGATCACCACCTCCTACGTCCGGACGCAGGCCCTCGGCGGCCCGGACGGCGACCCGATGACCCGGGCCGTCGCCGCGCTGGGGCTGCTCGCGGACCGGGTCGCGGCGGTCGAGTCGGCGATCGTCCGGGTGGCCGACCCGCGCCATGTGCTCACCAACCCGCAGGCCCGGCACGCGGCTTCCCCGCCCGCCGGACCGGCAGAAGATCGCTGACCGGACGCCCACGGAGGAGAGGAGCAAGGCATGCTGGGACTTGTGCCCCCACTTCCCCAGCAGCCCCAACGTTCCCCGTTCAGCGGACACATGGTCGTCTGCGGCGACGACGCACTGGCCCGGCGGCTCGCCGTCGAGCTGCGTTACGTGTACGGGGAGCGGGTCACCCTCGTCCTGCCGCCCGGCCGTGACGCCCGCGCACCCGAACTCCCGCTGACCGGGCGGGGTTTGGCGTCGGCACTGTTCGGCCGGATGTCGTCGGCGATGGCCCGCAACGGCGGCAGCGGCGGGGCCGACTCGCTCGGGGACGACACCAACGCCGGGGTCGACCCGGTCCGCATCCTGGCGGCGGCGGAGCCGTCCGACGAGGCGTTCGAGGAGGCGGGCGTCGCCTCGGCCGCCGCCCTGGCCCTGGTGTACGACGACGACGAGCGCAACATCCGCGCCGCGCTGACCGCCCGCCGCCTCAATCCCCGCCTCCGGCTGGTCATCCGGCTCTACAACCGCAAGCTGGGCCAGCACCTGGAGACACTGCTCGACCAGGCCGCCGCCGTCGCCGCCCCCGGCCTGGACCGGGCCGCCCTGGACGCCTCCACCACCGTCCTCTCCGACGCCGACACCGCCGCCCCCGCCCTCGCGGCCACCGTCCTCACCGGCTCCAGCAAGGTCATCCAGGCGGAGGGCCTGCTGCTGCGCGCCGCCGAACGCACCCCGCCCGGGGGCGGCCAGATCGCCGACCCCGGCCTGTGCACCCTCGCGCTGCTCTCCTCCACCACCCATGACCCGGCGGGCACCGAGGGCTCCGACAGCAGCGGCGACGAGGGCCCCCGGCTGCTGCCCGACGAACGGCAGGTGGCCGCCGCCACGGGCCGGGGCACGGTGGTCCTGGAGGCGGTCAGCCAGGCCGGGCCGCCCGGACCACCGCCCCGGATGGGCGGCCGGGGCGCGCCGCTCGGCCAGGTCTTCTCACGGCGGCTGCGCTGGTCCGCGCTGGGTGTCGGCCTGGCCGTGCTCGGCCTGGCCATCGCCTCCACGATCACCACCGGCGACGACCCCCTGCACGCCACCTACCTCACGCTGCTCGACCTCTTCGCGATGGGCGACCCGGCGATCGGCGACAAGACGGCCCGCCAGATCATCCAGATCCTCTCGGGCGTGGCCGGTCTGATGCTGCTCCCGCTCCTCGTCGCGGGCGTCCTGGAAGCCTTCGGCTCGCTCCGCACGGCCTCCTCCCTGCGCCGCCCGCCGCGCGGACTCTCCGGCCATGTGGTGCTGCTCGGGCTCGGCAAGATCGGCACCCGGGTCCTCGTCCGGCTGCGTGAACTCGGCATCCCCGTGGTGTGCGTGGAGGAGGACCCGGACGCGCGCGGCATCCCGGTCGCCCGCCGGCTGCACGTACCGGTGGTCCTCGGTGACGTCACGCAGGAAGGCGTGCTGGAGGCGGCGAAGATCCAGCGCTCCCGCGCACTGCTCGCCCTGACCAGCGTCGACACCACCAACCTGGAGGCGGCCCTCTACGCCCGCTCGGTCAAGCCCGATCTGCGGGTGGCGCTGCGGCTGTACGACGACGAGTTCGCCACCGCCGTCTACCGCACCCTGCGCACCGCCCACCCCCAGGCCGTGACCCGCTCCCGTTCCGTCTCCCATCTGGCGGCCCCGGCCTTCGCGGTGGCCATGATGGGCCGTCAGATCCTGGGTGCGATCCCGGTCGAGCGCAAGGTGATGCTGTTCGCGGCGGTAGAGGTGGCCGGCCACCGGCAGCTGGAGGGCCACACGGTGGAGCAGGCGTTCCGGGCGGGCGCCTGGCGGGTCCTGGCCCTGGACGCCACCCCGCCCGGCGACCGCCGCCCGGACCTGGCCGCCCCCACCACGGCCACCCCGGACCACCCGTCCGGCCTGGTCTGGGACCTGCACCCCGGGTACGTACTGCGCCCCGAGGACCGCGTGGTGATCGCCGCCACCCGCCGGGGCCTGGCCGAACTGCTGCGCGGACGACTCCGGGTGGCCCCGGGGGCGTGACGGAGACACGGCGGGCGCGCCAGGAGAACTGACCGAACGCCGGAGCAGCCTGGCGGGAAGGCCGGTGGACGCCGAAATCCGGATGCCCGGCACGCGCCCCTCCACCTACCCTGCCGCCCATGGACACCGACTCCCCCGACCTCCTCAACGTGATCGACATCGAGGCGACCTGCTGGGACGGGCAGCCGCCCCCGGGCGCGGTGAGCGAGATCATCGAGATCGGTCTGACGGTCCTCGACCTGCGCGCGGCGGAGCGGCTCGCCCGCCACCGGATCCTGGTCCGGCCCGCCCGGTCCACGGTCAGCCCCTTCTGCACCGGGCTGACCGGCCTCACCCGGGCCGAGGTGGACACGGGTGTGTCCTTCGCCGAGGCCTGCCGCCTGCTGGCGACGGAGCACCGGGCGGGCATACGCCCCTGGGCGAGCTGGGGCGACTACGACCGCAACCAGTTCACCCGCCAGTGCCGGGCGACCGGCACCCGGTACCCCTTCGGCCACCGCCACACCAACGCCAAGCTCCCCTTCACCGCCGCCCACGGCCTGCGCAAGCGCCCCGGCATGGCCCAGGCCCTGGAGATCGCCGGCCTCCCCCTGGAGGGCCGTCACCACAGCGGCGCCGACGACGCGTGGAACATCGCCGCCCTGATCCTGGACGTCGCGGCCCGGGGCGCCTGGCCGGAACCCACCGCCGACGGGCGGACGCGCTACTGAAGCACGCCGCCCATCACGCCCCGCACCTCCTCCAGCGTCGCCGCCGCGCATTCGTTGGCGCGCTCGTTCCCGGCCCGGAGCACCGACCGTACGTACCCCATGTCCCGCGCGTACTCCGCCCGCCGGGCCCGGATCGGTGCCATCCGGCTGTTGACGGCCTCGGTCACGGTCCGCTTGAGGCCGGCCGCACCGCCCCCGCCGACCTCCTCGGCCACGGCGTGCGGGTCACGGTCCAGGCAGAGCGCCGCCAGCAGCACCAGCGAGGACACCCCGGGCCGGTTCTCGGGGTCGTACGTGATGTGCCGCTCGGCATCCGTCTTCGCCGTCCTGATCAGCCGGGCGGTCTCGTCCGCGTCGGCGCCCAGCGCGATGGAGTTGCCCCGGCTCTTGCTCATCTTGGTGCCGTCGGTGCCGAGGAGGAGCGGCGCGTCGGAGAGCAGCGCGTCCGGCTCCGGGAAGACCGCCCCGTACCGCTCGTTGAAGCGCCGGGCGACGGTCCGGGTGACTTCGAGGTGCGGCAGCTGGTCCTGCCCGACCGGGACGAGGTTCCCCTTGCAGAACAGGATGTCGGCGGCCTGGTGCACGGGATAGGTGAACATCAGCCCGCTGACGGCCGACTGCCGGGAATGCGCGATCTCGTCCTTGACGGTGGGATTGCGGTTCAGCTCCGCGACGGAGACCAGGCTCAGGAACGGCAGCATCAGCTGATTGAGCGCGGGCACGGCGCTGTGGTTGAAGACCGTGGACCGCGCCGGGTCGATGCCGACGGCCAGATAGTCCAGCAGCATCCCCTCCATGTGCTCACCGAGCCGGTCGGCGAGATCCCGGTCGGTGAGCACCTGATAGTCCGCGATGATCACGAACACGTCCACTCCGAGCTCCTGGAGCCGCACCCGGTTGTGGAGGGTGCCGAAGTAGTGCCCGAGGTGCAGGGGCCCGGTGGGCCGGTCCCCGGTCATCACCCGGAACTTCTCCGGGGCCTGCCGGATCCGCGCCTCCAGCTCGGCGGCGCGCTGCTCGGGCGATGCGATGGTGACGGTGCTGCTCATGGGGTTTCTCTCCTCGCGAGTGCTGGTTGCGTGGAGGACGGCCCGCCGTGACCACCGGCATCCGTACCCGTACGAGGGCAGGGAAAAGGGCCGTCCATATCGAACGGCCCGGATTCCGTGCAGAGGGGAGGTGGCCGCTCCTAGAAGGAGCGCCACCGGTTTCGGCACAGCACGGAGGTCATGACCCGAGCCTAGCGGAACCGGGCCCCGCCCACCCGTCTTTCCGGGCCCGCTCCGCGCCCCGTAGCTGCCGGAACAAACGCCTCGCCGCGCGACGGCCGGGAGACGCGGTTCAGTCGGCGGACAGCGGGCGGACGGTGAGGATCTGCTCGGCATGGCCGACGGGCCCCCGGAGGTCGTGCAGGACGCTGCTGGTGAGTCCCTGTCCCGACGGGCCGAAAGCGGTGGTGGTGTCCAGCCCGGTCCACGGTCCTTCCGGCTGTCTGTGCAGATGGATCGTCAGGTCGAGGTTCGGGAACATCCACTCGGTGGGGTCCTGCTGGACGGCGATGCCGTTCGCGATGTCCACCAGCGCGATGTACGAGGCGAGGGAACCGATCGGCTCGCCCGCGACCAGGCCGACGGGCGAGGACGCCCAGGCCACCGCGCGTCCCTTGCGGAGCGGAGGCGTTCGGCGGACGTCGATGGACGAGATGTAGCCTCCGTCCCACCTCTCGCTCATCGGCCAGGGAGTGAGTTCCTCGGGGACGGGAAGTCGCTCGTGGGGACTGTCGGCGACGGAGGAGGTGTCCAGGGACGCCAGCAGCCAGGCACGGGCGCGGACGACCGGACGCCCGCCGATGGCCACGGTCGCTTCGAGGAGTTCGATGGTCCGGCCGGGACGAACGGTCTCAACGGTGATCTCGCACTCGTCGAGGGCGATGCGGCCGAGGATGTCGTAGCTGATCCTGGCGAGGACGAGATTCCCCGGCCGCGTACTGAGGTGCCGTTCGAGGGCGTGCACGACGAGCCCGGCCAGCGGGCTGAAGTGCTGTTCGTCGGTGTTCCACGCGCCCCCCGCGTGAGCCGTGGGTTTGTAGGAGTGTTCGCCCGTCCGCTCGTAGTAGCTCTCGCGTGCGGCGACGCCTGTGGTCACGGGATCCGTCTCCTTGAACAGGGCAGGTGATGCACGGAACAGCTGCATCCACCACGCATCGTAGGGAGCGCGGCCCTCGCCGGGCACCGTGATCTCACGCACAAGCGGTCGGGCAGGACCACGGATCGGCGCCGTCGGGAACCGGCCCGGGCGGCGGCGTTTCGCCGTTCGTCGCGCCCGCCCCGGCAGGACCGTCAGCCGTTGGACCACCCGCGTCGGCACAGGACGAGGCGGTACCCGTCCGGGTCCTCCACGGTGACGCCCCACTCGTTCCAGTACGGGTTCGGCGACGCGACCCGCCTGCCGCCGTGTTCCTCCAGCCGGTCCACCAGTTCCTGGGGCACGGGCCCGTCCAGGTAGAGGACGAGCAGGTCCTCGTCGGTGGGGTGCGGTTCGCCGCCGCGGACGAGTTCCAGGTGCCAGGGTGCGTCCGGGTGGCCGACCATCAACAGGTCGTGGGTGCCGGGTGCCCGTTCCGCCTCGGCGCGCCACAGCACGTCCAGCCCGAGGCCGTCCGCCCAGAACCGCTCGGCGACGGCCAGGTCGCGGGACGGCCGGGCGATGCGGATGTGGGTCTGTCCGGTGAACGGCACGGCGGGCTCCTGCCTGGCTGCGGGCCCGCCCTGTGCGCGCCCGGGCCCGCAGCGTAGGCGGGCGGGATTCCCGTCCGCATCGGTCCCGGGGCGCACCGCTGTGCGCCGTCCGTCCTACAACTGCCCCAGCACCTCGTCGAACGCCTCGCTCCAGCCCGCCGGGCCCCAGTTGTCCTCCGCCCTCGACAGGAGGAGGACCCTCGCGGGAACGCCGGCCGCCGCGCAGGCGGCGAGCCGGTGATGGCCGTCCAGGACGGCGGCGACCAGGAAGCGCTCGGGGTGCTCGGCCGCCACGTGGACGTCCTCGACCCAGGCGAGGGCCAGGGCGGCGGGGCGGTGGCCCGCCGTGATCGCCGAGGTGTACCGGGCCACCGTGTCCGCGTCGAGTGCGTCCAGCGGCTGGGACGGGAGCAGCACGCCGTACGTCGGGGCCTCGCCGGGGATACGGTCGCGCAGCTGGAAGTGGTCGGTGCCCGGCCAGTCGTCGAGGGGGTCCTCGGTGTACGGCTCGTCGTCCTCGCTCCCGCGCAGCTCGCGTCGCCGGAACCACCACGACGCCGCCGGGTCGCTCACCCGCTCCAGGGCGAGGTCGGCCAGGTGGGCGCGGTAGTGGCCGGACGGCAGCTCCTCGATGAGGGGGGCGAGCGCTTCGAGGGCGCCGGAGTCCAGGCCGTCGATGTCGGCCAGTGCGGCGCGCAGGCGGTCCGCGCTCTCCCTGGCCTTTCGGGGCGGCCAGCCGAGCAGGGACATCGTCGTCTCGCAGGTGCCGCAGTCCGATCCGACGTGGTAGACCCGCTCCCCGTCGATACGCAGGGACTTGCCCCAGCGGGGCCAGGACGAGCCGAGCGGGGGCGGGTCGTAGTCGATCCGGACCCTGCCCCGGCCGTCGTCGAGCGTGAAGCGTGCCCGGCGTGGCGAGTCGAGTGCGACGGGGCCGATCGACGGCGGGCCCGGGCGGTCGAGCCGGCGCCCGGACCAGACGCGGCGCAGCTGCTCGGCGTGGTCGCCGTCGGGGGGCGTCAGGGGCAGCAGCGGGTCCTGGCGGGTCAGCGCGACCAGGGCGTGGTGCACATCGCCCGCCGCCGGGGCCCGGTCGTCCGCCAGCTCCTCCAGGAGGTGGGGTATCGCGGCGGGGTCGTCCAGCAGTTCCAGGGCCACGACGAAGAAGCCGCGCACCAGTCCCGTCAGGCCGGGGAGGCGCTGCGCGACCGGCACCGTCCACTCCCGTGCGCCGAGCCGTCCCAGCGCAACGGCCGCGCGCCCGCGCAGCCGCTCGTGGTCCAGCAGCCCGCCGAGGTACGGCGCGAAGCCGGCGTCCGCGGACAGCCCCATCGCGTCCACCAGCGGTTCGACCGGGCCCAGCCGCTCGGCCAGCCGGTGCAGCTCGGCCGCCGGAACGCGGAGTCCGCGCTGCACCATCGTGCCCAGCAGCTCCTTCGCACCGTCGTCGTCGCTCTCGGCCAGCAGACGACGGAACACCGGGACGGCCGGTTCGCCGACGGCCCCGAGGAGCCAGGTGAGGTGGCGCCGTTCGTCCTTCGCCGCCCGGCCGTGGCGGGCGGCGATCTCGGCGGGCAGGTCGGCCGGGGCGTCCTCGGCCAGGGCGGACAGGGCGCTCCAGACGTCGTCCGCCGCAAGCACCGTGTCCAGGCGCACCCGTGTGGTACCGGTCATGTCCCCCGCCCCGCTCATTTCACTTGTCGGCGTGCTCGTCACTTCTTGGCGTGCTCGCCGACGTAGAACAGGATCCAGATGAAGCCCGCGAAGAGGTGCGTGGCGAAGACGTAGACGAAGACGCGCAGCGCCACGCCGCGCTCCTTCCAGCGTTCGCTCTCGCTTCCCTGGCTCACAGTCCTGCCTCCGTCCGGCGCGGGCCGTGCCCGGCCGCGCGCCCCGTCCAGGGTACGCACCGCCCCGCAGCGCCCCCGTGGAATAGGCCGGGGTGGTGCTCCGTTGTAGGGTGTGTTCAAATAGTTCAACGTTCAACCAAACTAGGTTTCTGGAGGCGGGCGCCATGCAGTTCGGGATCTTCACCGTCGGGGATGTCACCACCGACCCGACGAACGGCCGGACGCCGAGCGAGCACGAGCGGATCAAGGCCACGATCGCCATCGCGCAGAAGGCGGAGGAGGTCGGCCTGGACGTCTTCGCCACCGGCGAGCACCACAACCCGCCCTTCGTGCCGTCCTCGCCGACGACCACGCTCGGCTACATCGCCGCCCGCACCGAGAACCTGATCCTGTCCACGTCCACCACGCTGATCACCACCAACGACCCGGTGAAGATCGCCGAGGACTACGCGACGCTCCAGCACCTCGCGGACGGCCGTGTCGACCTGATGATGGGCCGCGGCAACACCGGTCCGGTCTATCCGTGGTTCGGCAAGGACATCCGGCAGGGCATCCCGCTCGCCATCGAGAACTACGCCCTGCTGCACAAGCTGTGGCGCGAGGACGTCGTCGACTGGGAGGGCAAGTTCCGTACGCCGCTGCAGTCCTTCACCGCGACCCCGCGCCCGTTGGACGGCGTCCCGCCGTTCGTCTGGCACGGCTCGATCCGCTCGCCGGAGATCGCCGAGCAGGCCGCGTACTACGGCGACGGCTTCTTCCACAACAACATCTTCTGGCCCATCGAGCACACCAAGAAGATGGTGAACCTGTACCGGCAGCGGTACGCGCACTACGGGCACGGCACCGCCGAGCAGGCCATCGTCGGCCTCGGCGGCCAGGTCTTCATGCGGAAGAACTCGCAGGACGCGGTACGGGAGTTCCGCCCGTACTTCGACAACGCGCCGGTCTACGGGCACGGGCCCTCGATGGAGGACTTCACCCAGCAGACCCCGCTGACCGTCGGCTCCCCGCAGGAGGTCATCGAGCGGACCCTGTCCTTCCGGGACGCCGTCGGCGACTACCAGCGCCAGCTGTTCCTGATGGACCACGCGGGACTGCCGCTGAAGACGGTCCTGGAGCAGCTCGACATCCTCGGCGAGGAGGTCGTCCCGGTGCTGCGCAAGGAGTTCGCCGCGCTGCGCCCGGCCGGGGTTCCGGACTCCGCGCCCGTCCACCCGGCCGTCGCCGCCCGCACCGCCACTGCCGCCACGAAGGAGGCCTGACCACCGTGTCCACCACGTCCGGCGTCTTCGCCACCGAGCCCCTGCGCATCGTCGCCGTGTCGGCCGGGCTGAGCAGCCCGTCCTCGACCCGGCTGCTGGCCGAGCGACTGGCCGGCGCCGCCCGTGAGCGGCTGCTGACCGAGCAGGACCGCACGGTCGAGGTCCGGGTGATCGAACTGCGCGACCTGGCCGTCGACATCGCCAACCACCTGGTCACCGGCTTCCCGCCGGCCGCCCTGGACACGGCGATCAAGGAGGTGACGGAGGCGGACGGACTGATCGCCGTCTCGCCCGTGTTCACCGCGTCGTACAGCGGGCTGTTCAAGTCGTTCTTCGACCTGATCGACAACACGGCGCTGACCGGCAAGCCCGTCGTCATCGCGGCGACCGGCGGCACCGCCCGCCACTCGCTGGTCCTGGAGCACGCGATGCGCCCGCTCTTCGCCTATCTGCGGGCCATCGTCGTACCGACGTCCGTGTACGCGGCCTCGGAGGACTGGGGCTCGTCCGGCGACGAGTACACCGATGGGCTGCCGTCCCGCATCCGGCGGGCGGGCGGCGAGCTCGCGGCCATGATCACGGGCGGCCGGGCGGCCTCCGGGGCGCGGCGGACCCTCGGGCTGGACGACGAGGTGGTGCCGTTCGAGCAGCAGCTCGCCGACCTCCGTCTGGACTGAGGACCCGCCGTCCGAAGCTCTGTCCGGTTTGATTAGAGTTGGAGCGAAAGATGCGCCGTGCGGGGTTTTCGGTACGTACGGCGCCTCTGCGCACTGAGCCGGAACGAGCTGGAGGCAGAGATGGGCAGGATCGTGGTGGGCGTGGACGGCTCCGAGTCGTCGGTCAAGGCGCTGCACTGGGCCGTACGCCAGGCGGAGCTGACCGGTGACACGGTGGAGGCCGTCAACAGCTGGGAGTACCCCGCGACGAGCTGGGCGTCGATGATGCCCGGCATGCCGGAGGACTTCGACCCGCAGGCCCTGGCGACCGTGGCCCTCACCGAGACACTGGAGGAGGCCCTGGGCGCCGAGGGCGCCGCGGCGGTCAGCAAGATCGTGGTGATCGGCAACCCGGCCCAGTCCCTGCTGGACCGCGCCAAGGGCGCGAACCTGCTCGTGGTGGGGGCACGCGGTTACAGCGGCTTCAAGGCGACCCTGCTCGGCTCGGTCAGCCTCCACGTCACCCAGCACGCACCGTGCCCGGTGACGGTCGTGCGCGACGCGTGACCGACCGGACGTGAGAGAGGGCGGGCCCGCACGAACGTGCGCGGGCCCGCCCTTCTCGTACCGGTCCGGGACGCCGGGCTCTCACGCGCCCCGGCCGGCCGTGGGGCCGCAACGGCGCGGCAGCAACGGCCAGGTGGCGGAGAGCTTCATCACCGCCCCGGTCACCGCGGGACCGTCCGACCGCTCCCGCGACATGTCGCACACCGACGCGGGCCAGGTCGTGGCGGACCTCACCCGGGCCACCACGGTGCACGCGGTGATGTCGTGCGCCCCGCCGCCGGCGAACGGCTGACAGCGGGGCGCGGCAGGTCGTCGGGGGCGGCACAGGCGGGCGCGTGCCACCCGCGTTCACGCACGGGGGCGGATGTCCTCGTGCGTGTAGTAGATGTAGAACGTGGTGATGAACATCCCCAGGCCGACCGCGAGTCCGAGCGCGGAGGACCTCAGCACGCTCGAATCGGTCAGCCCGACCAGCAGGCCGATCGCCGCCGCGGTCAGCGCGCCGTAGGCCGCCGCCCGCACCAGGGGCAGCATGGTGTGCTGGATCCGGCCCAGTACGAAGCACAGGGCGGCGAGCACCACCGCGGTGATCAGGCCGTACCAGAACTGCCGGTAACCGCTCGCGCCGTTGTTGCGGAGGATGAACGAGGCGTAGAGGCCGTACGCCGCACCCAGCGTGACGGGGATCGCCCAGGAGAGCGCGCTCTGCCCGCGCGCGTGTGACCTCGGCCGGGTCCGTCCGCGGGACGGCATTGCCGCGTGTGTGGACATGCGGGGTTCTCCTTCCGTGGCTCCTTTTCCTTCCAGGGCACACCCGGCCGCGCCGCCCGGCAACTCGGATGGCGTACGGCCCGGGGCGCGCCGCCCGTCCGCGGGATTCCCTGGGAGGGTGCGGACGTATCTCTCGGCGTATCTCTCGGCGGCACTGGTGGTGCTGCTGGCCGTCCTGGTGCCGGTCGGCGCGCTGTCCGCCTGGGTGGATCTGGAGATCGACAACACGGACCGTTACGTCGACGCGGTCGCCCCGCTCGCCTCCGACCCCGATGTGCAGAGCACCGTCACCGATCTCATCACCGACGGGGCGATGAAGCAGATCGACGCCGGGCCGCTCCAGGACACGGTGCGGGACTTCCTGCGCCAGGCAGTGCTCTCCTTCACCACCACCGACGCCTTCCAGGACGCCTGGAACGCCGCCAACCGCACCGCCCACAAGGCCGTCACCGCCGCCCTGAACGGCAACACCGGCGAGGCCGTGACCATCGACCTGGCGCCCGTGACCGAGCAGGTCAAACGGAATCTGGAGGAGAACGGGGTGCCGTTCGCCGACCGGATTCCGGTCCAGCACACCGACATCACGCTCATCTCCGCCGACCGCGCCGACCAGTTGCGTCAGACCTTCCGCCTGCTGCGCACCGGCAGCATCTGGCCGGCCGTGGCCACGCTCGTGGTCGCCGTCCTGGCCGTGGCCGTGGCCTGGCTGCGCGGCGGCGGGCCGGGGCGCAGACGCTCCCGGCCCGCCGCACTGTCCGCCACCGCCGTGACCGGTCTCGGCCTCGCGCTCGGGGCACTGGTGCTGCGCGCGGTGCTCGCGTACGCCCGGAACCGGGTGCTGTCCGAGGTGCCGGACAGTGAGACGGCGGGGGCGGCGGCGGTGTACGACGCGCTGACCGGCTCGCTGCGCACGACGGTGTGGACCGTGTTCGGCGTGGGGCTGGCGGTGGCCGTGTGCGCGGTGCTGGTGCGGCTGCGGGTGGCCCGGGGAAAGCCCGGTCCGGGCACGGGATGATCCGGCCCCCGAGCGGCCGCCCGGGGGGCCTCGCGCTCGACGTGCGGCGGCGGGCGGGCCGGGGAACAGTGGTTCTGATGACTGCCGGATCGGGGGCGACTGAGAGGTCTTCCGCATGCGAGCCATAGCCGTCGGCGCGTTCCGGGCCGACCCCGCACTGGTGGAGATACCCAAGCCCGAGCCGGAGGCCGGGGAGGTCCGGGTCAGGATCGAGTACGCCGCGCTCAACCCGTCCGACTGGCAGGCCACCCGGGGCACCCCGGACGACGGACCGGCCCCCCGGGTGTTCCCGATGGTCGTCGGGGTGGACTTCGCGGGCCGGGTCGACATGATCGGCAGCGGCGAGAACCGGTTCCGGGTCGGCGACCAGGTCTTCGGCCGGGTCGCCCGGCCGAACGCGGCCGGTGGCGGCACGTACTGCGACTACGTGTCCGTACCGCAGGACTCCGCCATCACCGTCGTACCGCCCGGCCTCCCGCTGCGGGCCGCGGCGGCGCTGCCCTCCGCCGGGATGGCGGCCGCCCAGATCCTGGAGATCGCGGTGCTCCGCGGCCACGAGAGCCTGCTGGTCATCGGCGCGGCGGGCGGCGTCGGCAGCTATCTGACCCAGCTCGCCTCGGCCCGCGACATACGCGTGATCGCCGCCGTGCGCGGTGACGAACACGGGCGGATGACGGAGCTGGGCGCCGCCGTCACCATCGACATCACCGACCGGCCGCTCGAAGCGGCGGTACGGGAGTGCTGCCCGGACGGCGTCGACGCACTGGTCGACCTGGTCTCCACCGCTGCGGACGCCTTCGCCTCGCACGCCGCCCTGGTGCGCGGCGGCGGCATCGCCCTCACCACCCGGGGCGTCGCCACCGGGGCCGCCCTGCCCGCGGGCGTGACCGGGATCGACTTCCGGCTCGAACCCACCCCGGTGCTGCTCGACGTCCTGGCCGCGGGCGCGGCCGAAGGCGTGCTGCGAGTTCCCGTCGACATCGAACTCCCGCTGGAGAAGGCCCCGCAGGCCCTCGACCGGAACCGGACGGGCGGCGCACGCGGCAAGACCGTCATCGTGCTCTGACCCACCGCCCGTACACCGATCGCCTCCACCCATCGCCTCCCCCGATCACCTTCCGAAGGAGCAGAGACGTCATGGACGAACGGGAACGCGACATCATCGACGACATCGGCGGACTCATCTCCGAGGAACGGAGCCTGCGCGACCGCTCCACCCGGGAACTGGGCCTCAGCGAGGACGAGAAGTCCCGGCTGCGTACCGTTGAGGTACGGCTCGACCAGTGCTGGGACCTGCTGCGACAGCGCCGGGCACTGAGCGAGTTCGGCGAGGACCCGTCCGCGGCGAAGGTCCGACCCGCCGACGAGGTCGAGGGCTACCGCGGCTGAACGCAGGACTCAGGGGGACGCGTTGACCGACACCGAGGCCGGATCCGGACGGCGGCGGGCGACGCCACCCCCCTGGCTGCTGAGCGGGCTGCGCCCGCAGTCCACCACGCCCATCGGCTGGGCGGCCGTCGCCCGTGCCGCCGTGTCGCTGGCCGCGCCGCTCGCCGTCGGCTTCGCGCTGGACCGCCCCGCGTACGGCGCGCTCGTCTCCATGGGCGCGCTCTCCGGCGTCATCGGCGACACCGCCGACGCGTACCGGATGCGGATACTCAACATCGCCGTGCCACAGCTCTTCGGCGCGCTCGGCATCATGCTCGGCACGCTGGTGTACGGCACCGGCTGGGGGGCCGTCGCCGCGCTGACGCTGGTCGGCCTGGTCTCCGGGATGATGTCGACGATCGGCGCGATCGCCTCGGTGTCCGGGCTGCTGCTCCTGCTCAACGCGGTGGTCGGCGCCGGGCTCCCGATGCCGCAGCCCTGGTGGGTGGCACCGCTGCTGCTCACGGTCGGCGGCCTGTTCGTGCTCACCCTGACCCTGCTGGCCTGGCCCTTGCGCCGGAAGCTCCCGGAGCGGGTCGCGGTCGCGGGCACCTATCTCGCGGTCGCCGACCTGCTCGCCGCCGCCGGCACCGACGCGTACGAGGAGCAGCGCCAGGCCGTCACCCAGTCCCTCAACACGTCGTACGACCTGATCCTGGCCCGCCGGGCCCGCTACCACGGCCGCAGCAACGCGATGGTGCGGCTGCTCGCCCAGCTCAACGTCGTCATCCCGCTCGTCGAGGCGGCCCCCGCCGTCCATGTGCGCCGGTGTCCGCTCCCGGACGAGATCCCGGCGGCGGTGCGCGAACTGGCCGCCGCCGTCGAGGAGAGCCGCACCGGCCGCCCCGAACTCACCCTGCCCGCACCGGACTCGCCCGCCACCCGGGCGGTGGACAGTGCCCTGCGGCACGCGGCGGTCGTGGTGCACAAGGCCGACCCCGACCCGTACAACGTCGACGACCGGCTCGGCCGCCCCGCCGTGCTCGGGGTACGGATCCGGCGGGCCACCCGCGACGTACTGCTCTCCGGGGCTTCCTGGCGGTACGGGCTGCGGCTCGCCCTGTGCATCGGTCTGGCCCAGGCGCTGACCTCGCTGATCCCGGTGCCGCGCTCGTACTGGGTGGCGCTGACCGTCACTTTCGTCCTCAAGCCGGACTTCGGCTCGGTGTTCTCGCGGGCCGTGCTGCGGTCGGTGGGCACGGCGGCCGGGCTCGTGGTCGCCGCGCCGGTGCTCGCCGCGGTGCCGGTCGGCTGGTGGGACGTGCCGGTGATGGTGGTGCTCGCCGCGCTGATCCCGGCGCTCACCGCGAAGGGCTACGCCTTCCAGACCGCGGCCATCACCCCGGTGATCCTGCTCCTGTCCGACCTGCTGAACCACCAGGGCTTCCACCTGGTCTGGCCGCGCTTCCTGGACAGCCTGATCGGCTGCGTGATCGTGCTGGTGGCGGGCTATCTGCTGTGGCCGGAGAGCTGGCACGTACGGATCGGCCACCGGCTCGCGGACGCCGTGGCGGACATCGCCGACTACGTGGCGTACGCGTTCGAGCCGGGCGGGACCGGCGACCGGGCGGAGCGGGTGCGGGCCCGGCGCCGGATCTACCGCGACCTGTCCGTCGTACGTTCCGAATTCCAGCGCGCCCTGACCGAGCCGCCGCCGGTCGGCACCCGGGCCGCGGCCTGGTGGCCGCTGGTCGTCGCGGTCGAACGCATCGTGGACGCGACGACGGCGGCCCGGGTCCGGGTCAACCACGGAGCGCCCGAGCCGCCGCCGGCCGAGGTCGCGGAGGTCCGGCGGCAGCTGCGGGAGCTGGCCGAGGGGATACGGGCCAGCGAGGTGCTGGTGGGGGTGCGCGCCGAGCTTCCCGGCGACGAGGAGGGCGTACTGGCTCCGCTGCGCCAGGAGGTGGCGGCGGCCAGGGCGATCGCATCGCCCCAGCCCTGACGGTCAGCCGGTGGGGCCGGCGCCCCGCAGCCGTTCCATCTCGCGCCGGTCCCGCTTGGTCGGGCGGCCCGCGCCCCGGTCCCGTACCGGAACCTGGATCGCCGCCTCGCGCGGCGGCGGGGGCGGGCTGTTGTCGACGAAGCACTCCGCCGCCACCGGAGGGCCGACCCGCTTCTTGACGATCTTCGACACGACCACGATGCGGTCGCGTCCGGCGTGCCGGAGCCGTACCTCGTCGCCGACGCGGAGCGTCTGGGCGGGCTTGGCGCGCTCGCCCGCGACCTTCACATGACCCGCGCGGCAGGCGGCAGCGGCCTGCGAACGGGTCTTCGTCAGCCGGACCGACCAGATCCAGACGTCGACCCGAACGCTGCCCTCCGCCTGCGGCGCCTCACCGGAAACCATGTCTCCGACTGTAGGGCCTGTCATGGGCTCGTGGGGATCAGCCGAAGTCGCTGATCACTTCCGACATGTTGTAGCTGTACACCTCGCGCTTGCACGCCCCGCACTTGCTCGGCGCGTGCTCGCTCAGCGACCACAGCTGCGGCGCGAAGCCGTCACCGCGTCCGTGCGCCAGGTAGAAGTCCTCGGGCCCGAACGCCGACTCCAGCGTCTTCGCGTTGCCGACGAGCTGGGACGTTCCGTCGACCGTGCCCGGCGTGGCCTGGAGCAGCCGGCCGTTGTCGTAGCCGTTGCTGCGGTGGAAGTACCACTTGCCCTCGTACCGGGTGACGCCCTGGATCTTGTGCCACAGCGCCTCGTTGTTGAACTTGTCGCCGGTCGGCAGGCCGTAGGCCAGATCGGCGGAGGCGGTCGCGCCGGTGGCGCCCTCGACGGCAGCGGTCAGCGCGGTCATCGGGTACGTGCCGACGCGGCCGGGGCTCGTGCCGCCGTTGTTGGTGTTGCAGTACTCACCGAGGACCATGTGGTCGGTGTCGGTGCGGTCCAGCGAGATGTACGAGGCCTTCGGGCGGCCGGTGGCGTAGCACTGGTTGCCGCTGGTGGTCCCGCCGTTCTTCGCCGTGGTGAACTTCAGCGTGGCGACCTGCGGCATGACGTAGCGGTAGCCGTAGCCGTACCAGACGTTGTTCTGCCGGCCGACCCGCTTCTTGTCCGTGACGTTGCTGACCAGCCCGTCCGGCGTCGGGTCGTCGACGTCGGCCTTGTTGTCCGGGTTGAGGTCCATGATCTTGCGCAGGTCGAAGACCCGCATGCCGTTGGCGGTGTCGGCGACGTACAGGTAGTTGCCGTACCAGACCATGCCACCGGCGTGGATGCCGTTCTGCGCGGCGCAGGAGGACGTCACCTCGGCGAGGCACTTGCCCTCGCGGGCGTGCAGCGCGTCGAAGGAGATGTGGTCCTTGGAGTTCATGTACGGCCAGACCAGCAGCACATGGCGGTACATCTTGGTCGCCTGGTTGAAGAAGGTGACCCGGATGCCCTTCTCGTTGCAGGCGTCCGACGCCGGGCTCAGCAGGCAGTTGTCACGGCCCGAGAGATAGTCGCTGCGGCCCGGGTTCTCCGCGTCGTAACCGGCCACCGCGATCGGCTCGGCGTTGGACGTGCCCCAGTCCTCGTCCTCCTGCGCGTCCGAGACGCCGGTGATGGCCTGCGGCACCCACTCCGAGGAGGTGGCGTCGTCGCTCTGCCAGCAGATGCGGTGGTTGACCGCCAGATCGGAACCGTAGATACCGGCGGTTCCGCAGGCGCCCTCCCAGTCGGCCGGCCGATTGGCCTGCTCCATCAGCTCGGTGAGGCCCTGCTTGGGCAGCGCGGCGTCCAGTTTCGTGACAAGACCGGCAATGTCGGTGCCCTTCGCCAACTTGAAGTCGGCGGCCCGGCCGGGGACGGGGGCGGCGAGGGCGGAGACACCCGGGGCGACGGAAGCGGATTCCCTGCCCGCCGCGGTTCCGGTTCCGGTTCCGGTTCCGGCGAAGTCGTCCTGTTCGCCCTCGGATTCGTTGTCGAACCCGTCGTCCGGCATTCCCTCGTTGCCCGGTACGGGGTCGTCGGCGGCCCGCACCGAGGACGGCGGGGCGGACGCCGGAACGGCGGCGGCACCGGCCGCCGGAACGAGGCCGGAAAGCATCGCACCCGCCGCGACGGCGCAGGCGGCAAAACGTGTTCTACGGGTTGGTTTCCCCATGCGGGAGCCCTTCTTGGTAACGCTGCCGGACAACGGACAACGGTGTGCCCGACTTTGCGTCGGGCACACCGTCCGTTCACGTTAACAAGGCAACTCGGGACCGGGTGCGCACATTTGAACGACGTACATCAGGCCCGCACGGCATGCGCACAGGACTCGTTCGGGGATCGGTTGCGGTTCGGTTTCCACACGGGCGGGCCGCGCCACCGAAGGGCCGGATCCGGCCGCTAACCTTACGTATCCGCCCTGGCCAGGGATCAATTTCCGCAGGTCGGACATTTCTCGCACCCAACTCACGCGAAAGGCCTCGCCCATGGGCATTCGGAGCTTGCTGCGCAAGGTGTTCGGCCGTGACCGCGCGGAGCAGGACGCGCCGACGGCCACGGTCCCGCCCCAGACCGAACGCACCGCGCCCTCGGAGTCGGAGCCGGCCATGACGGCGACCGCGACCGCCACGGCGGACGAGCCGGCCGAGGAGCCGGCCCCGGTGCTCGAAAACGCCCCGGCCACCAAGGCTTCGGTCCCGGCACCCGCCTCTCCCCGGTCCGCCGGCGACGTCGGCGGCCTGGCCTCGGACCTGGTGGCCGCCGCCTTCGACAAGGCGTCCGTCCCCACGGTCCCGGCCCAGGGCTCGGCCCGGAAGCCGGAGTCGACGGAGGTGGAGGCGGAGGCCGCGAAGCCGAAATCGGTGAAGCCGGAGGCCGCCGAGGCCGCCGAGATCGTCGAGACCGCGGAGAAGCCGGAGGCCGCCGAGGCCGCGGAGAAGGTGGAGACCGCCGAGGCCGCCGAGACGGTAGTGACCGTAGAGGCCGCCGAGGCCGCCGCCGAGGTCGAGGTCGAGCCGACCGTGGCCCGGGCCGAGCCGGCGTCGGAGCCCGAGCCGGAGTCGAAGCCCGTGGCGGCCGAGGTCGAGCCGGAGCCCGCACCGGAGCCGGTCAAGGCCGAGGTCGAGACGCAGGAAGAGGCCGAGGTCAAGGTCGAGGTCAAGGTCGAAGCCGAGGCCGAGACCAAGGCGGCCGTCGAGCCGGAGCCCGCCCCCGCCCCCGCCCCCGAGCCGGAGGCGCAGCCCGAACCCGAGGTCAGGGCCGAGGCCACCGAGCCGGAGGCGCAGCCCGAGCCCGCTCCCGCAGCCGAGCCCGAGCCCGCTCCGGCAGCCGCAACCGCCGAGGCCACCGCCACGACCACCCCCGCCCCCAAGCCCGCTCTCACCCTCGCCAAGGTCAAGTCGCGGGCTCCCGGGCTCGTCGACTCGTACAAGGCGGCCCAGGCCGGGCTGAAGGCGCACGGGCTGACCGGGCTGCGCGCCACCGTCTACCTGGTCCTCGACCGCTCGGGCTCCATGCGGCCGTTCTACAAGGACGGCAGCGCCCAGCACCTGGGCGACCGCACGGTGGCGCTCGCCGCACACCTGGACGAGGACGCGACCGTCCCCGTGGTCTTCTTCTCGACGGACATCGACGGCACCGGCACGGTCGGCCTCGCCGACCACGAGGGCCGGATCGACGAGCTGAACGCGGGCCTCGGCCGCCTCGGCCGTACGAACTACCAGCGCGCCGTCGAAGAGGTCGTCGCGCACTACGAGAAGTCCGGTGCGACCGGCCCCGCCCTGGTGATCTTCCAGACGGACGGCCCGCCGGACGCCAAGCAGGCCGCCAGGCAGGCGCTGGCCGACGCGGCTCGGCTGCCGCTGTTCTTCCAGTTCGTCGCGTTCGGCGACGAGGACGCCAAGGGCTTCGACTTCCTGCGCAAGCTGGACGCCCCGAACGCCGGGTTCTTCCACGCGGGCCCCGCGCCCCGGGAGGTCGCGGACGCCACGTTCTACCGCGAGGTCCTCGCCGCGCTCCCCGCCTGGGTCGCCGCCCGCGAAACGGTGACCGCCGACTGATCGACCGGCAGCCGTACGGTCACGGCGAGCCCGCCCTCGGGGCCCGGCACCGCCGTGACCGTACCGCCGTGCGCCACCGCGATGGAGCGCACGATCGACAGGCCCAGGCCGGACCCGCGCCCCATCCGGTCCTTGCCCTCACCCCGCCGGAACGGCTCGAACAGCCCGGGGATGTCCGCCGCGTCCACCACCGGCCCGGTGTTGCGGACCTTCAGCAGCGCCACGCCGCGGGCCGTCTCCAGCGACACGTCCACCGTCCCGTCCGGCACGTTGTACGTGACGGCGTTGGCCAGCAGATTCGCCACCAGCTGTGCCAGCAGCAGCCGGTTCCCGCGCACCGTGCAGCGCCCGGTGGCGGCCTCCACGCCCGGGTGCCGGGCCGTCTCCTCCGCCACCACCCGCGCGAGATCCACCGCCTCCCGCTCGCCCTCGGCGAGCCCGCGCTCGCTGCGCGCCAGCACCAGCAGCCCCTCGATGAGCCGCTCGCTGCGCCGGTTGTTGTCCAGGAGCGTCTGCCGGGTCCGTACCAGATCCTCCGGGGTCGGGTCGTCCAGGCCGATCTGGATCGCGGCCCGCTGGGTGGCGAGCGGGGTCCGCAACTCGTGGGAGGCGTTGGCGATGAACCGCCGCTGGCTGTCGAACGCCTTCTCCAGCCGGGCCAGCAACGCGTCGAGCGTGTCGCCCAGCTCCTTCAGCTCGTCGTCGGGGCCGCTGGACGCGATCCGCTCGTGCAGATTGTGCTCGGAGAGCCGGCGCGCCTTCGCGGTCATGGCGTGCACCGGCCGCAACACCCGCCCCGCGGTCCACCAGCCGACGCCGACCGCGCAGGCCGTCATCACGAGCAGCGCGGCCGCGGACCACATGAGCAGCTGATGACCGGCCGCGTCGCTGACGTGGTCGGTGAGGTCGTAGACGGTGGGCGGCCCGAGACTCCGCCGGGTGATCAGCGGACCGTTCACCGCGTAGCCGGGCTGGACGACCGCGGCGGTGCGGGCGATGTCACGCGCCTGGGAGTCCGTACCGGCGCGGGATGCGAGGTTGACGGTGGTGAGCAGCGCCGTGCCGAGGACCAGGAACACCCCGCCGTACACGAGCGCGATCCTGGTCCGGATCCTGGAGTGCGGCACGCCGGCCGGCGGCCTCACAGGGCGTACCCCACTCCCTGCACCGTACGGATCAGGGCCGGCTCCCCGAGCTTCCCGCGCAGCTTGCTCATGCAGACGCGCACGGCGCCGGTGAACGGATCGGCGTTGGCGTCCCAGGCCCGCTCCAGCAGCTCCTCCGCGCTGACGGTCCCGCCGTCCGCCTCCAGCAGCAGCTGGAGCACGGTGAACTCCTTGGGCGAGAGGTCCAGCTCCCGCCCGTCCCGCGAGGCGGTGCGCCGTACGGTGTCGAGCCGGATGCCGTGCCGTTCCAGCTGCGGCGGGACCGGGCGGGCGCTGCGCCGGCGCAACGCCCGTACCCGCGACACCAGCTCCGGGAACTCGAACGGCTTGCCCACATAGTCGTCGGCGCCGAGGTCGAGCCCGGCGACCCGGTCCTCCATGGAACCGGCGGCGGTGAGCATCAGGATCCTGGTCCGGGAGCCGGAGGCGACGAGCCCGCGCGCCACGTCGTCGCCGTGCACCCGCGGCAGGTCGCGGTCGAGGACGACGACGTCGTAGTCGTGCAGCCCCAGATAGGCGAGGGCGGCGTCACCGCTGTACACCGTGTCGACGGCGAACCCGGCCCGCCGCAGTCCGGTGGCGATCAGCTCCGCCAGGATCTCCTCGTCCTCGGCGACCAGTACCCGCATCGTGATGTCCCCTGCCTCGTACACGCGTGTCCACTCCCTCCCAGGATGCGTCTTTGCTACGGGAAGGGATGTTTCGCAAAGGTCTCCACGTGCGTGGCCGGGTTTATCGGTGTGAGTTGCTCTCCCCCGGGCCGTTAGGATTTCGACCATGGCGGCCACTGGATCCGAGAAGCAAGGGGGCGACGGCGTGAAGAGTTTCTACGTATCGACCCCCATCTACTACGTCAACGACGCTCCTCACCTGGGCCACGCCTACACGACCGTCGCAGGCGACGTGCTCACCCGCTGGCACCGCCAGCGCGGCGAGAAGGTGTGGTACCTCACCGGCACGGACGAGCACGGTCAGAAGATCATGCGCACTGCCGAGGCGAACGAAGTCACCCCGCAGGAGTGGTGCGACAAGCTCGTGGAGGAGGCGTGGAAGCCCCTCTGGGAGCACCTGAACATCGCGAACGACGACTTCATCCGTACGACGGAGAAGCGCCACACCGACCGGGTGCAGGAGTTCGTCCAGGACCTGTACGACAAGGGTGAGATCTACAAGGGCGGCTACGAGGGCCCGTACTGCGTGGGCTGCGAGGAGTACAAACTCCCCGGCGACCTCATCGAGGACGAGGACGGCGTCAAGCTGTGCCCGATCCACAAGAAGCCGGTGGAGATCCTCAAGGAGGAGAACTACTTCTTCAAGCTGAGCGCCTACGGCCCGAAGCTGATGGAGTTCTACGCGAACAACCCGGGCTTCATCCAGCCCGAGTCCGCCCGCAACGAGGTCGTGAACTTCGTCAAGCAGGGCCTCCAGGACCTCTCGATCTCCCGCTCGACCTTCGACTGGGGCGTCCCGGTGCCGTGGGACGAGAAGCACGTCATCTACGTGTGGGTCGACGCCCTGCTGAACTACGCCACGGCGGTCGGCTACGGCGCCAACCAGGAGAAGTTCGACGGCACGTTCCCCGCCGACGTGCACCTGGTCGGCAAGGACATCCTCCGCTTCCACGCGGTGATCTGGCCCGCGATGCTGATGGCGCAGGGCCTGCCGCTGCCCGGGAAGATCGCGGCCAACGGCTGGCTGATGGTCGGCGGCGAGAAGATGTCGAAGTCGAACCTGACGGGCATCAAGCCGCAGGACCTGACCTCGCACTTCGGCGTGGACGCGTACCGCTGGTACTTCCTGCGGGCGATCGCGTTCGGCAGCGACGGCTCGTTCTCCTGGGAGGACTTCTCCGCCCGCTACACCTCCGAGCTGGCCAACGACTACGGCAACCTCGCCTCGCGCGTCGCGGCCATGGTCGGCAAGTACTTCGGCGGGGCGCTCCCGGAGGCCACCGCCGCGGGTGACGCCGAGCAGGCGGTCCAGGAGGGTCTGGCCAGGGCCGTCGCGACGGCCGACGAGAAGATCGGCGAGGAGCTGGACTTCCAGGCGGGCATCCTGGCGATCTTCGACTTCGTGAAGCAGGTCAACGGCTACATCACGGAGCAGGAGCCCTGGAAGGTCGCCAAGGACACCTCTCCCGAGGGCCAGGCCCGGCTCGCGACGATCCTCTACACGGCCGCCGAGTCGCTGCGCGGTGTCGCGGTCCTGCTGAACGCCGTGATGCCGGAGACCTCGCAGAAGCTGTGGGAGTCGCTGGGCGCCGAGGCGTCCCTGGGTGCGCTGGCCGACCAGCGCGTGCAGGACGCGGGCAGCTGGGGCCGGCTCCCGGCGGGCACGACGGTGACGAAGGGCGCGGTGCTCTTCCCGCGCCTGGAGGAGAAGCCCGCGTAAGCGGGATGTGCGTACGGCGAAGGGCGGGACCGCGTTGCCGGTCCCGCCCTTCGCCGTTGCCGCCGCGTATCCGCCGCCCCGGGCCGGCGGCCCCGGTTCTCCGCCGGTTCGGCGGCCGGTTCGACGCCCACCGGGTTCAGCGCTCCAGCGCCTCCGCGTCCCCCATCACGACGACCGGCTTCTTCGCCGGGTCGAGGGTGCTCAGGAGTTCCCGCATCCGGTCCAGGGGGAGCGAGACACAGCCCTGGGTCGGGCCGCCGTGGTCGACGTGGATCCAGATGCCGCCGCCGCGCTCCTGGCCGAGCGGGCGTTCCTGGTCCAGCGGGGTGACGCCGGGGGTCCGGTTGTAGTCGATGGCGACGACGTAGTCGAAGGACCCTTCGAGCGGCTCCCCGTCGAAGCCCTCGCCGCTCACCACGAACGCCGGATTCCGGTCATAGGGGAACGCCGTTTCGGGAGGGTCGAACAGGCCGCCCGCGTAGGTCAGCCCATAAACGCCGACCGGGGTGCGGAGATCGTTCTCCCAGTGCTCGTCGGTCCAGCCGTTCAGTGCGTTGTGGGCCGGCCAGCGGGTGGTGACGGGCAGCCAGCCCAGGGCCGGGTTGTCGCGGGCGTAGAGGACCGCGGTGGACAGGCTGGAGTTGTAGGAGTCGCCGGTGACGACGAAGACCTGTTTGGCGCCGGCCGGAATCTCGGCCCGGGTCTTCGGCCCCAGCGCGGGGATCTCGCGCGGCCGGACGACCGGCGCGTACGGCCCGTGGGCGGCCCGTCTCCGTGCCCCGTCGGCCTGTGGCCCCGCGACACCGGCGGAGGCCGAGGCGGACGCCCGGACGGCCGGGTTTCCGGAGGCGGTGTCGGAGGTCGTGTCGCCGCAGGCGGTGAGCAGCAGCAGCGCGGCGGCACAGGTGCCGACGCGGATGGCGTACGGGGGACGCCGGACGGCCGACGGACGGAACACGGACACGGGAACTCCTCAGCAGTCGTGGGGTGACGGCAGCACGGGCGAGCTCCCCGTCACGCCTCTTACCGCCGACCCCAGTTAACGCCGCGTCGCCCGAGCGCGAATCCGCACGGGGGCCATACGGCTGTATCGCCCGCCGGGCACGCGCGCCGATGAGCCGCGAAGCCGTCCCGTGCGTGTAGGTTCCCGGCCTTGCGTTCCGTGGCGGTGCGCAGGTCTGACCGCAAATCAGGTTCCGGTGGCGGTACGGGCCGCCGTGGCGCGCCCGGCCGGGCCGGTTCTCATGGTCCGCCGCATCCGCTCCGTCCTGCGCCCGTCGGGCGACCGCTCACCCGTTGAGGAACTCCGCGCACCGGTACGGGCCCAGCGCGTCGCCCTCGGAAGGGCGCAGGGTGACCTCGACGTCGTCGGTCCTGACCTTCGGTTCCAGCACGGACTGGGCGCGCGCCATCGTGCACACCAGCTGACCCGTGCCCAGGTCACGCCCCGACCCCGGGTAGGGGCCGTCCAGGCGCACCGTGACGCGGGTGCCCACGCCGGTCGCCTCGTAGCCGCCGAGCTGGGGGACGAGAGAGGTGAGCCCGCCCCGTTGCTCGACCGGCGGCGGCGTTTCGGCGAGCAGCTTCAGTACCGAGATGAGGTCCTTGATCTCCTTGTCGAGCAGCGGCACCGCGCGCAGCCCGGCGGCGGACGCGTAGTACAGCCGCATCCCGCGCGTCGGCCCGGACGCGGGCTCGCCCGCCCCTATCACCCCGGTCGGCTGGACGCCGCACGCCACGAGGGCGCCCCCGAGCGCGGCAACCACGATCCCCTGCCGGATCCTCACTCCGTGTCCTCCCCCGTACGTCGTAGCGGCAGCCGCAGCGTGAACACCGCGCCGCCCCGCGGCCCGTCGGCCACCTCGATCGTGCCTCCGTGCAGCCGGGCGTTCTCCAACGCGATCGCCGTGCCGAGGCCGCTGCCCGGTCCGCTGTCGTCGGCCGCGCCGCGGGTGCGGGCCGCGTCCGCCTTGTAGAACCGGTCGAAGACCCGCTCCCGGGCCCCCGGCGGCAGCCCGGGACCGTGGTCGGCGACCTCCAGCGTCACCCACTCCCCGTCCGCCCCGGCCGCCGTCGCGAGCGTCACGGTGACCGGCGGGGCTCCGTGCCGCAGCGCGTTGCCCACCAGGTTCGCGACGATCACATCGATCCGGCGCCGGTCGACCACCGCCCGCAGCCCCTCGGGCAGCTCCGTCCGCACCCGGCCGGTCCAGCCGCGCAGCGCCAGCGACGCCCGCACGGTGCCGGCGAGATCCGCCTCGGCCGCGTTCAGCCGTACCGCCTTCGCGTCGAAGCGGGAGATCTCCATCAGGTCCTCGACCAGCCGGGACAGCCGGGCCGTCTCCGCACCGACGGTACGGGCCGCCCGCGCCGCGTCCGGCGGCAGCTGGTCGGCGTCCTCCTCCAGGACGGTCGCCACCATCGTCATCGCCGCGAGGGGGGTCCGCAGCTCATGGGACACGTCCGCCACGAAGCGGCGCGCCTTCGCCTCCTGCTCGCGCAGCTCCGTGTCGGAGGTCTGGAGCGCGTCGGCGGTCTCGTTGAACGTCCGGGCCAGGTCGGCGAGTTCGTCGTGCCCGGAGACGACGACCCGGCTGCCGAGGTCCCCGGCGGCCAGCTCACGGGTGGCCCGGCCCAGCTTCCGTACCGGACGCAGGACCGTCCCCGCGGCCAGCAGCGCCAGGACCGCGGCCAGCAGCACCACCGGCACCATGCCCGTGCGTACGGAGTCCAGCAGGGCGGCGGTGTCGTCGCGTTCGGCCCGCAGATCGGTGATCGCGAAGACCTCCAGGCCGGAGGTGCGGCGGTCCCCGTCGGCGAACGTGACGGGCGTGCCGACGACCAGATAGGGATCGCCCCGCCACCGCACCCGCTGGAACCGGGCTCCGTCGCCGGTCATGACGGCGGTGCGCAGCTCGGTGGTGATCCGGGTTCTGGTGTCGGCGAGCGAGTCGGAGACGGCGGAGAGGTCCTGGTAGCGGGCGACGACGATGTTCCCGCCGAGGCCCTCCGACACCCGGGCCGCGAACCGGGACAGCGACTGCTGGTCGGGCGGTACGTCGAAGTCGGCGGCGACCGCGGTGACCCGCTCCCGGAGGTCGTTCACGGCGGCGTTCTGGGTGCGCTGGAGTACGGCGGTGCGGGCGTCCCGGTAGGCGAGGGCGGTCGCGGTCACCGCGCTGATGAGCGCGACGACGACGAAGGTGACGACGAGCCGGACGCGCAGCCCGCCGACGAGCCGCCGGGAGCGCCGCTTCGGGGCGACGCCGCGCCCACGCCGGTCCGTACGTCCCGTGGCAGGCCTCCCCGCACGGCCCGCGGCGGGCCTCCCCGTCCGGTTCACAGCGGGCCTCCCCGTACGGTTCACAGCGGCCCGCTCCGTACGGTTCACAGCGGCCCGTTCCGTACGGTTCACAGCGGTCCGAAGCGGTAGCCGAAGCCCCGCACCGTCTGGACGTACCGCGGTCTGGCCGGCACGTCCTCCAGCTTGGCCCGCAGCCGGCCGACCGCAGCGTCCACCAGCCGGGAGTCACCCAGGAAGGTGTGGTCCCAGACCGATTCGAGAAGCTGCTCGCGGCTGAGGACCCGGCCCGGGGAGGCCGACAGCTCCAGCAGCAGCCGCATTTCGGTGGGCGGCAGCGGGATTGGGGTGCCGTGTTTGGTGACGGTCAGTCCGGCGCGGTCGATCACCAGCCCGGCGAGATCGTCGGCTCCCCCGCGCACCGGCCCGGACGGTTCCGCCCGCCGCAGCGCCGCCCGGATCCGGGCCTCCAGGACGGGTGCGGTGACCGGTTTGACGACGTAGTCGTCGGCGCCCGCCTCCAGGCCCGTCACGATGTCCGAGTCGTCGCCGCGCGCGGTCAGCATGATGACGGGCAGGGTCGCCGAGCGGGCGCGGATGCGGCGGCACACCTCGAAGCCGTCCATGCCGGGCAGCATCAGGTCCAGGACGGCCAGTTCCACCCGCGCGCCCCGTTCCCCGGCCAGCAGGTCCAGGGCCTGCTCGCCGGTGGCGGCGGTCTCCACGCCGTACCCGTGCCGGCGCAGCACGAGCTCCATCCCGTCCCGTACGGACGCGTCGTCCTCGATCAGCAGTACATGCGGCATGGAGCCGATTATGAGCATGCCGGGACCGCCCGCGTCTGCCCCGGACAGGGGCACAGGCGCAGGCCGGGGGCATTGTTACGTTCCCATCATGTGGCCATGGAGGGGCCATCATCTGCGACGGCGAACGTGCGACGCATGACCTTCCCCAGGACGAACCCCCGCGGCCCCCGCGCCACCGCCCGGCTGCGCATGACCGCCCTCGTGACCCTGCCCGTGCTCGCCCTCGCCGTCGCCTGCGGCGGCGGTGACGACGGCGCGGGCGGTACGAAGAAGAGCGATGTGATCGCCGACGTACCGCAGTCGCCGGGCGCGAGCGCCGGGACCGACAAGAACGAGGCCGGCACGCTGCCCGCGGGCAGGAGCGCCTTCTACGACGCCCAGCTGAAGTACGTCCAGTGCATGCGCGTCAAGGGCGGCTACAAGGACTACCCCGACCCCAAGCTCAGCGGCTACCTCGACTGGGAGAAGATCGAGGTGATCGCCTCGAAGCCCGGTCAGAACGAGGCGTACAAGGGCGGCAAGGACGGGGTCTGCGCCCCCGAGCTGCTGGCCGCCATGGACGTCGAGCCCGAGCGCGACCAGCAGAAGTCCTACGAGTCGATGCTCGCGCACGCCAAGTGCATGCGGGACAACGGCGTCTCCAGGTTCACCAACCCGACCATGAGCGGCGGCAACGCCCAGCCGGGCGGCGACCCGAACCCCGCCTCCCCGTCCATCGACACCGACTCACCCGCGTACAAGCAGGCCCGCGAGGCGTGCAAGTCGAAGCTGATCGACAGCGTGGAAGGCATGCAGTGAGGCGCCGCTCCGCCCTCGTCGCGCTCGGTGCGGCGGCCGTCCTCGCCGCCGTCACCGGGGGCGTCCTCTTCCTCGGTGACGGCGGCGACGCGGGCGCCTCCGGGCGGGGCGGCGACCTGCCGCCCGCCACCGCGACCGTCGTACGCACCGACCTCGTACGGTCCACGACGGTCGACGGCAGGCTCGACTTCTCGCAGCGCCGCACCGTCAAGTCCGCCGTCGAGGGCACCGTCACGGTGGCCGCCCCCGAAGGCAGGACGGTGACCATGGGACAGGCGCTGTACGAGCTGAACGACAAGCCCGTCACCCTCCTCTACGGGCCGGTCCCGATGTTCCGCGAGATGAAGGAGGGCGACCGGGGCAGTGACGTGCTCCAGCTGGAGCGCAATCTGCGCGACCTGGGGTACGGCTCGCAGCTCTACGTCGACACGCGGTACGACAAGGGCACCGAGGCCGCCGTGAAGCAGTGGCAGAAGTCCCTGAACCGCGACACCACCGGCCGGGTCGGCCGGGGCGACGTCGTCTTCCAGCCCGACCGGGTCAAGGTGGTCTCCGCCGACGCGGCGCTCGCCGACCAGGTCGGCCCGGACGAACCGGTCCTCACGATCGCCTCCACCCGGCCCGTCGTACGGGCGGAACTGGACCAGGCCGACGGCGCGCTCACCTCGAAGGACACCAAGGTCGAGGTCACCCTGCCGAGCGGGAGGACCGCCGCCGGCCGGGTCGCCGGAACGGTGCGCCCCGAGACGCCCGCCTCCGGGGCCGACTCGGGCGCCCCGGACGGCATCGTCGTGGAGGTCGTGCTGGACGGCGGGGCGAACGCCGCGTCCGGCGAGGACACCAGGAAACCGGCGAGCGTGAAGTTCGTCAGCGAGGCGCACAAGGGGGTCCTCGCGGTCCCCGTCGAGGCGGTCGTCGCCCTGCGCGGCGAGAACGGCGGCTACGGCCTCCAGGTCGTGCGGGGGACCACCTCGACGATGGTGCGGGTGGAGACCGGCATGACCGCCGACGGGCAGATCGAGGTCAGCGGCCCGGACCTGCGCGAGGGCCTGAAGGTCGGAGTGGCCGCGTCATGACACCGGCCCCGGTGATCGAACTGCGGGACGCCACCAAGTCGTACCCCGGCGGCGTCCACGCCCTGCGCGGGGTGAACCTCACCGTCGAGGAGGGCGAGCTGCTCGCCGTCGTCGGCCCGTCCGGCTCCGGCAAGTCCACGATGCTCAACATCATGGGCACCCTCGACAAGCCCACCACGGGCACCGTCGAGGTCGCCGGATACGACGTGTCCGGGCTCTCCGACTCCCGGCTCTCCGCACTGCGCGCCCGCCACATCGGGTTCGTGTTCCAGCACTTCCACCTGGCGGCGGGGCGCGACGCGGTGGACAACGTCGCCGACGGCCTGCTGTACGCGGGCGTGCCGCTGAAGGAGCGGCGCAGCCGTGCCCGGGAGGCGCTGGCCAGGGTCCGGCTGGACCACCGCCGCTCGCACACACCGAACGAGCTGTCCGGCGGCGAGAAGCAGCGGGTGGCCATCGCCCGCGCCCTGGTGGGCAGCCCCCGGCTGCTGCTGGCGGACGAACCGACCGGGGCGCTGGACACCACGTCCGGCGAGATCGTCATGGAGCTGCTGCACGAGCTGAACGCGTCCGGCACGACCGTCTGCGTGATCACCCACGACAACGAGATCGCGGACTCGCTGCCGCGCCGGGTCCGCTTCCGGGACGGCGAGATCGTCTCGGACACGCGCTCCGGCGCGATCGCCGGCCCCGGTTCCGGCTCCCGCTCCGAACTCCGCACGGAAGGGGCCGGTTCATGAGGAACGACCTGCGGCCCTCGCGGCTCTCCCCCCGCGATGTCCTCCGCGTCGGCGCGGTCGGCCTGCGCGCCCGCCGCGCGCGCGTGGTGCTCTCGGCACTCGGCATCGCCATCGGCATCGCGACCATGGTCGCGGTCGTCGGCCTGTCCGAGTCGAGCCGCGCTGACCTGATGGCCCGGCTCGACCGCCTCGGCACCAACCTCCTCACCGCCGAGGCGGGCCAGGACGCCACGGGGCAGCGGATCCGGCTCCCGAAGAACGCGGTCGCGATGGTCGAGCGCATCGGCCCGGTGCGGCACGCCACGGCCACCGCCGACATCGACGCCCGCATCCGCCGCAGCGATGTGGTCCCCGAGGAACGCAGCGCCGGTGTCACCGCCCAGGCGGCCCGCATCGACCTGCTGTCCACGCTCGGCGGCCGGGTCGCGAAGGGCAGCTGGCTGAACCCGGCCGGCGAACGCCTCCCGACGACGGTCCTCGGCGCGGTGGCGGCGGAGCGCCTGGGCGTCACCCGCACCGGCGAGACGATCATGATGAACGACACCCGCATGGTCGTCGTCGGCATCCTCGAACCGCTCGAACTGGTTCCCACCCTGGACCGGGTGGCCATGGTCGGATTCCCCGCCGCCGAGCGTCACTTCGGCTTCGACGGCCACCCGACCACCGTCTTCGAGCGCTCCACGGACGCCTCGGTCGAGGACGTACGGGCGGTCCTGGCCCGCAGCATCAACCCCGGCAGCGAAGGGGGAATCAGGGTCTCCCGCCCCTCGGACGCGCTGGCCGCCAAGGCCGCCACCGACGAGGGGCTGACCAATCTGATGCTCGGTCTGGGCGCGGTGGCCCTGCTGGTCGGCGGGGTGGGCGTCGCCAACACCATGGTCATCTCCGTCCTGGAACGCCGCCAGGAGATCGGGCTGCGCCGCTCGCTGGGCGCGACCCGGGGCGCGATCCGGCTCCAGTTCCTGACCGAGTCACTGCTGCTGTCGGCGCTGGGCGGGGCGACGGGCGCACTGCTGGGCGCGGCGGCGACGTACGGCTTCGCGCAGGTCCAGGGGTGGACGGCGGTGGTCCCGCCCTGGTCCCTGGCGGGCGGCCTGGCCGCCACCCTCCTGATCGGCGTGGTCGCGGGCCTCTATCCGGCGGTCCGCGCCTCGCGGCTGCATCCGACGGTGGCTCTGAACGCGACCTGAGACGGGCCACCGGAAACGTGGAACATCCCCCGGCCGGGGTCGGCCGGGGGATGTTTCACGTGGAACCGGAGCGGAACCGGTGGCGCTTACTTCGCGCCGGTGTCCCTCGCCACGGAGTCCTTGGCGTCCGCCTTCTCCTTCACCGTCGCCGCCGGCTTGCGGAGCTGGATGTTCAGCTCGCGCAGCCGGGTCTCGTCCAGCTCCGTCGGGGCGCCCATCATCAGGTCCTGGGCGTTGCCGTTGAGCGGGAAGGCGATCGTCTCGCGGATGTTGGGCTCGTCGGCCAGCAGCATCACGATGCGGTCGACGCCCGGGGCGATGCCGCCGTGCGGCGGGGCGCCGAGGCGGAAGGCGCGCAGCATGCCCGCGAACTCGTGCTCGACGGTCTCGCGGTCGTAACCGGCGATCTCGAAGGCCTTGAGCATCAGCTCGGGCTCGTGGTTACGGATGGCGCCGGAGGACAGCTCGATGCCGTTGCAGACGATGTCGTACTGCCAGGCCAGGATGTCCAGCGGGTCCTTCTCCTCCAGGTCCTTCAGGCCGCCCTGGGGCATCGAGAAGGGGTTGTGGGAGAAGTCGATCTTGCCGGTGTCCTCGTCCTTCTCGTACATCGGGAAGTCGACGATCCAGCAGAACCGGAAGACGCCCTCCTCGAAGTGGCCGGCGCGCTTGGCGGCCTCGACGCGGACGACGGACATGATCTTGGAGACCTCGTCGAACTCGCCGGCGCCGAAGAAGACCGCGTGGCCCGGCACGAGGGAGAGCCGCTCGGTGAGGGTCTTCACGTCGGTCTCGGTGAGGAACTTGGCGATCGGACCCGCCAGGTTGCCGTCCTCACCGACCCGGACCCAGGCCAGGCCCTTGGCGCCGTGCTGGACGGCGTAGTCGCCGAGGCCGTCGAAGAACTTCCGGGACTGGCCGGCGGTGTCCGGGACCGGGAGGGCGCGGACGTGCTTGCCGGCGAACGCCTTGAACTCCGAGTCGGCGAAGACGTCGGAGATGTCGACCAGTTCCAGCTTGGCGCGCAGGTCGGGCTTGTCGTTGCCGTACTTCAGCATCGACTCGCGGAACGGGATGCGCGGGAACGGCGACGTGACGTGGCGGCCGTTGCCGAACTCCTCGAAGAGCTCGGTCATCAGCTTCTCGATCGGCCGGAAGACGTCCTCCTGCTCGACGAACGACATCTCGACGTCGAGCTGGTAGAACTCGCCGGGCGAACGGTCCGCGCGGGCGTCCTCGTCGCGGAAGCACGGCGCGATCTGGAAGTAGCGGTCGAAGCCGGAGATCATCAGCAGCTGCTTGAACTGCTGCGGGGCCTGCGGCAGGGCGTAGAACTTGCCCGGGTTCAGACGCGACGGGACGACGAAGTCACGGGCGCCCTCGGGGGAGGTCGCGGTGAGGATCGGGGTCGCCATCTCGTTGAAGCCGAGGGCCACCATCTTGGCGCGGATCGAGGCGATGACCGCCGAGCGCAGCATGATGTTGCGGTGCATGCGCTCGCGGCGCAGGTCGAGGAAGCGGTACTCCAGGCGCCGCTCCTCGTTGACCCCGTCCTCGGTGTTGATCGTGAAGGGCAGCGGGGCGGCCTCGCCCAGCACCTCGACCTCGGTGACCTCGATCTCGATCTCGCCGGTCGGGAGCTCCGGGTTGACGTTGTCGGCGCCGCGCGCGGAGACCTTGCCGTCGATCCGTACGACGGTCTCCTTGGTGAGCTTCGCCAGCGCCTCGTTGCCGGGGGTGCCGGGACGGGCGACCAGCTGCACCAGACCGTAGTGGTCGCGCAGATCGATGAAGAGGATGCCACCCAGGTCTCGGCGATTGTGCAGCCAGCCGCTCAGTCGGACGTCGGTGCCGACGTCAGAGGCGCGGAGCTCGCCGCAGGTGTGGGACCTGTACCGATGCATCGTCGTTCATCCAGTCTTCGCGGTTCGGGGTGGATTCAGCCTCCCCAGGCTACCGCCCGCACCCGCACCGAATCATTGACATTGACATTTCAAGATCATCCGGAGGTCTCCGGCGGGCCGCGGCGGCCCCTCGGACCCCGCCCGGACACTCCCTGGGCGGCCCCCTCGGTGGCGTCCACGGAGCAGACCTTCTTAAAGTGGGGCAATGCGCACCGAGGACGTCCTGGCCGCGACCGCGACCGGTCTGTGGCGCTGGGACAACGGATCCGGGACCTTCACGCTCGATGCGGAGGCGGCCCGGCTCCTGGAGCTGCCCGCGGGGGGCGGTGTCTTCCGCGAGTCCGCGGTGCGTTCCCGTTTCCACCCCATCGACTGGAACGAGGTCTACGGGGTGGTGAACCTCGCGCTCGCCGAGGGCACCCTCGCCGAGGCCCGGCTGCGGATCGTGGACGGCACCGGCCGGGTGCTGCGCACCGTACGCAGCCGCTCCAAGCCGCTGTCGCGCGAGCGGCCGGACGGGGCGGGCCGCGTACTGCTCGGCACCCTCCAGGAGGTCGCCGAGCCGCATCCGGGCACCACCGGGGCGCCCGCCCCCGTCACCGGCGACTGGCGCCGCTCCCGCGAGGCGTTCCTGCTGGACGCCGGCCGGGCGCTGGCCGAGGCCAGGTCGACCGAGGAGGTGCTGCGGGTCGCCGCCTCGCTCTCCATGCCGGGGTTCTCGCCGGACGGCCTCGCGGTCTTCGGCGTCGCGGGCGAGCGGCTGACGGTCGTCGGGCACCACGGGCACAGCGTGGGCGACGAGGACCCGTTCACCGACATGCCGCTGGAGACCGACTACCCGGCCGCCGAGGTGGTACGGACGGGGCGGGCGATCTATCTGCCGTCGCCCGAGGACTACAGCCGCCGCTACCCGGTCACCTGGCCGCTCGCCAGCCGGTTCGGGCGCCGCTCCTGGGCCTTCCTGCCGCTGATCGTCGCCGGTCGCACCATGGGCGCCTGGATGGCGGGGTTCCGGCACCCGGTCTCGTTCACGCCGGACGAGCGGTCCGTACTGACGACCGTGGCCCGGATGCTGGCGCAGGCGCTGACCCGGGCCGGGGTCGCCGAGACCGAGCGGGAGCTGTCGCTGGGGCTCCAGCGCTCGATGATGCCGACCCTGGGCCCCGAAATCCCGGGGATGACGGTCGCCGCCCGCTACATCCCGACCGGCGGCGGTCTCCAGGTCGGCGGCGACTGGTACGACATGATCCCGCTCCCCAACGGCCGGATCGCCCTGGTCATCGGCGACGTCCAGGGCCACGACGTGCGGGCCGCCGGGCTGATGGGGCAGTTGCGGATCGCCCTGCGCGCGTACGCCGCCGAGGGGCACCGCCCGGACGCGGTCCTCTCGCGGGCGTCCCGTTTCCTCTCCGGGCTCACGGACGCGTACGAGGACGGCGACGAGACCGGGCCGCGCTTCGCCACCTGTCTGTACGCGGAGACCGACCCGGAGACCGGCACGCTGGACATCGCGCGGGCCGGCCACCCCGACCCCGTGGTGATCACCGCCGACGGGACGGCGATGATCCACCAGACCGAGGGCGGAATGCCGCTCGGCGTCGAGACGGACGCCGACTATCCGACGAGCCGGCTCACCCTGGAGCCGGGAGAAACGATCATGCTCTGTACGGACGGGCTGATCGAGACCGGCGGCCATGACATGTTCTCCGGCTGGGACCGGCTGCGGCCGGTCCTTGAGCAGCAGACCGCCGACCTGGAGAAGCTCGCCGACGCCCTCGTGCAGGCCGTGCACGGGCCCACGTCGCACTACACGACGGGCCCGCTGGCGGACCGCCGGGAGGACGACATCGCGTTGCTGCTGCTCCGGTGCGACGGGGGGACGCGGCGACGGCCGGCGCCCCGGCGCACCGCGCTGACCATCGCGCAGGCCGAGCCGGAGCGGATCGCGGCGGCCCGGCAGCAGATGCGGGACCTGCTGCACGACTGGGCGGATCCGGAGCAGGTCGACGCGGCGGTGCTGATGATCTCCGAGATGGCCACCAACGTCCTCGTCCACACGGACGGGGACGCGCTGATGCTCGCGCAGGCGACGGGGGAGCACGGCGAGCGGCTGCTGCGGGTGGAGGTGTCCGACGGCAGCGACGAACTCCCGCACAAGCGGCGCCCCGGGGAGATGGCCTCCAGCGGCCGCGGACTGGTGCTGATGGAGATGCTCGCCGACGCGTGGGGGGTGGACCCGCGGGGCGCGGGGAAGTCGATCTGGTTCGAGCTGTACGAGTCGGGTCCGGAGAGCTGAGTCCCGCAGAGCCGATTCCCGGAAAGCCGAGTACCGCAGAGCCGAGTGCCGGAAAGCCAAGTGCCGGAAAGCCGAGTCAGGCGCCTTCCGGGGCCGGTCCGGTCCGGGGCCCCTCCCCGGGCGCCGGCCCCGGCCCCGGCCGGTCCCCGCGCAGTTCGCCGAGGACTCCGAAGGCCGCCGCGCAGACCGGCACCGCGAGCAGCATGCCCAGCAGGCCCGCCACGCTGGCGCCCGCGGTCAGCGCGATCATGATCATGGCGGGGTGCATCTGCACCGTACGGCTCTGGATCACCGGTTGCAGGACGTGTCCCTCCAGCACCTGCACGGCCAGTACGACCCCCAGCGCCCAGAGCGCGATCACGAACCCCCGGTCGGCGAGCGCCACCAGGACCGCGACCGCGCCCGAGAGGAACGCCCCGAGGTAGGGGATGTAGGCCCCGACGAAGACCAGCGCCCCGAGCCCCACCGCGCCGGGGACGCGCAGGATCAGCAGGCCGACGGTGATGCAGATGGCGTCGATCAGCGCGATGAACGTGGTGCCGCGCATGAAGCCCTCGACGGCTTCGAAGGCCCGCCGCCCCATCGCCTCGACCAGGTCCCCGGTCCCGCGCGGGGCGATCGAGTGTGCGAGGCCCGCGGCCCGGTCGGAGTCGCGCAGGAAGAAGAAGGTCAGCAGGAGCGCGAGGACGCTGGTGGCGATGAGCGAGCCGATCAGGCTGAGCCCGGACAGGAGCCCGCCCGCGGCGCTCGCCCCGAACTTCTCGACGAGCTTCTGGGCGTTGGCCACCAGGTCGTCCACGCTGGTGTTCTTGCCGATCCCGAAGTGGTCGACGGCCCACTGGGCGACGTCCTTCAGCGACCGGACGATCTGGTCACCGGTGTCGACGAGCGCGGTGACGACGATGTACCCGGCGCCCCCGACCACCGCGACGAGCAGCACACAGGTGAGCCCCGCGGCGAGCGAGCGCTTCAGCCCGCGGGCGGTCAGCCAGCCGTGCACCGGCCCGAGCAGCGCCGTACCGAGCAGCGCGAGCAGCACGGGAGTGACCGCGGTCTTGAGGGCGATGCACAGCCAGATGGCGACCGCGGCCACCCCGGTGACGAGGAGGACCACGCAGCACCAGGCGGCGGCACGGCGCGCGCCGTCGGGCAGGAGGGGTTTGTGGGTCTGCACCCTCCCACCCGATCACGGCGCGGGGGCCGTGTCCCGCCTGCGGAGCCGTACGGGTGACGGTCCGTCAAGCGGCGGCGGTCACATCCCGTGGACGGCGGGCACGGTGCCGAGGCGGCCGGCCTGGAAGTCCTCGAATGCCTGCTTCAGCTCGGCCTGGCTGTTCATCACGAACGGCCCGTAGTGCGCCATCGGCTCCCGGATCGGACGGCCGCCGAGCAGCACGACCTCCAGGTCCGGGGCGTTGCCGTCCTGCTTCTCGTCCGCGCGGACGGTCAGCGAGGAACCGGCGCCGAAGACCGCCGTCTGCCCCATGTGGACGGGGCGGCGCTCCGCACCGACGGTGCCGCGGCCGGCCAGCACGTACGCGAGTCCGTTGAAGTCCTCGCGCCACGGCAGGGTCACCTCGGCGCCGGGGCGCACGGTGGCGTGGATCATCGTGATCGGGGTGTGCGTGATGCCGGGGCCCTGGTGCCCGTCCAGCTCTCCGGCGATGACGCGGAGCAGCGCGCCGCCGTCCGGGGAGGCGAGGAGCTGGACCTGGCCGCCGCGGATGTCCTGGTAGCGGGGGTCCATCATCTTGTCGGCCTTGGGCAGGTTCACCCAGAGCTGGAGGCCGTGGAAGAGGCCGCCCGACATCACCAGGGACTCCGGCGGGGCCTCGATGTGCAGCAGCCCGGAACCGGCGGTCATCCACTGGGTGTCGCCGTTCTGGATGGTGCCGCCGCCACCGTTGGAGTCCTGGTGGACGAAGGTTCCGTCGATCAGGTACGTCACGGTCTCGAAGCCGCGGTGCGGGTGCCAGGGGGTGCCCTTCGGCTCACCGGCCGCGTACTCCACCTCACCCATCTGATCCATCATGATGAACGGGTCGAGGTACTTGTAGTTGATCCCGGCGAACGCACGGCGAACCGGGAAGCCCTCGCCCTCGAATCCGCTCGGCGCCGTCGTGACGGCGAGCACGGGGCGGGCCACCGCGTCGCCGGAAGCGGCGACCTTGGGCAGGGTCAGCGGGTTTTCGACAGTCACTGCGGGCATGGGAGCCACCTTCCGGGATCGTCCTGCCTTCAATTTAGTTGAATGGTGAACATCCTGCAAGGCGCGCTTCATTCCCGCCCGCGCTCCCACCCGCCCGGAGCAACGGAAGGGGCGGCGGAAGAGGGCAGCACAAAGGGCCCGCACCGAGCGGTGCGGGCCCTTCACGAACGATCGGACGTCAGCCGTACATGCGGCGCATCGCGAAGTCGACCATCTGCTCCACGGCCTTCGCGTCGAAGACCATGCGGTGCTCACCCTCCATGTCGAGGACGAAGCCGTAGCCGGTCGGCAGCAGGTCGATCACCTCGGCCCCGGTGATCACGAAGAACTTGGACTCCTTGCCCGCGTACAGCCGCAGTTCCTTGAGCGTGGTGAACATCGGGATCACCGGCTGCTGGGTGTTGTGCAGCGCGAGGAAGCCCGGGTTGTCGCCGCGCGGGCAGTAGACCTTCGACGTCGCGAAGATCTGCTGGAAGTCCTCGGCGGACAGCGAGCCGGTGGTGAAGGCCCGTACCGCGTCGCCCAGGGACGGCGGCGAGGGCTCGGGATACAGCGGCTGCTCGCCGTAGCCGCCACCCATCTGCTGCTGTGCGCCCGGGTTCTGGTCGTAGCCGTACATACCGCAAAGAGTAATCGGACACATCGGGGCCTTGAGGGGTTGCGTCTTATTACTGACGGGTAGCATCATCGTAGAGGTCAGCTGATATACGCACCGCCAGCTCGTCGCCCACCCGGCCCACACCCCGTCCCCGGGGCGCTGCGCGCCACTGCTATTGATTACGGAGCCTTCCATGGGGCACTACAAGTCGAATCTCCGCGACATCGAGTTCAACCTCTTCGAGGTGCTCGGGCGCGACAAGACGTACGGCACCGGCCCGTTCGCCGAGATGGACGTCGAGACGGCGAAGAGCATCCTCGACGAGGTCAACCGCCTCGCGGAGAACGAGCTGGCCGACTCCTTCGCCGACGCCGACCGCAACCCGCCGGTCTTCGACCCGGAGACCAACACCGCACCGGTCCCGGCGACCTTCAAGAAGTCGTACCAGGCGTTCATGGACTCCGAGTACTGGCGTCTGGGCCTGCCCGAGGAGATCGGCGGCACCACCTCGCCGCGCTCCCTGATCTGGGGCTACGCGGAGCTGCTGCTCGGCTCGAACCCGGCCGTGTGGATGTACTCCTCCGGCCCGGCGTTCGCCGGCATCCTCTTCGAGGAGGGCAACGAGGCGCAGAAGAAGATCGCCGAGATCGCCGTCGAGAAGCAGTGGGGCTCGACGATGGTGCTGACCGAGCCGGACGCGGGCTCCGACGTCGGCGCCGGCCGCACGAAGGCCGTCGAGCAGGAGGACGGCTCCTGGCACATCGAGGGCGTGAAGCGCTTCATCACCTCGGGCGAGCACGACATGTCCGAGAACATCATCCACTACGTGCTGGCCCGCCCCGAGGGCGCAGGCCCCGGCACGAAGGGCCTCTCGCTCTTCATGGTCCCGAAGTTCCACTTCGACTGGACCACCGGCGAGCTGGGCGAGCGCAACGGCGTGTACGCGACCAACGTCGAGCACAAGATGGGCCTCAAGGCGTCCAACACCTGCGAGATGACCTTCGGCGACCAGCACCCCGCCAAGGGCTGGCTGATCGGCGACAAGCACGACGGCATCCGCCAGATGTTCCGCATCATCGAGTTCGCCCGCATGATGGTCGGCACGAAGGCCATCGCCACCCTGTCGACCGGCTACCTGAACGCGCTGGAGTACGCCAAGGAGCGCGTCCAGGGCACGGACCTGTCGCAGTTCATGGACAAGACCGCCCCCAAGGTCACCATCACGCACCACCCCGACGTGCGCCGTTCCCTCATGACGCAGAAGGCGTACGCGGAGGGCATGCGCTCCCTGGTGCTGTACACCGCCTCCGTCCAGGACGCGATCCAGGAGAAGGAGGCCGCGGGCGAGGACGCGAAGGCGCTGCACGGCCTCAACGACCTGCTGCTCCCGATCGTGAAGGGCTACGGCTCCGAGAAGTCCTACGAGCAGCTGGCGCAGTCGCTCCAGACCTTCGGCGGCTCCGGGTACCTCCAGGAGTACCCGATCGAGCAGTACATCCGTGACGCCAAGATCGACACGCTGTACGAGGGCACGACGGCGATCCAGGGCCAGGACTTCTTCTTCCGGAAGATCGTCCGCGACCAGGGTGCCTCGCTGAACGCCCTCTCCGAGGAGATCAAGAAGTTCCTCGCCGGCTCCCAGGGCAACGAGGAGCTGTCCGGTGCGCTGGACTCGCTCGCCAAGGCGGCCGTGGACCTGGAGGCGATCGTCGGCACGATGATCACCGACCTCACCGCGACCGGCGAGGACGTCAAGAACATCTACAAGGTGGGTCTCAACACCACCCGCCTGCTGATGGCCTCCGGCGATGTCGTCGTCGGCTACCTGCTGCTCAAGGGCGCGGCCGTCGCGGCGGAGAAGCTGCCGGCCGCGACCGGGAAGGACGTCGCCTTCTACCGGGGCAAGATCGCCGCCGCGCCCGGCTCCATCCGGGGCGACTTCGGCACCATCACCCGGGAGAACCTCATCCACGCCTCGGACTCCGAGGAGTCCGCGGAGC
>NZ_JBHXTM010000030.1:0-91379 GCF_042677325.1 Streptomyces sp. NPDC127117
CCCATTCCAGCGTCATGTTGGCGGCGTCGAACTCGCCGGAGTTCTTGATGTGGTCCCAGATGCCGTGGATGACCGCCCACAGCTCGTCACGGATGCGTTCATTGTCGTGGACGGTGTCCAGCTCACCGCCGAACTCGATCCACCAGTACGCGCAGCCGTTGTCACCGGACTTGATGATGCGCCGCTGCGGGATGGAGGTCCGGGTGATGTCCTTGGCGAAGTTCGGCGGCACGAACTTGACCGGGTGGCCGGCGTCCTTCGTGTAGAAGAGGAGAGTCGATCCCAGGGTGATGTTGTCGGCCGTCTCCGGGGCCCATGCCTCGTCGTACTCGGCACGGGACTCCCGGCCGATGCGGTGGTGGGCGCCCGCCAGGTGGCCGATCAGGCCGTCTCCCGTGCAGTCGAGGAAGAGGGGGCTCTCGAAACGTATCCGCCGTTCCGAGCCCATCATCCAGCCGGTGACCGAGGTGATTCGCCTGGCCTCGTCCGGCCCTTCGGCGTCGACCTCGCGCACATCGGTGTTGAGATAGAGCGTGATGCCGGGCTCGGCGCGCACGGCGTCCAGGACCACGGAGTCCCAGTAGTAGGGGTTCCCGTCCGGGTTGCGGAACTGGTTCTCCACGAGCAGCTCGCCCATGATGCCGCCCTCACGGGCATGGTGATTCTTGCCGTGGCCGGTGGCGCCGACGACCCAGACCCGGACCTCGCTGCTGGCGTTGCCACCGAGCACCGGCCTGTTGTTGATCAGCGCGACGCTCCGGCCGAGCCGGGCCGCGGCGATCGCCGCGCAGACCCCGGCCAGGCCGCCGCCGACGACGGTGATGTCGTGCCGTGCGGTTTCATTCCTCATGTCGTACGTCACTTACTTCCAGTCGGGATTGGCGGCGAGGCCGTAGTAGATGCGCGGGGCACCGTCGAGGGTGAGCGTGACCTTGCCGTTGGAGGCTTTCAGACGGCGCTCCTGGCCGATGCAGTTCAGCTCCCGCACCGTGCCGTCGACCGTCCCCGAGTGGGCCACGACCGGGGTCCTGGTCGTCCAGGTGTCGATCCAGGGCTCGGGCGACGCGTACCAGGGATCCTCGCCGTGCTCGGAGTTGAGGATGTACCCGTCCTTGCGGCTCCAGATGATCGACACCGGTCCGTCGGGAGTGGTGAAGAGAAGCCCCTTGATGTCCTGGTCCGCGAAGGCGAGATGCCGGACGAACTCGGCCTCGTCCAGGACCCGGGCGGCGGTCGCGAAGGCGAGGAGCGAGGGCTTGGCGCTGGTGTCGCGGTTCATCAGGCCGTAGTGGTACTCGGGGTTGGCCGGGTCGGCCTCCTGCGGGTGGTAGAGCACCGAGTCGTGCAGCTGGTACCAGTTGACGGCGCGTACCTTCTCGGACTTGGCGAGCGCGAGTGTGAGCAGTGTGTTCTCGGCGGCGTGCCGGTAGGTGTCGCTCCACCACGCGTTGGGCCGGGTCGGTGCGTACGCCTCGGTGAGCCACAGCTCCTTGTCGCCGCCGTACTCCTGAAGAACCTGGTTCGCCTTGCGCAGCGCGCCGAGGAAATTCCAGTACGTGCCGGACGGTCCTTGCGTCCACTCCTCCGGCGGCGGCGCGAAGTCGGGCGTGAAATTGCCGCGGCCGGGGTGGAAGGCGAAGGCGTCGATGAGGTCCCAGCCGCCCGCGTCATGGAAGTTCTCGGTCCATACGTAGTCCATGCCGCCGAGGCCGGCGTTCATGACCTTCATCCGCGAGCCCGCCGCGTCGAGGCGCGTGGTGACCTGGCGCAGACCGTCCCGGACGTAGGCGTCGGCGCCGCGGCCCGACATCCAGGGCTGGTTGACCTCGTTGCTCACCTCGAAGTACGCGGCCTCGGCGTCCAGGGCCTTGGCGACGTTGGTGTCGGCCCAGGCCGCGATCTGCTCCGGACTGCCGCCCACGGGGATGCCGCTCAGCTCCACGTTGTGCCCGATGCCGTTCGCGTCCAGGGTCGCGGTGTCGATGCCCGGGGCGCCGGCGTAGGCGATCCGGATCCACTTGATGCCGAGCGTCCTGACCAGCCCGAGTACGGCGTCCTTGCCGGGCTTGAGCAGCCAGGGGTAGTTGGCGAGGCCGAACATCGACTCCTTCCCCGCCTTGTACGCGAAGTCCGGGAGCACGCTCAGATTCGTGCGGGCCAGCGCCCTGTCATTGCCGCTGACCACCTCCACCCCGGTGAACACGATGCTCTGCGAGGGCGAGGTCAGGGGGAAAGAGGCGTTCCAGGCGGCACCCGCCGCGAGACTCCTGTGGAGCGTTCCACCGGCGATCCTCCTGCCGTCGAAGTCCCGCGCCCACCAGGTGAGCGTCACCGTCCTGGCCGCGGCGGAACCGTTGACGACCTGCGCCTTCAGCGTCATCGTCTGACCGGCCGCCTTGTAGAGGTTGAACGGCTGGTCGGTCCACACCTCCACGCCGAGCGGCCGCTCGGCGGCGAGGGCTCCCGCCCCGCGCGGCCGCAGATCGCCGAGGACCAGATCGGCCTCGGTGACCGCGGTGCCCGCGCCGGTCGAGGTCCCGGGGGAATGGACCCATGTGGCGTTCGTGTTCGCGGGGTTGGTGGACGAGAGGCAGAAGAAGCCCTTCGATCCCGCCCACGTCTCCACGTACGCGCCGCCCGCGTTCACCTCGTACGGAATGCCGCCCCGGGCGTCCTTCTCCCAGACGGTCAGTGCTTCGTACGACTCCGCCGCGCTCGCTCCGTACACCGTGCGGGAAAACATGAAGCCGGCCGGTGTGAGCGTGCTGGATCCGCCGACCTCCCACTTCATGTGTGCCTTGTGAGGGGTGACGTCGAAGGTGCCGCGCACCGTGACTCCGGGCGCGCCGCTCGCCATCGTGTACGTGACCTGAATCGCGGGCCGCCCGTCCGGGAGCGTGATCCGGGCGGGCGTGCCGCCGAAGGTGCGCTGCTGGCCGAGCGCGGTGTCCTTGATCATGAAGTGGCTGAGCAGGATGCGGTCGGTGCCCGCGCCGTCCTGCACGAGGACGCTGCCGTCACCACGCCCGACCAGGGTGATGCCGTCGGCCTCGATGGTGACCGGGTCCGCGGCGTACGCGGGAACGGTCGGCAGCAGTGCGGCGCCGGTGGCGACGGCCGTGCCCTGGATGAATCTGCGCCGGGCGACTGACATGGAGGTGCCCTTCTCTTGGTCGGGGTGTTCCGGATGCTCCGGAGGTTTCGAAGCGGAAGGCGTGGTGGGGGAGTCGGGGCTCGTCCGTCGATTCCGGCGGAACTCAGCCCTTGACGCCGGTGAAGCCGAGCCCGGCGACGATGTACTTCTGGCAGACGACGAAGACGAGCACCGGCGGGGCGACGGCGAGGACCATCGTGGCGATCAGCTGGTCCTGCGGAGCCTGCGTGGCGAGTTGGGCCAGAGCGACGCTGATCGGCTGCCTCTCGGGGTCGGTGATGGCCACCAGCGGCCAGATGAAGTCCTTCCAGGAGTGCATCACCGCGAGCAGACTGATCACGGCGAGCACCGGCTTGCTCATGGGCAGCACGATCTTGGTGAGCAGCTGCCGGGTACTCGCCCCGTCGACCCGCGCCGCGTCGAACAGCTCCTTGGGCAGGGCGTCGAAGAACTGCTTGGCGAGCAGCACCGTGAAGGCGTTCGTGCCCGCCGGCAGCCAGATCGCCCAGTAGGTGTCGCCCAGGTTGAGGTGGAGGAACGGCACATCGATCACGGTCATGAAGAGGCTGACCATGTTCACCGTGTACGGCACGAACATCGTGGCGAGGATCGCCCCGTAGACGACCTTGCCGAACCTCGGCTTGAGCACCGAGAGGGCGAAGCCCGCCGTGGCCGAGACGAAGAGCTGGACGAACCACGATCCGCCGACCACCAGGAAGGTGTTCATCAGATAGCGGCCGACACTCAGATCGGTGTAAGCCGTCGAGAAGTTGCCCAGGGCCGGCCGGTCCGGCCAGAGGGCCAGCGGCTGAGTCGTGAGTTCGGTGGGCGGTGAGACCGCGCCCTTGACCATCCAGTACAGCGGTCCGATGCCGATGAGCAGCAGCAGGATCAGGGTGAACACCTGGATGGAGCGCACTGCCGCGCGTACGCCGGGGCGTTGGCGGTCGTTGGTGGAGACGAAGGTGGTGAGCGTGGTCATGAAGTGCTCCAGCTGCGGGTGGCCCGCAGATAGACCGCGGAGAGCAGGGCGAGGGCGAGCACCATCAGGAAGGAGAGCGCGGCGGCCTGGCCGTACTCGCCGTCCTGGAAGGCGTACCGGAAGATCAACAGCAGGACCGTGAGGGTGGAGTTCTCGGGTCCGCCGCCGGTGAAGACATACGGCTCGGTGAAGACCTGCACCGTGTTGATCAGCTGGACGAGCAGCAGCAGCCCGATCACCGAACGGAGTTGGGGCAGCATCACATGCCAGATCCGCCGCCAGATCCCGGCACCGTCCATCTCGGCGGCCTCATAGAGTTCGCCGGGGATGCCGACCATCGCCGCGAGGTAGATCAGGACGGCGCCGCCCATGCCCGCCCAGGTGGACTCCAGGACCAGCGAGAGCATGGCGCTGTCGGAGGACTCCAGCCACGAGTACGGGCCGAGCCCGACCTTGCCGAGGGCGTTGTTGAAGAGCCCGCTCCCGGGATCGTAGAACCACTTCCAGAGCAGGATCGCCACGACCGGCGGGATGACCACCGGCAGATACACCAGGAAGCGGTAGACGCCCGCGCCGCGCCGCACCGTCGACATGATCGCGGCCAGGATCAGCGGCGCCGGGAAACCGATCAGCAGGCCGAGGACCACGAAGAACAGGGTGTTGCCGACGGCGGTCGCGAGCAGCGGATCGTCGAACAGGGCACGGAAGTTGTCCAGGCCGATCCAGACCGCGGGCTCGACGAGGTTGGTCTTCTGGAAGCTGAGCAGCAGGCTGCGCACGATCGGCCACCAGGCGAAGAGCCCGAAGATCAGCAGCGTGGGGACGAGGAACAGCCAGGCCGTGAACTGTTTGCGGGCGCCGGTGCCACGCCGCCGCGGCAGGGTGCGCGGCACGGGCTCCTTGGACACGGCGGCCGGACGCCGGGACGGAGTGAGCAGGGCCATGGGCCGGCTACTTCTGGTCCGCGGCGAGCTTGGCATTGACGTCCTTCTCGGCCGAGGCCAGCAGGGCGTCGATGTCCGCGTCGCGCTTGGTGAGCACCGCCTGGACCACCGGGTCGAGCGCGCTGTACAGCTTCTGCGCCTGGTACGGCGGCTCCGGCTTCAGCTTCAGCGTGGAGAGCCCGTCGGTGTACGGCTTGAAGTTCTGAAGCTTCACATTGACGTACGGCTTGATCGCGGCGTCGATCTCGGTCTGCCGTTTCCTGTCGAAGACCGGCAGCGTCGGCACGCCCACCGCGGACTTCGGGTCGGTGGAGAGCGCCTTGGCCTGCTCGGCGGCGAGGTCGGTGCTGTACTGCGGCTTGGCGTAGGCGAAGGTCAGCCACTCGACGGCGGCTGCCGCATGCTTCTTGTCCACGGACTTCGGGACCATGTAGATGTCGCCGCCGGTGAGCGTCGCGTCGCCGCCGGACTGCGGCATCGGGGCCGCTCCGAAGGCGTCGGTGTTCTCCATGCCGAACTGCATCTTCGCCAGCCGGTACGTTCCCGGGCTGCCCATGAACATGCCGACCTGCCCGGCCGCGAACTGCTTGATCACGTCGTTCTGGTTGTTGAGGAGGGTCTTGCCGAGCGAATCGTCCTTCCAGCGCATGTCCTTGAGCAGTTGCAACGCCTTCTTCGTCGGCTCCCCGGTGAGCGTGGCGGTGTACTTGCCGCCCTGCTCCTTCTCCAGCTCGCCACCGAAGGCGTACGACAGCATCGTCAGCTGCCAGCCGCCCTGGTTGTCCTTGGACTCGTGGACGAAGCCCGCCTTCCCGGTCCTGTCGCTGATGCGCTTGGCGGCGGTGCGGACTTCCGCCCAGGTGGCCGGCGGCCGGTCGGGGTCGAGGCCGGCCTTCTCGAAGAGCTCGCGGTTGTAGACCAGGCCCTGGGCGTACGGATTCTGCGGTACGCCGTAGACGTCGTCGGCGCTGTCGGTCAGTGGCTGGAGCACCTGGGGGTTGAACTCCTTGAAGTGCTTCCACTCCTTGAGCTGCCCGGTGATCGGCTGCACCTGCTTCTGCTGGATGAGCCGCTGCGGCTCGGTCAGCGGCACCTTGATGACGTCCTCGACATTGCCGCCGGACAGCTTCGCGGAGAACGTCAGCGGGTCGAAGACCGTGGTCGAACCCTTGACCTTGATGCCCGGGTTGGCCTTCTCGAAGTCGGCCACCTGCTTCTTGAACAGGGCGACCCCGGGCTTGTCGGTGGCCGGCGGCATGCCCTGCACCCGCAGCACGAGATCGCCGTCCCCGCCGGCGCTGCTCGGGGTGAGGGAGGAACAGCCCACGAGGGTCGTGGTCAGCGCCATGCAGCCAAGTATGGCTGCACGGCGGGAGTTTCTGGGCATATCGGCTCCAAGAAGGGCAGGAGTGGGCTCGGTGCTGTGCTTTGTTCGTTGTGATGGCGTGCGTCGTGGGTCAGTGGGAGGGGGCGGGGCCCGTCGAGGCGCGGGGGATCAGACGGGAGCCGATCTCCACGAAGGGGGCAGCGACGTCGAGTCCCCGCCCGGTACCGCCTGTTGTGTTCGCGATCGTCTCGATCAGGAGGTCCCCCGCACGCGTGGCGATCTCTTCGGGGTCGATCCTGATCGTGGTGAGGCTGGGGGTGGAGACGGAGGCGAGCAGTGTGTCGTCGATACCGATGACGCTGACGTCGCGCGGCACGCGCACACCGAGGTTGGCCATCTGGTGCAGCACACCCAGGGCGACCAGATCGTTGTGGGCGATCACGGCCGTCGCCTCATGGGCGGCGACGAGAGTGGCGGCGTGCACGCCCGTCTCGAACCGTGGCTCGTACGGTCCGAGTTCGGACAATGAGAGGTCGAGCGCTTCGAAGGACTCCTGGATGGACTTGCCGCGGCTCAGCTCGGCGCGGGAGGCGTTGATGAAGACGCAGCGCCGGTGGCCGTACGCCTTCAACTGCTCGGCGGCCTGCGCGATGCCGGCGGTGAGCGAGATCCGGACCTCGGGGATGCCCGGCACATGGCGGTTCACCACCACCAGCGGCATCCGGCCCGCGAGTTCGTGGAGCCGGTCCTCGGTGAGGGTGGAGGCCCAGAGGATCAGGCCGTCGACCCGCTTCGACACGGCCGCGATGGCCGCCAGCTCGTCCGCCTCGCGCTCGTCGCTGTCGGCGACCAGGACCGTGTAGCCCAGGTGCCGGGCGCGGGCCTGCATCGCCTTGATGATCGGCGGGAAGAACGGGTTGGCGATGTCCGGGACGATCAGGCCGAGTGTTCCGGTGCCGCCGCCGCGCAGCGAACGGGCCGCCGGGTTGGGCGAGTAGCCGAGTCCGGCCGCGGCGTCGAGGATGCGCTGCCGGGTCTTCGGCTGCACCTGGTCGGGTGCGGTGAACGCACGGGACACCGTCGACACCGAGACGCCGGCGGCGCTCGCCACCTCCCGGATCGTGACTGCCACGGGGCCTCCTCATCGTCCTGAGCCGGGGGATCCCGGTCCTCTCGCAGCTGGATCCTGCGAATGCGGTTGATGTTTGCGAACGTTCCCATGGCGTGTCAAGACGTGTGTCAGGACTATTTCAGCGAGGAAAACCTTCTGTATGCATGGGTCTTGCACTGTGCCTCAACTGCTGTCGATGATGTGTTCCCAAGAACTGCACTGAAATTGCGGGAACGTTTTCATAGAGGAGCGGCATGAAGATCACCGGCCTGGAAGTCCTGACTCTCCCCGACCACGGCGACAGCATGATGCTGGTCGTGGTCGACACCGACGAGGGCATCCACGGCCTGGGTGAGGTCGGCATCAGGTCACGCCAACGAGCGGTCGCGGGCGGTCTTGAGCACCTCGCGGAGCTGATAGTCGGCGAGGACCCGCGACGGATCGAGCACCTCTGGCAGGTGATGTTCCGGCGCGGGTTCTTCCCCGCCGACCGCATACTCGGGGCGGCCGTCGCAGCGGTGGACGTGGCCCTCTGGGACATCCGGGGCAAGGCGCTCGGCGTACCGGTGCATGAACTCCTCGGCGGCCGGGTGCGTGATCACGTACCCGCCTATGTGCATGTCGGCGACGGCTACCACGACCGCGCGTGGTTCCTGGACCGCTGCCGCGGCCTGGTCGCCGAGGGCTGGCGCCATCTGCGGTTCGCCTCGCCGCACGACGCCGACGGCACGCTCGACGCCCGTCGCTGCCTGCGCGACTCGGTCGACCTCTTCCATGAGGTCCGGGACGCGGTCGGCGACGAGGTGGAGCTGATCCTCGACGTCCATACGCGCCTGGATCCGCCGGAGGCGCTGACCCTGTGCCGGGAGATCGAGGCGGCCCGCCCGTACTTCGTCGAGGACCCACTGCGCTGTGAGAACCCGGACAGCTACCGCATGCTGCGGGCCCGAACCGGCGTGCCGCTGGCCGCAGGTGAGCAGTACGGATCCAAATGGGAGTTCAGGACACTCATCGAGGACGACCTCATCGATTACGCGCGTGTGGACATCGGGGTGGCCGCGGGCCTGACCGAGGCGAAGAAGATCGCGGCGATGGCGGAGACCCATCACATCAAGCTCGCCACCCACAACCCACTCGGCCCGGTCACCGCCGCCTCCTCGCTCCAACTCAACCTGGCCTGCCCCAATGTGGCGATCCAGGAGCACCAGACCGACCCCGACCCGGCCATCGCCGCCCTCTTCACCGCACGGCCGACGATCCTGCCGGGACGGGTGGAACTGAGCGAACTGCCGGGCATCGGCGTCGACATCGACCGGGAGGCGGCGCGCCGGCACCAGGCCACAGCGGCCGAGCGCCCGCACCTGCGCACGGCGGACGGGGCGTTCACCAACTGGTAGGCGGCCAGGGCCGGTCGGCCGCGCGGGTCCGCAGCCCGCGTCCGCACTCCGAGCACGATCTCCGACTTCAGAAACGAGGCGAATTCCGTGGTGTCATTCACACGATCCGCGAGACCGGTCCGACTGGTCCTCGCCGGCATGGCGTTCATGGGCGTCCTGGTAGGTGCGTCGGCGACGCCGGCCGGCAGCCAGGAACTTGAGAAGCTGCAGGTGACAGCCGTGTCGTCGCGACCCGGCACGGTGTCGGGGGACGACGCCCTGATACGGGTCGAGGTGCCCGCCTCCATAGCGGCCGACAAGGTCCGGGTCGAGGTGGACGGCCGGGACGTCACGTCGAGCTTCCGTCCCTTTGGCGACCATGCGCTGATGGGCGTGGTGAAGGAGCTGTCCAAGGGCGACAACACGCTCACGGCCCGCGCTCAGGGCGCCGGTGCCGGACAACTGACCCTGAAGAACCACCCCATCACGGGGCCGGTGTTCGCCGGGCCGCACGAGCAGCCGTTCGTCTGCGACACCGCCGCGTTCAAGACGGTCACCGGCGGCACGCTCGGGCAGCCCATCGACAAGGACTGCTCGGCCGAGACCCGCGTCGACTACATGTACCGCACCACGGCCGGGAAGTTCGTTCCGCTGCCCGACGAGAGCGTCCGCCCCGCCGACCTGGCGACGGCCACGACGAGCACGGGCAACAAGGTGCCGTACATCGTCCGCGTCGAGACCGGCACCATCAACCGCGGCATCTACGAGACGGCCGTGCTGCACGATCCGCAGTCCGCCGCCCCCGACCCGCTGCAACGTGGACCGGGCTGGAACGGGCGCCTCGTCTACGGCTTCGGCGGGGGGTGCAACGGCGGCTGGTACGTCCAGGGCCGGAACACCGTCGGCATCATGAACGACACCTATCTGAGCAAGGGCTACGGCGTCGCCTCGTCCACGCTGAACGTCTTCGGCAACAACTGCAACGACCTGCTGGCGGCCGAGACCATGAGCATGGTCAAGGAACGCTTCGTGGAGACGTACGGCGAACCGGCCTTCACCATCGGAAACGGCTGCTCCGGCGGCTCGTACCAGACCCATCAGATCGCCGACAACTACCCGGGTCTGCTGGACGGCATCCTCTCCGGCTGCAGCTTCCCCGACGTCGGCTTCGGGACGATACAGACGCTCAGCGACGCCCAGCTTCTGAACCACTACTTCAAGGACGTCGCACCGGGCGCGTTCACCGAGGAGCAGCAGAGGGCGGTCTCCGGGTTCGGCAAGTGGGAGAGCATCGGCAGCCTGGCCCGGGCCGCAGGCCGTATCGACCCCACGGTGTTCTGCCCGGCCCAGCTGCCCGAGGACCAGCGCTACGACCCCGGCACCAACCCGGACGGTGCCCGCTGTGACGTCTACAGCCACGCCGTGAACGTCTACGGCGAGGTACCGGAGACCGGGAAGGCACGCAGGCCGCTCGACAACACCGGTATCCAGTACGGACTTGAGGCCCTGAACAACGGGACCATCGACATGGACCAGTTCATCGACCTGAACCGGCGCATCGGCGGCCTCGACGACGACGCCAAGCCCGCCGCGGGGCGCACCGTCGCCGATCTCAAGGCGGTACGGCTCGCCTACCGCACGGGTCGCATGCTGAACGGCGGCGGTGGCCTCGCCGACATCCCGATCATCGACTACCGCGACTACACCGACGACGCGGCCGCCGGCGACATGCACATGCGCTTCCACTCCTTCTCCACCCGGGCGCGCCTGGACAAGGCCAACGGCACCCACGCCAACCAGATCATGCTCACCCGATCCAACGGGCACGGATTCACTCTTGCCGGGATGCTGTCCGACATGGACCGGTGGCTCACCGGCATCAAGGCGGACGCCGGCGACGAAGCCCCCATCGAGAAGATCGTCCGCAACAAGCCACAGGGCCTCACGGACGCCTGCTGGACCCGTGGCATCGGCGCGAAGAAGATCGAGGAGCCCCAGGTCGAGGGCATCGACAACACCGCGTGCAACACCCTCTATCCGGTGTGGACCTCGCCGCGGATGGTCGCCGGAGCCGATGTGGCCAACGACATCGTCAAGTGCCGCAAGCGTCCCGTGGACAGCTCGGACTACCGAGTGCCGGTGACCGAGGGCCGGCTCAAGGATCTGCAGGCGATCTTCCGGGACGGTGTCTGCGACTGGTCCAGGCCCGGGGCGGGCCAGCAGGGCCTCGCCGGTACCTGGCTCTCCTTCGACCAGGAGTGACCTTCGGGGGCGGGCGATACTGAGGTGACCCCGGAGCGTGGACTCAGGGAGCCACGCTCCGGGGTCACCTCACCGCGTACTTCGTCCGTACGAACTACGAGTCCCAGGCGTGCCCTTGTACACTGGCAAACGCCCTTGACCTGCAAAAAGCCGGCAGGGAGCTGTCTTCCAGGAGTACAGAATGCTTCGCACTTTGTTCAAGTCCAAGATTCACCGAGCCACGGTGACCCAGGCCGACCTGCACTACGTCGGCTCCGTCACCATCGACGCCGAGTTGATGGAAGCAGCGGATCTGCTGCCCGGCGAGCTGGTGCACATCGTCGACATCGACAACGGCGCCCGTCTGGAGACGTACGTCATCGAGGGCGGGCGCGGCTCCGGTGTCATCGGCATCAATGGCGCCGCCGCCCACCTCGTCCACCCCGGTGACCTGGTCATCCTGATCAGTTACGCCCAGGTCGACGACGCCGAGGCGCGCGGCCTGAGGCCGCGCGTCGTGCACGTCGACGCCGGTAACCGGATCATCGAAGTCGGTGCCGACGCTTCGGAACCCGTACCCGGCACCGACACCGAACGGAGCCCGCACGCCGTTCCCGCGGCGCGCTGACCCGGAACGACCACCAGAGGGAGCATCGGCATGGCAGATCAGAGCGAGCGCATCGAACTCGACATCCGCGACGACCGGGCGAGCGGGAACCTGCTCGCGTACGAGAACGGCAAGGCCGCGGGAGTCATCGCGTACTTCGTGATGGACGGTGACCCCGCCGCGCTCGTCGCCGTGCACACGGTCGTCGAGCCGGACCACGAGGGCAAGGGCATCGCGGGGGCCCTCGTCCAGGAGTTCTACGCCATGGCGGCCCGGGAGGGGGTGCCAGTGGTGCCGCTCTGCCCCTACGCCGCGAAGTGGGCGCTGCGCCACCCCGACCAGGCCCCCGAGGCCCCGGCCGAACTGGTGGAAAAGGCGAAGACGCAGCTCAAGTCCCATCCCGAGCTGTACTGACCACGTCGGCCGGGGACTGTACCGTTCGGCGGATGACACTCGCGCTGCTGCACACCTCCCCGGTCCACATCCCGGTCTTCGACGCGCTCCGGGATGCCGGCCATCCTGGACTCGCGCTGCGCCATCTGGTGCATGAGGACCTGCTCGCCGAAGCAAGGGAATCGGGCCCCGAGGCGGTGGCGGGTGATGTCCGGGACCTGCTCGCGGGCGCCGTCGCGGACGGCGCCCGCGCGGTGCTCTGCACCTGTTCGACGATCGGCGCCGTCGCCGAGGCGGAGTCGGAGACGCTCGGTGTTCCGGTGCTGCGCGTCGACCGCCCGATGGCCGCCGCCGCCGCGGCGCAGGACCGCGTGGTGGTGCTGGCCTCGATCACCGGCACTCTGGCGCCGACCCTCGCGCTGCTCGCCGAAGAGGCGGGGGACCGGGCCGTGGACGTGCGCACCGTCGTGGTGGACGGTGCCTGGGCACGCTTCGAGGCCGGTGACCGGGACGGTTATCTGGACCTTGTCGCGGCCGCCGCCGATGCGGTCACGGACTGTGATGTGATCGTGCTGGCGCAGGCGTCCATGGCCGACGCGGTCACCCGTACGGGCACCCGCATTCCGGTGCTCTCCAGCCCCGGGCCGGGTCTCGACGCGGCGGCCGCCGCGGCACGCTGACCGCCGTGCGCCCTTCGGTACCGGCCGCCGGCCCGGCCGGTCATCCGGAACCTGTGCGCCTGAACTCGCCAGGCGCGGGCAGCCGCTCCGGGAGACGGTGGAAGCAGATCCACCCGAACCGTTCGGAGGCCTCCGATGACGAATCCGTACCCCGACCCGGTGCCGCCGGCGCCCACCCCCGGACCGATGCCCGGGCCGCCGTCGCCGCTGCCGGAGCCGTCGCCTCCGCCACCCGGCCCCGTCCCGCCCGGCCCCGCGCCGGACCCGATCCCGCAGCCGCCCGAACCGCACCCCGCACCGGTGCCGGAGCCGTCACCGCAGCGGCGCGGCGGGTGACGGCCGGCGGGCAGCCTTGCTCGGCCGGGCTCAGACCGTGGGTGGGCAGTTGTTCCGGCCCGGGCCGTGGGCCGGTAGTCGTTTCGGCCGGGCTCAGGCCGTGGGCGGGCGGATCGGTGCCGGGCCCAGTGTGGTGCTGCCGGGGGAGGCCCGGTGGCCCAGCCCGGTCCGGTAGGCGTCCATCGCCGCCTCGGTCCGGCCCACGCGCCGCAGCAGATCGCCCAGCAGCCGGCAGATGTCCGCGAGGTCCCCGGCCGCACCCGCCCGCTCCAGCAGGGCCAGCGCGGTGACGTAGTGCTCCTCGGCCGAATCGAGCTCGCCCGCTTCCTCGTGGATCAGGCCCAGCAGCCGGTGCGCGCCGCCCGCGTGGACCGATCCCCGGTCCGGGTGCAGTTCGCCGAGGAGCCGGTGCAGCAGTTCCCGGGCCTCGGTGGTCTTTCCGCGCCGGCGCAGTACATCCGCCAGTTCCACCTCGACCTGGGACGTGTACAGGGCGGCCCGCTTCGAGGCCAGCATGTCGCGGGCGGCGCGCAGCTCGGCCTCGGCGCCGGACAGATCGCCGTCCTGCGCGTGTACATAGCCCCGCATCCAGCGGCAGTGCGCGAGCTCGGTGCGGATCTGGAGCTGCTGGTAGATCTCGGCCGCCCTGGCGAGTGACGCGTCCGCCTCAGCGGTGCGGCCCGCCGCTATGAGCGTACGGGCGACGCTCCGGTGCAGTCCGGCGACCAGCTCCGGATCGGACACCTGTGGTGCGAGGGCCAGCGCCAGCTCGCCCGCCTGGGCGGCGCGGGCATGGGCGCCCATGTCCATGTACGGGGCGATCGCGGCCGTGTAGAGAAGCAACAGCGCGCCCGGGTCCTGGAGCCCCGAGGTGTTGAGCTCGTCGATCGCACTCTCCAGCAGATAGCAGGCGTACCGCAGTTCGCCCGCCAGGAGGTGGGCGACGGCTCTGCCCCGGACGGCCGGGGCGCGCCGGGGGAGCGGGGCGTCGGCCAGCAGCTTCTCCGCGGCCTCGAAGTGCTCGCGGGCCGCGGGCAGATCGCCCGTCTCCAGTGCGCAGTGGCCCAGCCCGAGCACCGCCGCGGCGCGTTCGTCCTGGAGCCCGTGCCGGACGGCCTCGGCGAGCAGGCCGGCGTAGGCGACGGCGGCGTCCTCGGCCTCGCCGGTGGCCAGTGTCCGCTGGGCCTCGACCAGCCTCAGCCGCAGTCCGGTCGCGAGATGGGCGGGGCGTCCCGTCGCCAGTTCCTCGTAGCTGACGCCGAGCCGGTCCGCCAGGTGGCGCACGGCCGCCTCCGACGGGCGTACCCGGCCCGCCTCCAGTGTGGAGATGTAGGCGGGCGTGTAGGCGGGCTCCGCGAGCTGTCGCTGCGTCAGACCGCGTTCGGTACGCAGACGTTGGACCCGGCGGCCGACGGCTCCGGGGTCGCCCTCGCCCCGCGCGCCCCCACTCGCTGTGCGCTTCCCGTCCATCGCGCCGCCCCTTCCGCCTCGCCCCGCTCCGAAATGCGGTCCATGCATCGTAAATGCCCGGTTACGAGCCTCAACCGCCGGGCGTTCGGGCCTTGTTCGAAAGCCCGAACGCCTCTAGGTTAAGCATCGCATTAAGTTGAGTTAACTCATGGGTTACGTGATGGTCGTGGCCTGCAAGTCCCCCCGGACCCGGAGGAGTTGTCCATGCGAATACGACCCCGCACGCGTCACGCGGCAGGAGCTCTGGCGGGGCTCGCCCTCGCCGGTCTCCTGGCGGCGACCGCCGCCACCGCACCGGCCTCGGCCGCCCCCACGGGTACCGGCGGTGACCGGCGCGTCTCCGCCGAGTACTTCCCCGACCCCGGTGGCTCGGGCCGGACCGTCGAGGTCCCCGCCAGCACCCCCGTACGGAAAGGGAAGTCCGCCGCACCACTGAGCGCGGCCGGGGCCGCCGTCGACGGCACGGTGGGCGAACAGGCGGTGACCGGTCCGTCCGACGACCGGCTGGACATTGTGATCATCGGCGACGGCTACACGGCGGACCAACAGGGCGACTTCCACGCCGACGCCACCGCCAAGTGGGCCGACATCACCGCCCTGGAGCCCTACAAGAGCTACCAGGGCCTCTTCAACGTTTGGACCGTCGACGCGGTCTCCAACGAGTCCGGCATCAGCGGCGACCCCGGCGCGGACACCGTCAAGGACACCGCGCTCGGAAGCTACTTCTGGTGCTCCGACATCGAGCGGCTGATCTGTACCGACATCGACAAGGTGGCCGGGTACGCCGCGAAGGCGCCGGACGCCGACCTCGTGGTCGTGATCGCCAACTCCACCAAGTACGGAGGCGCGGGCTACTCCGGCCTCCTGGCCGAGGGCCGCCCCTTCAACGGGGTCTCCACCCTCTCCTCCGACCACGCCTCGTCCAGCCTGATCGCCGCCCACGAGATAGGGCACTCGGTCGGCCTGCTGGACGACGAGTACACCTACCCCGAGTACGGGACGTGGACCGGCGGCGAGCCGGGTGGGATCAACTCCACCACCTACACCGCCGCGCAGCTCACCGAGAAGCAGGCCAAGTGGTACCGCTGGCTGGGACAGAGCGATCCGGCGGGCGGCACCGTCGGTACGTTCGAGGGCAGTGCCTACTACCCGCTCGGGCTCAACCGCCCCACCGGGTCGTCGATCATGCGGGAGCTGAGCAACACCGAGTTCAACCTGCCGGGACGCGAGGCGATGATCGCCGGCTTCTACCGCGCGGGCAACGCGCTGAGCAGCACCGTCGACACCGCGATCGCCGTCGGGCCGGGCCGGCGCATCGCCGTGAGCCTGGCGGACCTCGGCACCCCCACCGCCGGGACCACCGACGGGCGCCGCACATCCGGGCCCGGTCTCGCCAGGACCGGGCTGCGCTGGTATGTGGACGGCGTCGAGAAGGTGTCAGCCCGCGGCCGGACCACGGTCACCCCTGCGGCGCTCGGCGTTCGTGCGGACGGCCGCGGCCACCGGGTGACCGCCGAGGCCGTCGACCGTACGGACGCCATCCGCGACCCCGCCGTCCGTGCCCTGGCCACCGACACCCTGACCTGGAACGTCAGGGCGACCGGACACCGGGGGCAGTACGTCAGGCGATGATCGGGACCACGGCCTCGGGCGTCAGCATCCGGAAGGTGAACGCCTGGTGGAAGTAGAGCCGAATGCTGGTGGCGTCGTGGTCCTGATAGCCGATCGACAGGTCCTGGCCCAGGCGCAGTTCGAAGTCGCCGCCACGGGTCGACAGCAGCACCCCGCCCGTGACGGCGGGCGCCCACAGGATCTGGTCGTCCAGCAGCCGGGTCAGGTGGGTGGCGACCGGGTACCCGTGGTCGGAGGTCTCGGTGGCCTCGGTGTAGGCGTCGGCGCCCAGCAGCAGCCGGTACGGGCCGTCGACACCGGACAGCCGCAGCCGGGTCAGCGCCTGGCTGACGGTTGCCGGGTAGTCCCGGGCATCGGCGGGCAGCGTCAGCGGCGAGTGGGAGGAGCCGTCCCGGAGGCCGCTGATCCCGGCCGAGGCGTACCCGTCGATGATCGCCATGTCCTCGGCGAACGCACAGGTCCGGGCGGCGTCCTTGACGGGCTGCCAGTCGCTGTCGTCCGAGCCGCGCTCGACGTCGTCCACGGCCGACCGGGTCACCGTGAACGGGACGCGCCACTCGATGACCGGCACCGAGGTACGGGCCCGGGCGATCACGTCCGGGGTGGGCGGATCGATGTCGCGGAGGTGACCGTCGCCGATGGCCGCCAGTTCGGGGCCGTCCGGACCGGTGACATCGACGACCCGGCGGCCCGCCACATGGCGGCTGAAGGTGCGCCGGGCCTCTTCTTCGATCTGGTCCCAGGCGGCTTCCGTGACAGGGGCGAGTTCGCGGTGCAGATTGTTCATCACTGGGCGCTTTCTTGCAGGCTGCCGATGTGCAGCGAACCGTCGGCCGGAGCGGCCGCGGCCGGGGTCTTCGCCGTCACCGGCGCGGACGCGGGCTCCGGTACGGTGTCGGCCCCGGCCGACGAGGGCGGGGGCGGCGGGGCGTCGAGGAAGTCGGCGCCGGGGGCGTAGAAGAGCGTGCCGGTGACCGCGGTCGAGAAGTCGAGAATGCGGTCGTGGGTGGCCGGCGGGCTGCCGAGGAACATGTTGCGGAGCATCTGTTCGGTGATCCCCGGATCGGCGGCGTAACCGATGAAGTACGTGCCGAACTCGCCCTGTCCGAAGCTGCCGAACGGCATGTTGGCCCGCAGGATGTCGTGCTCCGTGCCGTCCGGGTCGGTGATCGTGTTGAGGGCGATGTGCGAATCGGCGGGCTTGACGTCTTCCGCGAACTCGATGTCGTCGAACTTGGTACGCCCGATGACCCGCTCCTGCTCCTCGGTGCTCAGCGCGTTCCAGGACGTGAGGTCGTGCAGGTACTTCTGCACGATGACGTAACTGCCGCCCGCGAACGCGGGATCCTCGGCGCCGACCAGGGCCGCCGAGACGGCGTCCGCCCCTACCGGGTTCTCCGTGCCGTCGACGAAACCGAGCAGGTCCCGGTGGTCGAAGTAGCGGAACCCCTGCGTCTCGTCGACGACGGTCACCGCCCCGCCGAGCCGGTCGAGCAACTGGGTCGCCCACTCGAAGCACACATCCATCCGCTCGGCCCGGATGTGGAACAGCAGGTCCCCCGGGGTGGCCGGCGCATGGTGCTTGGCGCCGTGCAGTTCCTGGAACGGGTGGAGCTGCTCCGGCCTCGGCCCGTCGAACAGCCGGTCCCAGGCCCCCGAGCCGATGCCGGTCACACAGGCCAGCCCGGCGTCGGGGAACCGGAAGCCGATGGAGCGTGCGAAGGCCGCGAGATCGGGCAGCACCTCGCGCACGGCGGGTTCACCACCGGGCTCGATCGTGGCGACCAGGATGAGCGCGGCGCTGGTCAGCGGCGCGACGACGGGCTGGGCCGCGGTGGGATCCGGTTCCGCGGTGGCGTCGGGCATACGTGGGCTCCAGGGGGCGGCAACGTCGGGGAAGGGCTCCGGACTCGGGGTGCTGACGGGGCGCGGGTCCGCTGCTACTTACGCACGGGCGCGACACCGTCGCAACCCGGGTCACCCGGCCGAGCGAGCCCGACGGCGGGCCGGGGGCCACCCCGTCGTCGCCGCTTCAGCCCGCGACGACCTCCGACCGGTCACCGCCGGAGCACGTGGAAGCAGCCCTCGCGGTCGGTGCGACGGTAGATGTGCGCGCCGAAGAAGTCGCGCTGCCCCCGGGTGAGCGCCGCGGGCAGCCTGTCGGCTGTCATCGACGCCTTCTTCGACCTCGCTGACACCATCATCACCGTGCGCAGCCTGATTCTTCGGGCATGGGCGACGCGCCGATGGGACGAACGCCCGAACCGCCGCACATGAGCACACGCCTGTCTGCGCGCCCTCTTGCCTGCTTCGCAGTCGCCCATATGCACCCATCGCCGTCAGCGTCGCCGTCTGCACGCTGCTCCACCAGGACACCCAGGTGCGCGCGGTCCGCGTGCGCTGCGCACTGCACAGCCGCAATCTGGACGTATGGCCCATCGGCGCGCGACGAAAGGTGCCCCATGAATATCGCAGTCATCGGTGGTACCTGCCCGATCGGGTCGCAGGTCGTGAAGAAGCTGAACGCGTCCGGGAACGAGGCCGTGCCGCACTCGCTGTCCACAGGTGTCGACGTGATCACGGGCCAGGGCCTGGCGGAGGCGGTGGCCGGCGCCGACGCGGTCGTCAACCTGACGAATTCCCCGACCTTCGACGACGCGTCCCCGGCCTTCTTCCGGACCTCGAACGCCCACCCCGACGGCCGCACGGTCGTCACCGACGACACCGCCGGCATGTTCGCCGCCGTCCACGGAGATGCCCTCACCGCCAGGGGCGACGCCGGCAACGCCCCCAACCGCTACAGCGATTGGCTCTACTGAGTCACCCAGCCCATCACCGGAGGCCGCACCATGTCGAACAATGAGCCGGCAGCAGACGGCGCTGAGAGTCAACCGCGCTCAGAAGCGTGGAAGACGGCGCTGACTGTGCTGCAGTCGGCGAAACCGCCGTCCATTCCGGATGGGGCGGAGGCGATGACCGTCCTCATCGAGTTCCCTCCCGGCGACCCCGGTACCCCTCCGCACCGGCACTCGGGGCCCGCCTTCGGCTACATGCTGGAGGGGGAGATGCTTTTTGAGCTGGAAGGCGAGCCCGAGCGTGTGATCAAGGCAGGGGAGACGTTCTGGGAGCCGGGCGGCGATGTCATCCACTACCAGGACGGGAACAACCGGACGGAATCCTGGAGCCGCTTCCTCGTCACGATGATGTGTGCGCCGGGTCAGCCCATGCTCACCCTGGTCGACGACGAAGAGCTGGCACAGCGTCAACACCTGCGAGCCCCCCGTCCGGGCTCCTGACCCGCTGCTGCGTCATATCCGAGGTGCCGGGTCCGGGAGGGCCGATCCGGCGCGCACGGACGTCAGCAGTCACCACCGGCCATCGGGTGCGCCGGCGGTCACGGCGTCGAGGAGTGCGGCGCCTGTGCCCTGGTTTCGGGCGGTGCTGGTGACGGCGAGTTCGTCGACCTCCCGGCCACCACAGAGCCACGCGGCGGTGCGCTCGGCGCCCAGGGCGGCGGCCACCTGTGGACAGCAGCGCCCGGCGGGGAACACCGACGGCGTGGTCCAGCCGGTGGAGAAGCCCACGACCGCGTCCCCCGATGCGGCGAGGGCGGCTGCGAACCCGGGCCGCCCCGTGTCGCAGGCCATCCTCCGCATGAATCCGTCAGTGCCACCGTCGTCCTGCGACCAGGGCGGGGAGCCGAACGCGTCCGCGCACCCCCCGTACTTCCTCCGCCCTGCTCGACAGCTCCGCGCCCGGAATCCGGCTGACGGTCACGGTGTTCACGCCGCCCTCACGGCAGCGGGCGCAACAGGGTGCAGTGCCGCATACTCCAGGGGGGCGGACGGGTCGATGGACACGTTCAGCGGGGCGGGCTCGGCTCCCGCCCGGACCAGCAGGTCACCGACGGCCGCGATCATCGCCCCGTTGTCGGTGCACAGCTTCAGCGGCGGCACTCGCAGCGCGATCCCGGCGGCACGGCAGCGCTCTTCCGCCAGAGCCCGCACCCGGGAATTGGCGGCCACCCCGCCTACGACGACCAGAGTTCCCACGCCGTGCTCGCGGCAGGCGGCCACCGCCTTGCGCGTCAGCACATCGGCCACGGCCTCCTGGAGCGATGCCGCCCCGTCCGCGAGCGGAAGTTCCTCGCCGCGCAGCCGGTGCTGCTCGGCCCAGCGGGCGGCGGAGGTCTTGAGCCCGGAGAAGGAGAAGTCGTAGCGTGCGTCGCGTGCTCCGGTCAGCGGCCGGGGGAACGCCACGGCGCGCGGATCGCCCTCCCGTGCGGTGCGGTCGATGGCCGGCCCGCCCGGATACGGCAGCCCGAACACTCGGGCCACCTTGTCGAAGCACTCGCCCGCCGCGTCGTCGATGGTGTCGCCCAGGTGCACGATCGGGTCTCGGGCGAGATCCCGTACGAGCAGCAGAGAGGTGTGTCCGCCGGAGACGATCAGGACCATGCAGGGATCGGGCAGCGGCCCGTGCTCCAGGGTGTCGGCGGCGACATGACCCGCCAGGTGATGCACCCCGTGGAGTGGCACCCCCAGCGAGAAGGCCAGGGTCTTCGCTCCGGCCAGTCCCACCTGGAGCGCGCCCGAGAGGCCGGGCCCGGTGGTCACGGCCACCGCGCCGATGTCCGCCATTCCCAGCCCGGCTCGGTCCAGGGCCTCCCGGATGACAGGCGTGAAGGAATGAAGGTGCGCCCGCGCGGCGATCTCCGGAACCACTCCGCCGAAGCGTGCGTGCTCGTCCATGCTCGACGCCACCGCATGCCCGAGCAGACGCCCGTCGCGTACGAGACCCGCGCCGGTCTCGTCGCACGAGGACTCGATACCGAGCACCACTGGAGACTCCACGTCCCACCCTCCTGCCCATCTCTATTAATTGCAATCGCTGTGCAATAAGGGTAGGTGAAAGACCGCCTGACCGGTGTCCGGCAGCATTCGGGCCCGTGCCTGACCGGGCGTGGAGTGTCCGGCTCCCGCTCGCTCAGGGACCAGGAGCAGCCGTTGTCGCGGCGGCGCGGCTTCATCGCCCGGTGGGCGGGAACCGGCCCCGGGGGAGCTGCCGGTCCCCCGTGCCGGAGGCCGGTGCCCCTCGGAAAGGCGCTGCCGGGAGTCGCCCGGCACCGGCTTGTCGCGCTGGAGACGGCGCCTGCACCACGCCCTGCCGTGTGGCTGTCCTGTCACCGTCCCACCGTCATGGACCATGGATCCCGACCGGATACGGGACGTACGTGCGCCGGTCGAGGCCGACGGCCGGCCGTCCCCCGATGGACGGGCTCGCTGTGCGCAGTCACGGCGTTCGCGGATCCGGCAGCCCAGACCGACGGGCGTCGCGGCGCGTGGGTCGTTCGGGGCGATGCCCCCGGCGTGGGCCCAAGCCCTGTCGCGGCGGGAGGCGGGACCGCGGTGCGGGGTGCGTCCCGTCCCGATGACGGCGCGCACCTGGTGCGCGCGTCGGCGTACCTCGGTGACCAGGGCCGGGCGGGCCCGCAGGGGACCGGAGTCCGACAGGTTCTCCCGCGACTCGGACTTGGCGTCGCCATCGAGTGTCCCGGCCACGGAATCCAGGAACCCGCGGGCCTTCTTCGTGTCTTGGCCATGACGTGCCGACCGGTGGGGCCGGGACGCTTGTGACGCCCCGGCCCCACCGGGATCTACCGGTCAGGAGGCGGTCAGTTCACCCCGGACCGTGCGGGCCGCGCTGACCAGGTTCTCCAGCGAGGCGCGGGTCTCGGGCCAGCCGCGGGTCTTCAGCCCACAGTCGGGATTGACCCACAGCCGCTCCGCAGGGATGGCCTTCAGTCCGGTACGCAGCAGCTCGGCGGCCTCCTCGGCCCCCGGCACACGAGGCGAGTGGATGTCGTAGACCCCCGGTCCGGCCTCGCGCGGGTAGCCGTGGCCGGCCAGCTCCCTGGCGACCTGCATGTGCGAGCGGGCTGCCTCCAGGCTGATCACGTCGGCGTCGAGGTCGTCGATCGCCTGGACGATGTCACCGAACTCGGCGTAGCACATGTGGGTGTGGATCTGAGTGCCGGGCCGTACACCGGAGGTGCTGAGCCGGAATGCCTCGGTCGCCCAGGCCAGGTAGGCGGGACGGTCGGCGGCCCGCAGCGGCAGCGTCTCTCGCAGCGCGGGCTCGTCCACCTGGATGACCGAGGTCCCGGCCGCCTCCAGGTCGTCCACCTCGTCGCGCAGGGCGAGGGCGACCTGCCGGGCGGTGTCGCCGAGGGGCTGGTCGTCGCGGACGAAGGACCAGGCGAGCATGGTGACCGGCCCGGTGAGCATGCCCTTGACGGGCCGGTCGCTCAACGACTGGGCGTAGGACGTCCAGCGTACGGTCATCGGCTCGGGGCGGGAGATGTCCCCGGCGAGGATCGGCGGGCGGACGTAGCGGGTGCCGTAGGACTGGACCCAGCCGTGCTGGGTGGCGAGGTAGCCGGTGAGCTGCTCGGCGAAGTACTGGACCATGTCGTTGCGCTCGGGCTCGCCGTGCACCAGGACGTCGATGCCGGTCTTCTCCTGGAAGGAGATGACCTCCTGGATCTCCGCCTTGATGCGCTCCTCGTACCCGGCCGTGTCGATGCGCCCGGCGCGCAGGTCGGCGCGGGCGGCGCGCAGCTCGCCGGTCTGCGGGAACGAGCCGATGGTCGTCGTGGGCAGCAGCGGCAGCCCGAGATGGGCACGCTGGGCCACGGCCCGCTCGGTGTACGGCTGGGAGCGGTGGGCGTCTGCGTCCGTCACGGCCTCGGTGCGGGCCCGCACGGCAGGATGGCGGGTGATCGGCGAGCCCGCACGGGAGGCCAGGTCGGCGCGGTTGGCGGCGAGTTCGGCGGTGATGGCGTCGGTGCCCTGGGCGAGGCCCTTGGCGAGGGTGACGATCTCGGCGGTCTTCTGCTTGGCGAAGGCCAGCCAGCGCCGGATCTGCGGCGCGACATCCCGCTCGGCGGACGCGTCCAGAGGGACGTGGAGCAGGGAACAGGAGGCTGCCACGTCGACCCGGTCGGCGAGCCCGAGCAGGGTGCCGAGGGTGGACAGGGACTTCGACAGGTCGTTGATCCAGATGTTGCGGCCGTTGACGACTCCGGCGACCAGCCGCTTGCCGGGGAGTCCGCCGACGGTGGCCAGCGCGTCCAGGTTGGCGGCCGCGGCCTCGGTGAAGTCCAGGGCGAGGCCGTCGACCGGGGCCTTGGCGAGCACCGGCAGGGCGTCGCCGAGACGGTCGAAGTAGGAGGCGACCAGCAGCTTGGGCCGGTCGGTGAGGCCGCCGAGGTCGCGGTAGGCGCGGGTGGTGGCGTTCAGTTCGGCCGGGGTTCGGTCCTGCACCAGAGCGGGCTCGTCGAGCTGTACCCATTCGGCGCCGGCCGCGCGCAGATCGGCGAGCACCTCGGCGTACACCGGGAGCAGCCGGTCCAGGAGGGTGAGCGGGTCGAAGTCCGCGGGCACGCCGGGAGCGGGCTTGGCGAGCAGGAGGTAGGTGACGGGGCCGACCAGGACCGGCCGGGCGGTGAGACCGAGTGCGAGCGCCTCCTCAAGTTCGGCGACCTGCTTGGCGGAGTTCGCGGTGAACACCGTTTCCGGGCCCAACTCCGGCACCAGATAGTGATAGTTGGTGTCGAACCACTTGGTCATCTCCAGGGGTGCCACCTCCTGGGTGCCGCGCGCCATGGCGAAGTAGCCGTCGAGCGCGTCGGCCTCGACGGCTGCGCGGTGCCGCTCGGGGATCGCGCCCACCAGGACAGTGGTGTCGAGGACATGGTCGTAGTACGAGAAGTCGCCGGTGGGCACCTCGTCGACGCCCGCGTCGGCGAGCTGCCGCCAGTTGCTCCGACGGAGGTCGGCGGCGGTGTCCCGGAGGGCATCGGCGGTGACGCGGCCCTTCCAGTAGCCCTCGATCGCCTTCTTCAGTTCCCGGTTCTGGCCCTGGCGGGGGTAGCCGTACACGGTGGCCCGTGCTGCCGCGGCTGCGGACTTGCTGGTCACGGAGATCTCCTTCGCGAGATGAATCCCTGGGCCCCGGAGACGGGACGAGAGCGCGAAGGAATGGCCAACCAGAGGTGATGATCCCGCGCGGCAAAGGCGCGGTCGTCCCGTCTGGTATGTACGCCGACCCGCCCTCGAGGTCACCGGGGTGTCCGCGCGCGGAGTGGTCCGCACACGGGCAGTTGGCAGGTCTTCGGACTCGCGGGCACGCCCTCTTCTCGGAGGACACCTAATGGCCGTCGCTTCCCAGGTCCGGTACCTCGGACCCAGTGCGTATGACGGCGGTCGTTCCCGCTCACCGCTGCGGGGCAGTCCCGGATTCCCACCGGGTTCCCTCTTACGACTCCCTGCCTGGCTGACAGGGCGAACCAGCTGCTCCGTCAGACTACGGGCCGTCACTCAGTGGGGACGAGAACCGTCCAGGATTCGGAAAGTGACAAAGGACACTCGGGAAGCACCCGGGCATCTCGGCGATGGCCGCGTCCGCCATCAGCCGTCCAGCGCCACCGCGCCCTGCCCGCGCAGCCGGGCGGCGAACCAGCGCAGCGCGACGGAGACGTTGGTGCGCACACCCCCGGGGGTCGGCGGCCCGCTGATCCGGCGCACCGACAACAGGTCGGCCGGGGTCACCTCCACATCGTCCCGGCGGCGGTCCACTCGGTGGGGCCGGTCGCCGAGGACGCCGTCGAAGACCTCCCGGCACGTTCGACCCTGCGCCGTGGTCGCGCGGTTCGTAGTCCAGATCGCCGAAATGCCCGATGGGCAGCGCTTCCCATGGACCGCGAGAGCCGTGGGCTGCCTGCGGAGGGAAGCCGGCTCGCTCAGGGGGGCCGGATACCGCTGTCTCACCCGGCACACGGATCGGTACGCGGACATCCGGTGACGAGCCGACCCGACGCCGCCGCCGCGCAACGGCCGGTGGTCACGGCGGCACGGCGGATCAGGTCCTGACGCATGAGGTTCCTCTCGATCGTGCGGTGCGGTGCGGTGCGATGTGCGACCGGCGGCAGGGTGCAGTCCGCCGGGGTTCAGCCGGTCGCGGAGCCCGGTACCGCATCGCGGCGGACGAAGCGGATCGGCGCCTGGAAACGGGCCTTGCGCGCGGCGCGGCGGAAAACGGTGAGGACGGCGGGGCCGCCGGGCACGAACCGAGAATCGTGACGGTCGACGGGGATTCCAGGATCGCGCTCACCGAGCAGGAATACGAGGGCTTGATCGCCTCGCGGCGTCAACTGGGTGCACACGTCGCCCGGGACGCACTGCTGGGCGGCGGCACCGCGCACTCGACGCGCCGGTCTCCGGGGGCGTAATGGGTGCGGAAGCCGCCACGCTCACCGAGGCGCCGGCCGTCGCCGCAACCGTGGCCGCGATGTCCGCACCCGTCGCGATGATGGCGAAGGAGGCTGTGATCCGTGCCTTCGAGACCATCCTCACCGAAGGGGTCCGCTTCGAACGCCGCCTCTTCCACGCTGTCTTCGCCACCGCAGACCAGAAGGAGGGCATGACGGCCTTCACGGAGAAGCGCCCCCGGTGTTCGCCCACCGCTGAGCCATGGGCCACCGCGCCCGGACCTTGCCGGACCGCGCACGGTGGCCGTTCACCGGGCATTCCGGACAACGGCCGGTTGCGCCGAGCGGCTGCGTTCGACCCTCGCGGCAGTCGTTCTCGCCCTGGCCGCCCGGCTCGCCGAACGGCTCAAGGCCGAGGTCGTCCGCCGGGACTGCGCGCCGTTCTCGCCGCAACCGGCGCCCGGACCTCGGAGCCGCCGGTGCTACTTCGGCCTCGCGTACGCGCGTAGCCGCTCCTCGCGGCCTGTCAGACAACAGCTCGCACAGCGCACCGCCTCCGTGCTCGTGTAGTACAGACAGCAGGTGTTGCGCAGATAGACCAGCCGCTCCGGGCCGTCCGGCGTTCGCCGGACCCGTTCCACCTCGCCCAGCGCCGCCAGTCCGCCGGGTGCGGTGTCCACGAACTGCCACCAGCGGGCGGCCAGCAGATCGACCTCGGCACCGTACGCGCACAGCGCCGTGGCACAGCCATGGGCGATTCCTCCACTCAACTGCCTGGCCCCGGCGCGGGTACGGCGGTGCAGCGCATCGGCGATGGGCAGCAGATGCCCGTCGAGCACGGTGCGGTGCAGCAGCCGTACGGAGTCCTCCCCGGCCCGGGGCACCAACAGCCGGGCCCTGCGCACCCGGACTCCGCCGATCCCGTGCGCGGCGGGGCGCACCAGGACATTGCCGGACCGCATGTCCGGGACCTCGTCGTACAGCGCCCAATGGAGCACGGCGGCGGCAGTGACCCAGCCCGCGTACACCGCCATCAGGGTCAGCGCGGTCGCATGGCCGGTGCGGTGGCCGCTGCTCGTGCGCTCGCGCTCCAGCAGCGTGGACAGCTCCTCGCCCGCCGGATCGGCCAGTCGGTCGGCTGCCAGCCACTGCCCCGCTTCGCTCGCGGGCGGTTCGCCCTCGGTGACCTGCCAGCGTGGCCCGTGCGGCAAGGGCGTCCAGGCGGGGGAGTCGCCGTCACTCATGACAGCGGGAGGTAGACGACGTTGGGGGAGCCGGTGACCGGGTGGACGCCGATCCGGGATCGTATGCCGTAGACCTCGGCCAGCAGTTCTTCCGTCAGTACCGCGTGCGGGGAGCCGGACGCCACCAGTCGTCCGGCGCTCAGGACGAACAGCCGGTCGCAGTAGGAAGCGGCCAGGTTGAGGTCGTGCAGCACCAGCAGATTGGTGGTGCCCAGGGTCCTCACCAGGCCGAGGATCTCCAGCTGGTAGCGGATGTCCAGATGGTTCGTGGGTTCGTCGAGCGCCAGCAGCCCCGGTTCCTGGACCAGGGCGCGGGCGATCAGGGCCCGTTGCCGTTCCCCGCCGGACAGTTCTTCGAACCGCCGGTCGGCCAGGGGCGCCGCTCCGACGCGCTGGAGCGACTGCTCTATGCGGCGGGCGTCGTCGGCGTCGTCCTGCTCCCAGAACCGTTTGTGCGGGCTTCGGCCCATCGCCACGATCTGGCGCACGGTCAGGCCGAAGGTGCCGGGGCTGTCCTGCGGTACGACGGCGACGCGGCGGGCCCGTTCCTTCACGCCGAGCGTTGCGGCGTCCGCTCCGTCCAGCAGGACCCGGCCCGTTGAGGGTCGCAGGGCGCCGTACACACAGCGCAGGAAGGTGGTCTTGCCGCTGCCGTTCGGCCCGACCAGGCCGACCGTCTCGCCGGGGGCGGCGTCCAGCGTGACCGCGTCGAGCAGGGTACGGCCGGCCACCTCGTAGCCGATCCCGTCGGCGGCGAGTGCCGTCGGGGACGGTGCGGGACTCATCCGCTGATCCCTTCGGTACGGCTGGAGCGGCGCAGCAGCCAGAGGAAGAACGGGCCACCCACCAGGGCGGTGACCACCCCGGCGGGAATCTCTTCGGGGGCCGCCACGGTCCGCGCCAGCAGATCGGCCAGCAGCAGGAAGACGGCCCCGCCGAGCGCCGTCACCGGCAGCAGTCTGCGGTGGGACGCGCCGACGATCAGCCGGGCGGCGTGCGGGACCATCAGGCCGACGAAGCCGATCGCCCCGCTGTAGGCCACCAGTACGCCGATGATCAGTGACACCAGCACGAAGACCCCGCCCCGGAAGCGTCCGGGGTCCAGGCCGAGGCTTCGGGCCCCCTCCTCCCCGGTGAGCAGCAGATCCAGCGGACGGGCCAGGCTGATCAGGAGGACGGCACCGACGCCCAATACCACGGCGGGAAGCGCCAGTTGGTCCCAGCGGGCACCGCCCAGGCCGCCCAGGGTCCAGAACAGGATCGCCCGCACATGCTCGGCCCGGGAGGACAGCACCAGGATCAGGCTGGTGAACGCGGACAGCACGTACTGGATCGCCACCCCGGCCAGGATCAGCCGGCCCGTTGTCATGGTGCCGCCGCGCCGGGCCATCGCGTAGACGGCGACCAGCGCGGCCATGGACCCGGCGAACGCCGCGAGGGGCAGCGCCACGTCGGTGGCCACCCCGGCGCCGACCCCCAGCACGACCACCACGGCGGCGCCGGCCGACGCCCCGGACGAGGCGCCCAGCAGAAACGGATCGGCCAACGGGTTACGCACCAGCGCCTGGAGCACCGCGCCCGACAGTGCCAGCCCGGCGCCGACGACGGCCCCGAGCAGCACCCTGGGCAGCCGTACCTCCCACACGATCGTCGGGAACGCACCGGAGCGTTCACCGCCCAGGACCGTCCTCAATACCTCGCCCGGCGGAATCCGTACCGGGCCGAGCACCAGACCGGCCACCGCCGCCGCGAGCAGCAGCACCGTGAGGGCGCCGATCACGACGGGGGTCGAGCGGAGGACGGACTCCGGGCCGGTGCGGGCGGACCCCGCGCTCACGGAGTGCCGGGGTGCAGCTGCCCGGCCAGGTCCTGTACGGCGTCGGCGACCCGGACACCGAGCACGGCCGAGGACAGCGGGAGTACCGCGAACTTCTCGTTCTTGATCGCCGGCACGTCCGCGAGTGCCGGGTCGTTCAGCAGCCGCTTCTTCTTGGCCTCGACCGTGGTGCCTCCGTAGTCGTAGATCACGACCACCTCGGGCTTGCGCTTGATGACCTGTTCCCAGGACACGTCGCCGAAGGTGGCGTCGAGGTCCGCGAAGACGTTCCGGCCCCCGGCGAGCCGGACGATCTCGTTGCCGACGCCCTTGCCGCCCGCCGTGAACGCGGAGCTTTCCCCGGAGTCGTACACGAACACCGAGGGATGTGCGGAGCCCTTGAGCGCCGTCTCGACCTTCGTGATCTTCTGTCGTTCCTCGGCGATCAGCTTCTTGCCGCGCTCCGGTACGCCGAAGACCCTGGCGACTTGGGTGATCTCGGTGGCGAGCTGATCGATGCCGACCTTGCCCTTGGTGCAGTTCTCGATGTTCAGCCGGGTGTTGATGCCGTCCTTCTGGAGCCCCGCCCGGTCCTGGCCCTTGGCCTTGTCGAAGGCGCTGCTGTACCCGCCGTAGACGAAGTCGGGGTTGGCGCCGAGAAGCACCTCCTTGGAGGGGTACTCCTTCGCGAGCACCTTGGTCTTTTCGTACGCGGACCGGTACTCCGGCAGGATGCTGTCGTCCAGGTAGGCGGTCCCGGCAAGCCGGTCCTGGAGCCCGAGGGCCAGCATGATCTCGGTGACGTGCTGGTTCATGGTGACGACCCGCTCCGGCGGGGCGTCGAAGGTCGTCCTCGTACCGCAGTTGGTGACGGTGTAGGGGAAACCGTCGGCGGCCGGTGCGGCCTCTGCCCTGCCCTCGCCGTCGGTTCCGCAGCCGGTGAGCGGCAGCAGAAGCAGTGGTATGAGCGCGAGGGGTACACGGCGTATCGGGGGCATGGCCGAGCCTTTCCGGGGGATGTCCTCGTCCCCTGGGTCGTACGAGAAGGCGGCGCGGCCAGTATCTGGCTTCCGGGCTGTCGCAGCCCGGTCACAGTGGCGGGACCGTACCGGATTCACACCGGTTTCCTGACGCGCGTCGCCTGAGTTTTCGGAACTCATTCTGTCAGACCGCTTATTCCGGCAGGCCATGCCCCGTGCGCTGCCGGCCTTCGGCGGCCCCGGACGCCGATGTCCGCGACGACGACCCGCGCCGCGGACGGGGTGCTGCCCGGACCCGCAGGCTCGCCCGTTGTTCCCGCGGCCGAAGTGAAGCCGCGGGTGTGGGTCAGCTTTCGACTTCGGTTTTGTCGCCGCCCCAGAGGGTGTGGAAGGTGCCGTCGCGGTCGGTGCGGTGGTAGGTGTGTGCGCCGAAGTAGTCGCGCTGGCCTTGGGTGAGGGCGGCGGGGAGGCGCTCGGCGCGCAGGGAGTCGTAGTAGGCGAGGGTGGCGGCGAAGGCGGGGGTGGGGACGCCCTGGGCAGTGGCGGTGGCGATCACGGTGCGCCAGTCGTTCTGCGCGGCGGCGATCTCTTCGGCGAAGCTCTTGTCGGAGAGGAGGCTCGGCATCCGGGGCTGAGCCTCGTAGGCGCTGGTGATCCTGTCGAGGAACGCGGCCCGGATGATGCATCCGCCGCGCCAGATCGCGGCGACCTTCCCGAGGTCGATGTCCCAGTCGTATTGCTCGCTGCCGGCCGCGATCTCGTGGAAGCCCTGGGTATAGGCGACGATCTTCGAGGCATACAGTGCCTGCTCGACCTGGTCGGCGAATGCCGCCGCCTCGTCCTCACCGAGCTTGCGGGCGGTCGGTCCGGCGAGGTGGCGTGAGGCATCACGGAGGGCGGCGTGCCCGGAGACGGAGCGGGCGAAGACGGCCTCGGCGATGCCGGAGACAGGAACGCCCAGGTCGAGGGCGACCTGCACGGTCCAACGGCCGGTGCCCTTCTGTTCCGCCTGGTCGAGCACAACATCCACGAAGGGCTTACCGGTCGCCGCGTCGACATGCGAGAGCACTTCTGCTGTGATCTCGATGAGGTACGAGTCCAGGCGCCCGGTGTTCCAGGCGCGGAAGATGTCCGCGATCCGCGAGGGGGAGTATCCGGCCACGTCGCGGAGCAACTGGTAGGCCTCGCCGATGAGTTGCATGTCCGCGTACTCGATGCCGTTATGTGTCATCTTTACGAAGTGTCCGGCACCGTCAGGACCGATATACGTGACACACGGGGCGCCGTCCTTCGCCCGGGCAGCGATCTTCTCCAGCAGTGGCCCCAACGACTCGTACGACCGGGCCGAACCGCCGGGCATGATGCTCGGGCCGTTCAGCGCGCCTTCCTCGCCGCCCGAGATGCCGACGCCGACGAAGTGGATGCCGCGCTCGCGCAGCTGCTTCTCCCGCCGGCGGGTGTCCTCGAAGTGGGCGTTGCCGCCGTCGATGATGACATCACCCTCCTCCAGGAGCGGGGCGAACTCCTGGATCACGGCATCGGTGGGATCGCCCGCCTTCACCATGATGATGAGCCTGCGCGGACGCTCCAGCGCCGCGACGAACTCCTGCGGAGTGTGCGCGGGGACGAAGGAGCCCTCGTCGCCGAACTCCTCGACCAGCGCGTCCGTCTTCGCGGTCGTCCGGTTGTGCACCGCGACCGTGAATCCGTTGCGGGCGAAGTTGCGTGCGAGGTTGCGGCCCATGACCGCGAGCCCTGTGACGCCGATCTGCGCAGTGCCGCTCATCTGTGTGCTCTGCAATCTGTTTCGGGGATGCCGGGATCTTCAGGAATGCCGGGATCTTCAGTATGGATACGGGGTGCGGGAACGGCCTGTTCGGCGTCGCCCGAATGGAGCCACCTGTGTATATTAGGAAATCCCCTAGAGGTTCTAGGTGGGCTTCGATGGAGGTGGCGGATGGTTCGCGCGGGTCTCACGACCGAACGCGTGGTGGTGGCGGCGGCCGATCTGGCCGACTCCATCGGCTTCGACAAGGTCACCATCTCCGCACTTGCCCGAGGCTTCGGGGTCAAGGACGCCAGCCTGTACTCGCACGTCAGGAATCTGCACGACCTGCGGACCCGGGTCGCACTGCTGGCCGCCGGGGAGTTCATCGACCGGATCGGCGCCGCGGTCGCCGGCCGGGCCGGGAAGGACGCCCTGGTCGCGTTCGCCGATGCCTACCGGGCCTTCGCGCTGGAGCGGCCCGGACGGTACGAGGCGACGCAGATGCGGGTCGACCCCGAGATCGTCGCCAAGTCGACCGCGTACCACCGCACCATCGAGACCACGGGCGCGATGCTGCGCGCCTACGGACTGGCCGAGCCCGACCTCACGGACGCGGTACGGCTGTTGCGCAGTACCTTCCACGGCTACTGCGCCCTGGAGGCGAGCGGCGGCTTCGGTGCGCCCCGCGACGTACAGACGTCCTGGGAGCGGTCCGTCGAGGCCCTGCACTTCCTGCTGGAGCACTGGCCGTCCGCGACGGCCGAAGGTACTGAGGAGGGGGAGAACGGCAATGGCTGATCACATGGCTCCGGAGCGCACCGGACATCTGAAGGTGCCCGGGGCGACGCTGTACTACGAGGTGCGCGGTGAGGGCCCGCTGCTTGTGATGATGCCGGGCGGCAGCGGTGACGCGGGGCTCTACGACCGGATGGCGGCGCGGCTGGCCGACAGCTGGACGGTGGCGGCCTTCGACCCGCGCGGCTACTCGCGCAGCGTTCTCGACGGTGCGCCGGAGGATCAGCGGGTGGAGGTGCAGAGCGAGGACGCCCGCCGGCTGATCGAGCTGCTTTCTCCGGACGGCGGGCCGGTGGCCGTCTTCGGCTCCAGTTCGAGCGCGATCGTCGCCCTGGACCTGCTCTCCCGTCACCCGGAGCGGCTGCACCGGGTGGTCGCGCACGAACCGCCGTTGGTGGAACTGCTGCCCGATCCGGAACGGGGGCGGAAGCTCTTCGCCGCGGTACGCGACTCCTTCCGCAGCGACGGGGTGGCCGCGGCGCTGGCCACCATGACCGAGGGGCTGACGGACCCGGAGGCGCCCGAGCCCGCCGGGGGCGGGCACCGGGCGGCGCCCGAGCCGTCCGCGCGGGAGGCCGAGGCGTTCGGGCGGATGCGGGTCAACCTCCCGGTGTTCCTGGAGCATGTGCTGTGTTCGTTCAGCGGTTACGTGCCGGACCCGGCCGCCCTGGGGCGCGGCGCGGAGAAGCTGGTCATCGGCGTCGGGGAGGACTCCCGCACCCTGCTCACGGCGGTTCCCGGTGCCCGGCTGGCGGACCGGGGGACCGGCAGGCTCGTGGAGTTCCCCGGCGGGCACACCGGTTGCGCCGAGAACCCCGAGGCGTTCGCCGCGCGGCTGCGGGAGGTGCTGTCGGACCCCGCGCCCCAGGGGGTGTGAGAGCCGCCCGAGCGGCAGTCGTGGACTACCGGCCGTTCCTCAAACATCCTGTCCCACGCCTTTGAACCTGCTTCTGTCGCTGCCGAGTCGGCAACGATTCACGTAATCATCGTGCCAAAGGCCTGATGTCGGACCATGTGGAGCGGCACCCTGGCTTCGTCGTCCCGACGACGCCTCCGAATCCGGCGAAGGCCGGCCGCGTACTTCTCGGTGCGCCCCAACGCCTACCGTTCGCCACGGCGGCGGGCAAGTCCCGTGAGCCGGCCGCCCGTTACGCCGACGCACCGGACACCGGCGACCCCGCCCTGTGGTTCACGCTCACCAATACCCCGGCGAGCGCCGTCACGTTCACCGTGACCTCCGGCCAGTACCGCGGCGACGGCCCCTGGACGTACACCGTGCCCCTTCCGTCTCAGCCCGCGAAGACGGTGTCGTGCTGATCGGGGATCACACTGCCGTCGCCACGGAGCACCGGACCCGAGGTCCCGTCCGACGTGGTGTAGCCGGTGGTGGCACACGGATAGGCGCCGTTCAGCCGGCCCTTCGGCGCGATGAACATGGGGTTGACCAGCCACTTGCCGTCCGCGTTGTCGTAGGAACGGCACATCAGCTCGGCCTTGTTGCGGTTCAGGGCCAGTCGCAGCCCGGTCGCGTCACGGAGCATCGACACATCCGTGTCGGAGTCCCCGGCGGCGAACACCGGGCGCCTCGCGGGGTCCTGCACCCGGGAGGCGGCCGCACCGCGCACGCCGAAGATCTCCTTGTTGATCCAGCAGCGCTTGCCGTCGATGTAGGTGATCTGCGAGTCCGCGCCCGGGCGCGCGGTGCCGCAGGCGCTCAGGTGCGAGGTGTAGCGGCCGCGCTCGGTGGTGGACCGGATGCCGATCACGTTCCCGGGTGCGACATCGACACCCCTGGCCCAGACGTCGACCACGGGCTGCGGCGACGCGGAGACGATCCACACGTCGAATCCGGCCCGGCGCAGCGCCCGGATCAGGTCGCGTTGCTGGTCGTAGTAGCGGACATAGCCGGTGGCGTCGGTGGTGCTGCCGACCCGCTGGGTGGCGCCGACGGGGGCGGCCAGGTTCTCGGCGCGGGCCGCTGCGGCGAAGGAGCGCACCTGTGCGGCCGTCCAGCCGTGGGTGAGCTGCGCCAGCCAGGCGTACGAGGGTTCCATCGTGCGCCGGTCGTAGCCGGCGAACGCGTCCTGCCCCGAGGTGGTGGTGGCCTCGCTGTAGACGGACAGGATCTCGTCGGCGCAGACGGTGTCGGTCGCGGTGGGCAGGGTGCGGTCGCGGCCGGTGCCGTCCGGGCAGGCGGCGCGCAGCGACTCGGCCGCCGCGTCGGTGAGGTAGCGGCTGGTGGTGCGCCAGTCACCCTGCTCGGGCTGCCGGATCCGGGAGTTGCGCAGCAGCCAGAACATGGTGGCGTCACCGACGTCGTTCTTGATGACGGTGTTGTCCCAGTCGAAGACGGCCACCGGTGCGGCACGGCCGTCGCGGTGGTGCGGCGAGCAGCTTCCGTAGCGGTCGATGAGGCGCTGGATGCGGGCCTGGTTGGACCCGTACCAGCCCGTGGACACGGACAGCTGCGGACAGGTACGGCCATGGCCGGGGCGGTCGTGGGCCCCTGCGGGCGCGGTGACGGTGGCCAGGGCCGCCGCCAGCGCGATCGCTGTGACGGTCAGCCGTGCGGCGGAACGCCGTACGAACCGGGATGCGGGACGGGATCTGGGCACGCCGAGGACACTCCTGTGGTGTGGGCGGACAGGTGTGGGCGGACATCGGGGACGGGCAGACAGGACGGCCGGGCGTCCGGTGACGCCCGGCCGTCGGTCCGGTGGCCCCCGGCAGGGCGGCGTGGTCGTACGGTCGGGGCCGCGGCGTCCCGCAGCCTCACCGCACGCCGTCTAGAGAGGGGTGACGTAGGCGCCGGAGATCCCGCCGTCGACCAGGAAGTCCGTGGCATTGACGAACGAGGAGTCGTCGCTGGCCAGGAAGGCCACGGCGGCGGCCATCTCGGTGGGCTCCGCGAACCGGCCGAGCGGGATGTGCACCAGCCTGCGCGCGGCCCGCTCCGGGTCCTTGGCGAACAGCTCCTGGAGCAGCGGGGTGTTGACCGGTCCGGGGCACAGCGCGTTGACCCGGATGCCCTCCCGCGCGAACTGCACGCCCAGCTCGCGCGACATGGCCAGCACGCCGCCCTTGGACGCGGTGTAGGAGATCTGCGAGGTGGCGGCGCCCATCCGGGCCACGAAGGAGGCCGTGTTGATGATGGAGCCCTTGCCCTGGCGGCGCATGTACGGGATGGCGGCCTTGCAGCACAGGTAGACGGAGGTGAGGTTGACCTCCTGCACCCGGCGCCAGGCTTCGAGACCGGTCTCCAGGATGGAGTCGTCCTCCGGCGGCGAGATCCCCGCGTTGTTGAACGCGATGTCGACCGAGCCGTACGTGTCGAACGCGGCCTTGAACAACGCCTCGACCTGCTCGGCGTCGGTGACGTCGGTACGTACGAAGAGGCCGTCGACCTCCTCGGCGGCGGCCTTGCCGCTCGCCTCGTCCACATCGGCGCAGACGACGTGGGCGCCCTCGGCGGCCAGGCGCCGGGCGGTGGCCAGCCCGATGCCGCTCCCGGCTCCGGTGACTACGGCGGTGCGGCCGACCAGGCGGCGGCAGACAGCGGTGGTGTCGGTCATGGTGCTCAGGCCTCCGTGCTGATGAAGACGTTCTTGGTTTCGGTGAAGGCGGCGAGTGCGTCGGGGCCCAGCTCGCGCCCCAGTCCGGACTGTTTGTAGCCGCCGAAGGGTGTGGCGTAGCGGACGCTGGAGTGCGAGTTGACCGAGAGGTTCCCGGCCCGCAGCCCCTGGCCGACCCGCAGCGCGCGGGCCACATCACGCGTCCAGATCGATCCGGCGAGACCGTACTCCGTCGCGTTCGCCAGCCGTACCGCGTCCGCCTCGTCGTCGAACGGCAGCACCACGGCGACCGGCCCGAACACCTCGTCGACGGCCACCGGGGCGTCGGGCGACACCCCGGCGAGCACGGTCGGCGGGTACCAGAACCCGGGGCCGTCGGGCGCCGAGCCGAGGATCGTCCGTACGCCGTTGGGCAGGGCATCCACGAACCCGCTCACGCGCTCCCGCTGGACGGCCGAGATCAGCGGACCCATCTGGGTCTTCTCGTCCGACGGGTCACCGACCACCACGGCGGCGACAGCCGGTGCCAGCAGATCGAGGAAGCGGTCGTAGGCCGAGCGCTCGACCAGGATGCGGGTCCGGGCGCAGCAGTCCTGGCCGGCGTTGTCCAGGAAGGACATCGGCGTTCCGGCCGCCGCGGCCTCCAGGTCGGCGTCGGCGAAGACGACGTTGGGGCTCTTGCCGCCCAGTTCCAGGGTGAGGCGCTTCACGCGTTCGGCGCACCGGGTCATGATGTGCTTGCCGGTCCGGGTGGAGCCGGTGAAGACGATCTTGGCCACGCCGGGGTGGTCCACCAGGGCGGCGCCGGCCACCGGCCCCTCGCCAGGCAGCACCTGGAACAGTCCGCCGGGCAGCCCGGCTTCGAGAGCCAGCTCCGCCAGGCGCAGCGCGGTCAGCGGGGTGGTCTCGGCCGGCTTGAGCAGTACGGCGTTGCCGGCGGCGAGCGCCGGGGCCGCGCCCCAGGCGGCGATCGGCATCGGGAAGTTCCACGGGGCGATGATTCCGACGACGCCGAGCGGCTCCAGCAGGGTGAAGTCGATGCCGCCGGCGACCGGGATCTGCCGGCCCAGCAGGCGTTCGACCCCGCCGGCGCAGTAGTCGAGGAGGTCGCGCACATTGCCCGCCTCCCAGCGGGCGTTGGCGATGGTGTGACCGGCCTCGCGGACCTCCAGCAGGGCCAGTTCCTCGATGTGTTCGTCGACGGTGGCGGCGAACCGCCGGAGCAGCCGGGCGCGGTCGGCGGGTGCTGCCGCGGCCCAGACGTGCTGGGCGGTGGCGGCGCGGGCGACGGCCGCGTCGATGTCGGCGGCGTCGGCGGCCGGGACGGTGGCGATGACCTCGGCGGTGGCCGGGTTCAGGATGTCCAGGCTGTGCGGTGCGGACTGGTGGGACACGTACGGGCCTCGATCGGGGGTGAGGGGCGGGACGGCGGTCACAGGCGCTCGAAGGAGCGGCGCAGCTCCCAGTCGGTCACGGCGGCGTCGTAGGCGGCGAGTTCGACACGCGCCATGTTCAGATAGTGCGCGACGACCTCCTCGCCGAACGCCTCCTTGGCGATGGGGCTGGCCTCCCACAGATCGGCGGCCTCGCGCAGGGTGGTCGGCACCTGCTCGTACTCGGCGGTGTAGGCGTTGCCCGTGCAGACCTCCGGCAGCGCCAGCTCGTGCTCCACGCCGTACAGCCCCGCGGCGACCAGTCCGGCGGTGGCGAGATACGGATTGACGTCGCCGCCGGGCAGCCGGTTCTCGAAGCGGCGGGAGCGGCCGTGGCCGACCACCCGCAGGGAGCAGGTGCGGTTGTCGTGGCCCCAGGCGACGGCGGTCGGCGCGAAGGAGCCGGGCTGGAACCGCTTGTAGGAGTTGATGTTCGGCGCGTACAGCAGGGAGAAGTCGCGCAGGGCGGCGAGCTGCCCGGCGAGGAAGTGCCGCATCAGGTCGGACATGCCGTCCGGGCCGTCACCCGACATCGCGTTGTCACCGTCGGCGTCGGTGAGCGAGAGGTGGATGTGGCAGGAGTTGCCCTCGCGCTCGTCGTACTTGGCCATGAAGGTGAGCGAGACGCCCTCCTGCGCGGCGATCTCCTTGGCGCCGGTCTTGTAGACGGCGTGCTGGTCGCAGGTGACCAGCGCCTCGTCGTAGCGGAAGGCGATCTCGTGCTGGCCGAGATTGCACTCGCCCTTGGCCGACTCGACGGTCAGCCCGGCCGCCTGCATCTCGTTGCGGATGCGGCGCAGCAGGGGTTCGACGCGGCCGGTACCGAGGATGGAGTAGTCGATGTTGTACTGATTGGCCGGGGTCAGCCCGCGGTAGCCGCGGTCCCAGGCCTGCTCGTAAGTGTCCTTGAAGACGATGAACTCCAGCTCCGTGCCCACCTGTGCCCGGTAACCGAGGCCGGCCAGCCGGTCCAGCTGACGGCGCAGCACCTGGCGCGGTGCGGCGACGACCGGGCCGCCGTCGTTCCACGCGAGGTCGGCGACGAGCAGCGCGGTGCCCTCGTGCCAGGGCAGCAGCCGCAGCGTGTCGAGGTCCGGGACCATCGCGAAGTCGCCGTAGCCGCGCTCCCAGGAGGACATCGCGTAGCCGTCGACGGTGTTCATGTCGGTGTCGACGGCCAGCAGATAGTTGCAGCCCTCGGTACCGTGCTCCAGAACCTCGTCGAGGAAGAACCCGGCGGCGAACCGCTTGCCCTGGAGCCGGCCCTGCATGTCGGGAAAGGCCAGGACGACGGTGTCGATGGCCCCGCTCGCCACGAGCGAGCGCAGCTCCTCGACGGCGAGCGGGGGTGTGCGGTCTGCCACGGGATTCCTCCTTGGGTGCACCGAGATTCATAAGGTATGACAGGGAACCATTGCTTGGGAAGAGGGCTCGGCCGACGGTGGTGGATCGACTCGGGAGGCGCCCGGCGCACCCGTCACGAGCAGGGCGCACATCCGTAACCACTGTTTAACGCGCGCCCCTTGTGTTTCCCCTGACGTTCCACAAAGGTGTGGCGACGAACCTTTGATGCGCCCTTTTCGTCTGCCACGCCTCGACGCAGCGCCGTCGACACACATCCGGAGCGCCCCATGGCCCAGGGAACCGACACATCCACCAGCCCACCCGGCGACAAGGCCGGCGCGATGACCGGCAAGGACGAGTACCTGCACCGCCGTACGCTGCGCCGGGGCAGCGCGGGCTGGCTCCTGCTGACCGGACTCGGCGTCGCCTATGTCGTGTCCGGCGACTACTCCGGCTGGAACATCGGCCTGTCCAAGGGCGGCTTCGGCGGGCTCGCCGCGGCCACCGTGCTGATGGGCCTGATGTACGCGTGCCTGGTCTTCGCGCTGGCCGAACTCTCCGCCATCCTGCCCACCGCGGGCGGCGGTTACGGCTTCGCGCGCCGCGCCCTGGGCACCTGGGGCGGCTTCCTGACCGGTACGGCCATCCTCATCGAGTACATCCTCGCCCCCGCCGCCATCTCGCTGTTCATCGGTGACTACGTCGAGTCCCTCGGCCTCTTCGGGCTCACCTCCGGCTGGCCCGTCTATCTCGCCTGCTTCGCCGTCTTCATCGGGATCCACCTCTGGGGTGTCGGCGAGGCGCTGCGGTTCAGCCTGATCGTGACCGCCGTCGCCGTGGCGGCCCTGCTGATCTTCGCCATCGGCGCGTTCACCGAATTCGACGCCGACCGCCTCAACGACATTCCGGTCGACACCGGCGCACTCGGCTCCTCTTCCTGGCTGCCCTTCGGGCTCCTCGGCATCTGGGCCGCCTTCCCCTTCGGCATGTGGTTCTTCCTGGGCGTCGAGGGCGTGCCGCTCGCAGCCGAGGAGGCCAAGGACCCGGTCCGGTCGATGCCGAGGGCGCTTGCCATCTCGCTCACCGTGCTGGTGGGCCTCGCGGTGCTCACCTTCCTCTCCGCCACCGGCGCACAGGGCGCGAAGGCCATCCAGGAGGCGGGCAACCCCCTCGTGGTCGCGCTGGAGGGCGACGGAGATCCCACCGCCCTGAGCCGTTTCGTCAACTACGCGGGCCTGGCGGGCCTGGTGGCCTCCTTCTTCTCCCTGATCTTCGCCGGCTCGCGCCAGCTGTTCGCGCTCTCCCGGGCCGGCTACCTGCCCCGCTTCCTCTCCCTGACCAACCGCCGCAAGTCCCCCTACCTCGGCCTGCTGATCCCCGGTGCGATCGGCTTCACGCTGGCAGCCTGGATCGGCAACGGCGGCCGGATGCTGAACGTCGCCGTGTTCGGAGCCACCATCAGCTACGCCCTGATGGCGCTCTCCCACATCGTGCTGCGCCGGCGCGAACCCCACCTCGAACGGCCCTACCGCACGCCCGGCGGCGCGCTCACCTCGTCCGTGGCCTTCGTGCTGGCATGCTCGGCCCTGGTGGCGACCTTCCTGGTGGACCGGGACGCCGCGTTCATCGCGCTCGGCGTGTACGTGGTGGCGCTGGCCTACTTCGCCCTCTACAGCCGACACCGCCTCGTCGCGAGCGCCCCTGAGGAGGAATTCGCCGCCCTCGCGGCGGCCGAGGCAGAACTGTCGCGGGACTGAACGGGACCGCGGGACAGGGGCGTTGTACGCCCGCGCCGCCGCACCCGTACGCGGCCGCGGCGGCACCACGACCGAACAGCGAACGAACCAGAGGAGGGGCCCATGACCCGGCCCGTCATCGGCATCAGCACCTATCAGGAACCGGCCCGGTGGGGCGTCTGGGACACACCGGCCGTCCTGCTGCCCGCCGCCTACCCACGCCTGGTCCGGGCGGCCGGCGGCCTGGCGGTGATGCTGCCGCCCGACGACACCGCCGACGCGGCCCGGGAGGCCGTGGCGGCACTGGACGGTGTGGTCATCGCGGGCGGCGCCGATGTCGAACCGGCCCGCTACGGCGAGGCGCCCGGCCCCCGCACCGGTCCGCCCGCACGCGAACGCGACGCGTGGGAACTCGCCCTGATCGAGGCGGCGATCGCCCAGCACGTGCCGCTGCTGGGCATCTGCCGGGGCATGCAGCTGCTCAACGTAGCGCTGGGCGGCACCCTGCACCAGCACCTGGACGGACACACCGGCGGCCCCGGCGTCTTCGGCGAACACCCCGTCATTCCCGTGGCCGGTACGGCGTACGAGGCGGCCGTCGCGGATCCGGACGTGGTGCCCACCTATCACCACCAGGCCGTGGACCGCCTGGGATCCGGCCTCACGGCGAGCGCCCATGCCCCCGACGGCACCGTGGAGGCCGTGGAACTCACCGGCCACGACAGCCTGGTGCTGGGGGTCCAGTGGCATCCCGAGATGGGCCACGACACCCGGGTCATGACCGCACTCGTGGACGCGGCCCGGCACCGTGCCGCCTCCCGGAAGGGCACGCCCGTACCGTGACCGCCCGGCGGGGGCGGTGACCGGCGGGCCGGCCGTGACGGGAGAGTCCGGCCGCTCTCTTGTCACCGCCCTTTGCCTGCACATAAGTTGGGCGCTTGCGACGTGTCCTACTGCCAGTGGGGGAGCCAAGTCATGGCCGCGAACGGACGGCACCGCAGATATCAGCCCAGCCGGATCAACCGTGCCTCGCTCACGGTCACCGCGGGCGGTGCGGGCCTCGCGCTCCCGCTCATCGCGGCAGCCTCGGCGGGCGCCGCGTCCACGGATGTGTGGGAGAAGGTCGCCGCCTGCGAGTCGACCGGCAACTGGCACATCAACAACGGCAACGGCTACTTCGGCGGGCTGCAGTTCACCCGCTCGACCTGGGCGGCGTACGGAGGCACGGTCTACGCCCCGCGCGCCGATCTGGCCACCAAGGGCGAGCAGATCTCCATCGCCGAGAAGGTGCTCGAAGCGCAGGGTCCGGGCGCCTGGCCCAGCTGTTCGGCCAAGGCGGGGCTGAGGAGCCGCGGTGACGCCGCCGACATCGCCCCGCAGTCGCAGGGCACCAGCCATGTGAAGGCGCCGGGCAAGACCTCCCCGGACAGGGCCGCCTCCGGCAAGCCCACGGCGAAGCGGACCTCCGCCCCCGCCACGCCGACCACCATCCCCGGCAAGCGCGAGTCGTACACCGTGGCACGCGGCGACTCGCTCTCCGCGATCGCGGCGACCGAGCACGTCCGGGGCGGCTGGCAGCACCTCTACGCGCAGAACCGCGAGGTCGTCGGTGACGACCCGGACTTCATCCTGCCCGGGCAGCGCCTGAGCCTGGACACGGCCCGGCCCGCGAGGCCGGGCCCGCCCGCGCAGGCGAAGCCGAAGGCCGAGCCGAAGCCCCGGAAGTCCACCGCACCGCAGCGCTCGGCGGCACCGGAGCGTCCGAAGGAAAAGCCCCACCACCAGGCCGCCGAACCCAAGCAGCAGGCCGCCGCCTCGCAGCACCGGACGGCGAAGCCCCGCCACGACACCGCAACGCCGAAGCCGCACCCGAGCAGCGCGCAGCCGAAGCCGAAGCCGCATCCGAAGAAGGCCGAGAGCCACCGGCCGAAGCCGCGCACGGAGCAGCACGCCGGTCTCGTGGCACCCGTCGCGGCCGGCATCGGCACCCCGTACCACCAGTCCGGCTCCTGGGCCAGCGGCTACCACACCGGGGTCGACTTCCCGGTCCCGACCGGTACGTCGATCAGGGCGGTGGCCTCCGGCACGGTCGTCTCGGCGGGCTGGGGCGGCGCGTACGGCTACCAGATCGTCATCCGGCACAGCGACGGCAAGTACAGCCAGTACGCGCACCTCTCCGCGCTGCACGTGCGTGAGGGCCGCCATGTCTCGGCGGGCCAGCGGATCGCGCGCTCGGGCTCCACCGGGAACGTCACGGGGCCGCACCTGCACTTCGAGATCCGTACCGGCCCCGGCTACGGATCGGACATCGACCCGCTGGTCTACCTCAGGGCGGGCGGCGTCAGAGTCTGAACGGCGCTCCGGGGGCCGGCCGCGTCATCGGGATCGGCCGGCTCCGCAGGTCCGGTGTACCGCGACATCCCCGGCCCGAAGACCACCCGGCCCAGACACTCCAGCGGCATCAGCACGGGCATGGGACGACGCGTCGCGGAGAACGTACCCCGGACCGCCCCGACGGTTGCGGCGGTCGTCGCATGCCCGGGCGCCGCTCCCGCGCACGCCCCGTCCTCAAGCTCCCCGTCCTCAAGCTCCAAGCCCGCACGCTCCATGCCCGCACACTTCACGCCGACACGCTCCAGGCTCACGAGCTCCCCGGCCGCACGCTCTCCGTCCGCCGGAGCGTCCGGGAGCCCGTCGTCCGCCGCCTGCGCGGCCCGGTGCTCGGCGCCCAGCCGCTCCGTCGTGAGCAGGATCAGACCGCCCGCGGCGACCACCGCACAGGCCAGCGCGAGCATGGTCCCGGCCGTGCCGTGCCGGAACTGCTCGCCGAACATCGTGAGGCCCACGACCGCCGCTATCACCGGGTTCACCACGGTCACCGTCGCCAGCGGCGCGGTCAGCCCGGCGCCCCGGTACGCGGCCTGGGAGACCAGCAGCCCGGTGGCCGCGAAACCGGCGATGGCCAGCAGCGCCGGCAGCCCGGCCCCCACCGCACCGGACGTCAGCCCCACCGCCACGGTCTTCGTGAACACCGAGGCGATGCCGAACGCGATGCCCGCCGCCCCGGCCAGGACCACGCTCCGTACCACCGGCCGGCGCACCCCCGTCGAGATCAGCAGGAGCACCGCGACCGCACCGAGCGTCACCCCGGCGACGATCAGCTGATCCCGGCCGTTCAGGGCATGCGACTCGGCGTTCCCCGTGAGCGCGAGCAGGCCCGCCAGGCCGGTCGTCGCCATGATCGCGCCCCGCCACGCGGTGGCTCCCGCGCGGCGGCGTACGAAGATCGCCGCCATCGGCAGGGCGAAGACGATGGTCAGAGCACCGAGCGGCTGGACGAGGCTCAGCGGGCCGTAGGCCAGTGCCACGACATGGAGCACCGCGCCCACGCCGTTCAGCGCCACGGCGGCCCACCAGACCCGGTTGCGCAGTGGTGCCAGTGAGTGACCGTCGCCGGTCGTCGCCACGCGCTCCTGGACGATCGCCCCGGCCGCGTACGCGACCGCGGAGACCAGTGACAGCAGCACGGACAGCGCAAGGGAACTCATGTACACCACGATGTCCCTTCGACGCGGCTGCGTCGTCGTCCTTGAGACGGCGATTCGGCGTACTGCCTCAGTAGTACGGCCGTGGTCCCAGTGTCCTCCTCCGGAGGGTAGTTCTCCCCCGTAGGGATCAGGAGCCGTCACCCCTCGGGGTTACGGTGAGCGCCGGGCCGTGGCATGCCGGCGTGGCCGCGCAGTCGGGACCGGTGGCCGGAACGCCGGGAAGGAGCACGTGCGATGGACGGGACCACAGCGGCCTCACCGGGCGGATTCTTCGCGCTGCGGACCACCGCGCCGCCCGACGGGGCGCACCGCCCGCTCGCGCGGTTGTACGCGGGTGAGCAGGCCCCGCTCACGGCCCGGATCGACACGGTCTCCGCCCGGCTGGACACCTCCGAGCGCAGGGTCGCCGTCTCGATCGCGCACCTGGGGCTGGCCTCCCGGCTCTGGTCGGTCGCACTCGGACCGGCGGCACTGACCGGCCGCTTCCCCGCCCTTTCGCCGGGCGCCCTCCACTGGGACGGCCTGCTCCCGGCCCCCGACGACCTGTGGCTCGACGGCAGGGAGTCGCTGCCCGCCACCGCCTGCCGGATCCGTGAAGTCGTCCAGCACGGCCACCTCGTACCCCTGGCCGAGGCGATCCACCGGGAGGGCCCGCTGTCCGACCGGCTGCTGTGGGGCAACGCGGGGTCCGCGCTGGCCGGAGCCCTGCGGCAGCTCCTCGCCTGGGCACGCACCCACCACCGCCCCGACGCGGCGGCGAGGGCCCGCGCACTGGCCGCCGAACTCTTCGACCACCCGGACCTCCGGAACACCGGAGCCCCGCACGACGCGGCCTTCCGCCGCCGCAGTTGCTGTCTGTACTACCGCACACCGGCCGGTGGCCTGTGCGGGGACTGCGTCTTCGAAGGCGCCGGACCCGGAAGCATCTGACGCCACCGCCGTTCCCTGCTTGTCATGCACCTGGACACGGGCTCGGATGTCGTGCTGTCATGCCAACTGCCGTTCCTTCCAACGTTGTACATCGTGCAGCAACGAGCCGCCACCCTTCCTCAGCCAGGAGGATTCCGTGCGCATCAGAAAGAAACCGGTACTGCTTCTCGCCGCAGCTCTCGGCGCCGCCGGACTGACCGCCGTGCCCACCGCATCGGCCGCTCCCGACCCCGGCGACGTGCATGGTCTGAAGGGCGAGTACTACACCCAGTCCGCCCCCGGGGCCTTCGACTTCGGGCAGCTCCGGGCGACCGGATTCGACCCGGACATCGACTTCCCGACGCTGGAGCCCCGGCTGTCCTCGGCCACCGGGCAGAACGACGACGTGAGCATCCGGTGGACCGGGAAGATCGTGCCGGAGAAGACCGGCACCCATCTCTTCTCGATGATCGGGGACAACGGCTTCCGGCTCTGGATCGACGGAAGGCCGGTCATCGACCACTGGGTCGACGACTGGGAGAAGGAACAGACCTCGCCGCCCGTGGAGTTGACCGCCGGCCGGGCGTACGACCTCAAGGTGGAGTTCTTCGAGCACCAGGGCGGATCCAACCTCCACCTGAAGTGGACCGAACCCGGCGGCAGCAAGGTGCCGGTGCCGCAGTCCGCCTTCCGGCTGCCCGACGGCTTCGCGTACGACGGGGCCGTCGCCGCCACCGTCCTCGCCGACGGCCGCACGCTCAAGCTGGACTTCGCGCAGAAGCTCGCACCCCCGCCCGCCGGGCTGGTGAACCACCTCGACGCCGTCATCGGCGGCGCCGAGTGGCCGCTCGGCGCGGTCGAGGCCGATCCGGCCGACCCGCGCAGCCTGACGGTGGCGCTGAAGGAACCCGTCGTCGGAAACAGGGCCGGTGACGCCACCGGGCTCGCCGATGTCCGCTACGACGGCGCGGGCGCCCTGGCCGGGGAGGACGGAAAGGCCGTCGGGGCCTTCTGGGCCGGCGGGCCGAACCGCTCCACGTACGAGCTGCGTACCCCGTGGGCCGACGAGGTCGGCCCGCACAACGCGCTGCCGGAGTATCCCCGGCCCCAGCTCACCCGGGACAACTGGCAGAACCTCAACGGCTCCTGGGAGTTCGCCGCGGCGAAGGCGGGGGAGCGGCCCCCCACCGGCAGGAAGCTCGGCGAGAAGATCCTCGTGCCGTACCCGGTCGAATCGCAGCTCTCCGGGATCGAGCGGCACGAGGACCGGATGTGGTACCGCCGCACCTTCACCGTGCCCGGGGACTGGAAGGTCGGCTCCGGCAAACGGCTCCAGCTGAACTTCGGGGCCGTTGACTGGCAGTCCGAGGTGTACGTCAACGGCAGAAAGGTCACCGAACACAAGGGCGGTTACGACAAGTTCAGCGCCGACGTCACCGATGCGCTGAAGCCCGGCCGCACCCAGGAACTCATCGTCGGTGTCCACGACCCGACCGACGCGGCCGACGGCGAGAACCCGCCGATGGGCAAGCAACGCCTCGACCCCAGCGGCATCTGGTACACCCCGTCGTCCGGGATCTGGCAGACGGTGTGGATGGAGCCGGTCGCCGCCGACCACGCCGACTCGCTGAAGCTGACCCCCGACGTCCGGGGCGAGAAGCTCGCCGTCGAGGTGCGCGGGGTACGGGACGGGGTGCCCGTCACGGCGACCGCGTACGACGGGGAACGCAAGGTCGCGACCGCCGGCGGACGCACCGGTGCCGCACTGGACCTGCCGGTGCCCGACCCGCATCTGTGGTCCGCCGCCGACCCGCATCTCTACCGGCTGGAGGTCCGCGTCGGAGCGGACCGGGTCGGGAGCTACTTCGGGATGCGGTCGATCGCCGTGGAGAAGGTGAACGGCACCCCGCGCACCGTCCTCAACGGCAAGCCGGTCTTCCTGATGGCCACCCTCGACCAGGGCTTCTGGCCCGACGGGCTGCACACCGCGCCCACCGACGAGGCCCTCGCGTACGACCTGAGGATGCACAAGGCGATGGGGTTCAACTCCGTACGCAAACACATCAAGGTCGAGCCCGACCGCTGGTTCTACTGGGCGGACCGGCTGGGCCTGCTGGTCTGGCAGGACATGCCCGCGATGAACACCGTCAACCCCACCACCGCCGCCCGTGCCGAGTACGAGCGCGAGATGAAGGAGATGATCGACGAACACGCCGGCCATCCGTCCGTCGTCATGTGGGTCACCTTCAACGAGGGCTGGGGCCAGTACGACCAGGCCCGCATCGCGGACCAGGCCAAGTCCTGGGATCCGACCCGGCCGGTGAACAACATGAGCGGCCTCAACTGCTGCGGCGCGGTGGACGGCGGCAACGGCGACATCGCCGACGCGCACGGCTACCCGAGCCCCGCGCTGCCGCAGCCCGACGGGAGACGTGCCCTGGTCAGCGGTGAGTACGGGGGGCTGGGCCTGGCCGTGCCGGGGCACGCCTGGGCCGTACAGCAGTCGTACATCGCGGTCGACCCGGCCACGTACACCGACGACTATCTGGCCCGGCTCGACGAAGTGCGCAAGCTCGCCTGCAAGGGCAGCAACGGCGCCGTCTACACCCAGATCTCGGACGTCGAGGGTGAATTGAACGGACTGCTCACCTACGACCGCCGGATCGTGAAACCCGACGTCGAACGGATCCGGGCGGCGCAGGAAGCGCTCGTCCGCGACGCGTCGAACCCGGTCGTGGCGGGGTGCCCCGCCACCTGACCTGGTCGTGGGGCGGGCGGCGTCCCGCCCGCCCCACAGCTCAGCTGCTCAGTTCGAACTCGGCCCGGATGCGCTTGCCCACCGGCACCCGCTCCGCGGTCAGCCGGTCGCACAGCGCCACCACGATCTCCATGCCGTGGCCGCCGGGGCGCGTCGGGTCGGGGGAGTAGAACAGCGGCAGGGCGGTGCTGGAGTCGTACACCGTGACGCTGACGCGCTCCGCGGTGCCCTCCAGCTCCAGCAGATAGGGGCCCTGGCTGTACCGGTCCGCATTGGTGACCAGCTCGCTCACCGCCAGCAGCAGATCGGTGCGGGTGTGCTCACCGAAGACCGCGAGCCACTCGGCGGCCAGCCGGACCAGAAAGCGGTCGGCCAGTGCCCGGGCCTGCGCGATGCAGCCGGGCTCGCCGTCGAACACCTCGGCGCTGTGCAGAACCTCCGTGGACCGGTCCGGGCAGGGGCGGCCGGCCGGTCGCGAGGTGACCTGTTCGTTCATGTGCTCCAGCCAGGGCGACGCAGGGGTGTTCGGTGACAGCTTCTCGACGTCCGCCTACCCGCGACGAACGGTCCCACTCCGGGGAGAACCCGGCAGATCTCAGCCATGGCCGGCCCGCCCGGCTGCCGGGTCCGCGAGGGGTTGCTCCGTGGCGGAGCGCGCGGGCGCGGCGTGAGAGACCGGCAGCGTGAAACGGATCCGGGTGCCGTCCAAGGGCTCCTCGTCCAGCCAGATCCGGCCCCCGTGGACCTCGACGATCTTCCGGCACAGCGCCAGGCCGATGCCCGTGCCCTCGTACTCGTCCCTGCCGTGCAGCCGCTGGAAGATCACGAAGACCTTCTGCGCGGACTCCGGCGCGATGCCGATCCCGTTGTCCGAGACGCAGAAGTGCCAGTCCTCGCCCTGCTGGACACAGCCGACCGTGATCCGGCACGGCACGTCAGGCCGGCGGAACTTCACCGCGTTGCCGATCAGGTTCTGCCAGACCATGGAGAGCGCCGTCGCGTCCCCGGTCACCTCGGGCAGCGGGGACTCCCGTACGACCGTGGCTCCGGACTCCTCGACGATCAGCGCGAGATCGGCCAGCGCGCGGTCGAGCGTCCGGTCGAGGCCGACCGGCTTCCACTTGTCGTGCACCCGCCCCACGCGGGAGAAGGCGAGCAGATCGTCGATCAGCACCTGCATCCGGGTCGCACCGTCGACCGCGTAGTCGATGTACTGCCGGGACCGGCCGTCCAGCGACTCCGCGCACCGCTTCTCCAGAAGCCGGCAGAACGAGGCGACCTTGCGCAGCGGCTCCTGCAGATCGTGCGAGGCGACATAGGCGAACTGCTCCAGCTCCGCGTTGGACCGGCGCAGCTCCTGGGCCTGCTCGGCCAGCAGCTGTTCGCGCTCCTGGGAATCGGCGAGTTCCCCGACAATACGGCGGCGCATGTCCTCGACGGCCGCCGCGACCGCCCGAACGTCCGACGGTCCGCCGACCTCGATCCGGTTGCTGAACGCCCCCGACCGGACCGTGTCGGAGGCGGCGGCCAGCCGGCTCAGCGGCCGTCCCACCATCCGGTGCAGCAGCAGTCCCAGCGCGGCCACGGCCGCCAGGAAACCCACGGCCAGCGCGATGAACACCCGGTCCCGGGTGGTGCGGGCGGTGCCGAGATCGGCGCGGGCCAGGTCGCGCGCCGCGTCGAGATGGGCCTGCTGGGCCTTGTACAGCCGCCGCAGCGTGTCGAATTCGTCCTTGCTCTGCCGGATCGGGGCCGAGGACTCGGAGGCCGGACCGTCCCGGCGGACCGCGGCGACCAGCGGCTCGGCGTGCCGGCCGCGCCACTCCCGGGCGGCTGCGGCGATCCGGTCGAGATCGTCGGCGAAGGGCTGCTCGTCCCCGACGAGCGCGCGCACCCGGGCCAGCCGCAGGCTCTCGTCCCGCATCCCCTCCTCGTAGGGCCGCAGGAAGGTCGCGTCACCGGTGAGCGCGAAGCCGCGGACCCCGGTCTCCTGTTCCAGCAGGGCGTTCTGCAGCTGGAAGGAAGAGGAGCGGGCGGGCTGGATGCGGTCCACCAGGTCGGTGGTGCGGTCGGATATCCGGGACTGCACCAGGCCGCCGACGATCGCACCGGCGCAGAGGATCAGCACGAACACGGCGAGTATCAGATGGACCCAGCGCTGGACCGACAGGCGCGAGGCAATCCCGGGCCGGGTGTCCGGCGGGGCGTCGCGGCCGCTCATCGCGCGCCGCTCCGTCCCCAGCCCAGGTGGAGCACGGCGACGTCGTCGGCGAGACCGCCGTACGGGGACGCCGCCGCGGCGGCCTCGTCGACCAGGGTGTCCACGAAATCCCGGGCCGCCAGCGCCCCGTGCCTGCGGGCCATGGCGAGCAGCCCCTCCTCGCCCAGCCGGGAGCCCGGCCCCGAACGCCCCTCGAAGAGCCCGTCGGTGAACAGTACGAGCCGGCCGTCCCCGGGCAGCGACAGCTCCGAGGCACTCCACCGCCCGGTCCCCGTACCCGGCACCAGACCCAGCGCCATCCCGGGCTCGGGCTCCTCCCAGCTCACCCGGGCACCGCCGCGCAGCAGCAGCCCGGGGTGCCCGGCCCGCACCACCCGCACCCGGCGCCGGTCGGGGTCGAAGGCCAGTGAGGTGACGGTCGCGAAGACATGCGGGTCGGAGCGCTCGGCGACCAGGATCTCCTCCAGCAGCCGGACCTGTTCGAGCTGGCCGGTCGCGCACAGCACCGCCGTACGCCACGCCACCCGCAGACACACCCCCAGCGCCGCCTCTGCCGCCCCGTGCCCCGACACATCGCCGATCACCGCGTGCACCGTGCCGTCGGACGTCTGCACCACGTCGTAGAAGTCCCCGCTGAGCAGGGCGTGCGCCCGGCCCGGCTCGTACCGCGCGACCGCCTCGAAGGAATCGTCGAGCAGCAGCGGCACCGGCAGCAGACCGCGCTCCAGGCGGGCGTTCTCCTGCGCCATCAGACGGTTGGCACGCAGCGCCGCCGCCGCCCGCTCGACCTGCTTGCGCTGGAGGGCGTACCGGACCGAGCGGCCCAGCGCCTCCGGATCGAGCCGCCCCTTGACGAGGTAGTCCTGGGCACCGGTCGCCACGGCCGACAGGCCCGTATCGGCCTCGGCCCGGCCGGTCAGCACCACGATGGCCGCGTCCGGGGCCGACTCGACGAGCTGGGTGACGGCGTCCAGGCCGAACACATCGGGCAGATGCAGATCGAGCAGCACACAGCACGGGGTCCGGCTCCCGGCCAGGAAGCGGCGTGCCTCCGCCAGCGTCTTGCACCAGGTCAGCGCGGAGTCCAGCTCGCTGTCCGCGAGCATCTCCTCGACCAGCAGCGCATCGCCGGCGTCGTCCTCGACCAGCAGGATCACGGCGTCGACGTCCCAGACCGAACCACTGCCGACCGGGGGAGGACCCGGCTGTACGGGGATGGCGTCCGAACGCACGGGTTTCGCCGGAGAGCCGCCCGCGGGGAGCCCGGTCACACTGCACCCCCCCTTGTACGTACGGCACGGCCCACCCCGGCCGTATGGCAGCGAAGCATATGTGACCGATCCGTGGAGGAGACGGCGGGGCGCGGGCGGCCCGCGGCCGTCGGCGTCCGCGCCGATCGGCCGTGGCGCCGTGCGGGAAGTCACGCGAACGGAGCAGCGGCCGGTGCATGGCAGACTTGATCGGGGCGTTCGGCCCGGCAGGAGCAGGTACGGCGGTCGGCGCCACGAGAGACGGATGACAGAGGAACGGCAATGACGGTGACAGAGGACAGCCCGGAGTTCGCTCCCGGAACTGAGGAGTTCGGTACCGGTATCGACCCGGAGCGGCTGGCCGTCTGCCTGAGCGTGCTCGACGAACTCGACAGCATCGAGATCGACCACCCGGACGCCATCCTCGTGCGCCGCGCCACGGCCGGGATCTACCGGACGGTGAAGCAGCGCCGCCGCCAGGAGCGCCGCGCCGCCAAGACCGCCCACGACAAGGCGGTCACCGAGGCCACCGCGACCGGCTCGGCCGAGCGGATCGACGACGAGACGCAGGGCGTCCTGCCGTCGTCGTCCGCCCGCGCCGAGATCGCGGGGGTGCTCCAGCGGCCCCGCTCCTGCTACATCTGCAAGACCCGGTACGTCGAGGTGGACGCCTTCTACCACCAGCTCTGCCAGCAGTGCGCGAAGGAGAACCGCTCGCGCCGCGACGCCCGGACCGACCTCACCGGCCGGCGCGCGCTGCTGACCGGCGGCCGGGCCAAGATCGGCATGTACATCGCGCTGCGGCTGCTGCGCGACGGGGCCCACACCACCATCACCACCCGCTTCCCCAACGACGCGATCCGCCGCTTCAAGGCGATGCCGGACAGCGACGAGTGGATCCACCGGCTGAAGATCGTCGGCATCGACCTGCGCGACCCCGCCCAGGTCGTCGCCCTCGCCGACTCGGTCGCCGCCGAGGGCCCGCTGGACATTCTGATCAACAACGCGGCGCAGACCGTGCGCCGCTCCGCCAACGCGTACAGCGAGCTGGTCAACGCCGAGTCGGCACCGCTCCCGGCGGGCGAGCTGCCCGCCGCCGAGGTCATCGGCACCTTCGGCAGCGGCACCGTCGACCGGGTCGCGGCCCTGCCGGCCGCCCGCAAGGAGGGCCTGAGCGCGCAGGACGTCACCGAGCTGGCCCTGGTCACCGGCTCCGCGTCGCTGGAGCGGATCGCCGCCGGGACGGCGATCGACGCGGGCGGACTGGTGCCCGACCTGCACGACACCAACAGCTGGATCCAGACGGTCGAGGAGGTAGAGCCGATCGAGCTGCTGGAGGTCCAGCTCTGCAACTCCACCGCCCCGTTCATCCTGATCAGCCGGCTCCGTCCGGCGATGGCCGCGACCGCCGCCAAGCGGGCCTACGTGGTCAACGTCTCCGCGATGGAGGGCGTGTTCAGCCGCGGCTACAAGGGCGCCGGCCACCCGCACACCAACATGGCCAAGGCCGCCCTGAACATGCTCACCCGCACCAGCGCCCAGGAGATGTTCGAGAAGGACGGCATCCTGATGACCGCCGTCGACACCGGCTGGATCACCGACGAGCGCCCGCACCCCGACAAGATCCGCCTCGCCGAGGAGGGCTTCCACGCCCCGCTCGACCTGGTCGACGGCGCCGCACGCGTCTACGACCCGATCGTGCGCGGCGAGGAGGGCGAGGATCTGTACGGCTGCTTCCTCAAGGACTACGCGCCCGCCAACTGGTAGTCGCCGCCGATGCGGCGTGCATGAACGGTCGTTGACCCGGTCGGGAGTCGCTCCCGACCGGGTCTTCTCCGTATCCGGCGGCTGGTCCGGTGGCTGAAAGTGACCTAGAGCACACGTTCCATCGAGCACGGAAGCGCTCATTTGGTTACCCTGATGTGAACGGACGTAATCGAGGAGTCCACAAACCTTCCTCGACCGTCCCGGGACAGGCTTGTCAACCAAGTCGCCGTCCCGCCCCGTACCCGGCGCCACCGCGACCGAACTGTTCTTGCCCCTGCCCATACGGGTGGTCGATCTCCCGGTGATGAGGCCGGAGCATCGGCGACGCCCGGGGTGACGCGACACAAAGGAGTGCGCGGTGACGACACCGGAAATGACGAAGCAAGAGAAGCGACCTGCCGAACGGCACGGAGACCGGCCCCGCAGGCCCGAGAAGCTCCGGAACATCGAGGTCTGGGCCAGGTCCGCACCGATCCGGCTGGCCGGTTACGAGGACGATCTCGCCGAGCCGCACATCCTGCCCGGTATCGACTGACACGGCCTCACAGCACCGCAGCCGAGCTCCGGTCCGCATCGCGCGGGCCGGAGTTCGGCTGCGGTGACCGCCGTCTCACAGGACCGCACCCGCCACGGCCACCCCGGCGAACGACAGCCCGACGCCCGCAGCGACGGTGAGCACCAGATACCCGGCTGCCATGGCCAGCCGGCGGGCCGAGGCGAGGGTCAGCAGCTCGTACGAGAACGTCGACCAGGTCGACAGGGCACCGCAGAAGCCGGTGGCGAGCAGCAGTTGGAGCCGGGGCCCCAGGTCTCCGTCGGTCACGGCCTCGGAGAAGAAGCCGAGGAGCAGCGCCGCCCCCGCGTTGGCCGCGAAGGTGCCCCACGGAAACGCGGTGTGGAGACGGAACCTGGCATCCACACCGAGCAGATAGCGGAGCGGAGCACCGGCGAGTCCACCGGCGAGCACGAGCAGCCAGTCGGTCATCGGGCGCCGTCCTGGGCCGCGTAGCCACGTCCGAGGACCAGATGCGTGGCGAAGGCGCCGGCCGTCACGGCGGCCAGGGCCGCCACGACCGTCAGCAGCAGACAGCCGACCGCATAGCCGGGCCTGCCGTTCTCGAAGAGCTGCCGCACATTGTCCGTGTAGTGGGAGAACGTGGTGAACCCGCCGAGCACCCCGGTGCCCAGCAGCGGACTGAGAAGCCGCGGCGAACCGGGAAAGCGCAGCTTCAAGGTGACCATCAGGACACCCATGAGGAAGCAGCCCACGGTATTCACCAGCAGAACCGTCCAAGGGAACGCCGAAGTGCCGGTCGGCCAGATCCGCTCGGTACCGTAGCGGGCGGCAGTCCCCGCGGCACCGCCGATCGCGACGGCCACCACGACGGCCGGCTGCGCTCCGGGATGGTGATCGGGGTGGGTGTGGTGGTGCAGTCGCATCCGCGGGGACATTCGGCGAACCTAACGAGCGGGCCCGTGGACACACGCGCAGCACGCGGAACGGCCCATTTCCGGACTCGAATGGAGCACCGGAACTCCGCACGGCGAGAAGGCCCGTCCGGCATATGCATTGATGGCGATAAGCCATTTCCGCCCTCCGCGCTCCGCCAGGAGGGCGGCCGTCGCCCGCCGAGCTGTTGGAGCTCCCCTTGCCCATTGCCGAGCCGGACGCCGTCCGGAAGCTCGAAAGCCGGCAACCGACCGCCTTCCTCCTGGCGTCGGTGCGCGGCGTCGGACAGGTGGACCTCCAGCCGGGCATCTGGACGGGCGCGTTCATCCTCGCCGGGCTGTGGGCGGCGGGCTGGCGGATCGGCCTCTTCGCCACCCTGGGCACCCTCGTCTCGACCCTGACCGCCTACGTGCTCGGCGTCGACCGGACCGGCATCGCCCTCGGCCTCCACGGCTACTCCGGCTGTCTCACCGGCATCGCGCTGGTGACCTCGCTGGGGAACCACCCCGCGACCTATGTGCTCGCGGTCATCGGCTCGATCCTGTGCACCATCCTGATGATGTCGCTGACCACCCTGCTGGCGCCGTACCGACTGACCGCGCTCACCGCACCGTTCTGCCTGGTCTCCGGAGTCATGGTGCTCGGTGCCCCGTCGTTCGGGCGGATCTGGCACGGCGCGCCCAAGCCCGTGTCCAGCACCACCAGCGGCGACACCGCGATCTCCTGGAACGACCTGTGGCACGCCTTCTTCACCAATGTCTCGCAGGTCTTCCTGGTGGACGCCTGGTACGTCGGGCTCATCATGCTCGTCGGACTGGCCTGCTCCGGAGCGCGCGTGGTGTTGTACGCGGCGGCCGGCAGCGTCGTCGGGATCATCGCCGCCTGGGCGCTCGGCGCCCCCACCTCACTGATCGCCAACGGGATCTACGGCTACAACGCCGTGCTCGTCGCCATCGCCATCGGCGCGGTCTTCCTCACCGGCACGGTGTGGAACGGTGCCTACGCCCTTTTCGGCGCCGCCGCATCCACCGGCCTGACGGCCTCACTGACCTCGTTCTTCAAACCGTTCGGCGGCCACACCTTCACCTGGCCTTTCATCCTCGTGACCTGGGTGCTCATGGCGGCCGTCCCCCTGCTGCCCCGCTTCCGCAGGAGCGGCTGACCGCCCGGCCGCCGGCTCCTTTCGCCCCTCCCCGAATCCCAGAGGAAGGTACTGACGATGAACCTCGCACCGCGCGAGATCGACAAGCTGTTGGTGTACGTCGTGGCCGACCTGGCCCGCAAGCGCCGGGACCGCGGCCTCAAGCTCAACTACAGCGAGTCCGTGGCGCTGATCAGCGAGGCGATCCTGGAAGCCGCGCGCGACGGCAGGAGCGTCGCCGACTGCATGGAACTCGGCCGGCACGTCATCGGCGAGAAGGACACCATGCCGGGCGTCCGGGAGATGCTCGGGCTGCTCCAGATCGAGGCGTCCTTCGTCGACGGCACCAAGCTGGTGTCCTGCCACGACCCCATCGGCGGCTGAACCGATGCCCGACCGCTGCCGGGTGATCGCGGTGTGCGGCCACGAGGCCGCGTACGGCGAGGCGCTGCACGGCCTGGTGGACCCCGAGGTGAGTGTCGTGCCCAACGGGCGCGAACTGTTCCGGAGGGTCACCGCGCTGAGCCGCCGGGGCGAGCGGAGCTGCGTCGTCCCGATGACGCTCGGCCGCGATCCGGAGCTCGTCGCGGACACCGCCCGCACCCTGCGCGCGCTGCCCGCCGCCGAACGCGCCGGGACCGTGCTGGCCGAGCCCTTCGGCACCTCCCAGCACCTGATCGCCTGGCTGCGCGCGGCGGCGGCCCGCGCCCCGGAGGCCGCCGCGCTGCTCGTCACCGCCCCGGCCGGCGACCCGTTCGAGGACGCCGAGCTGTACCGGGTCGCGAGCCTGGTCCGCCGTTACGGGAGCCACGGTCTGGTCGAGGTCGCCTTCACCGGGGGAGACCCGGACCCGGCCGAGGGGGTCCGGCGCTGCGGGCTGCTCGGTGCCCGGCACGTGGTGCTGCTCCCGGCGGCGTTCGCCGAGCCGCCGGTGCCCGACGTGCCCGGCATCCGGGTCGAACGTGCCGGTCCGCTGATCGCTCCCGCGGCGCTGGCCCGGGTGCTCGCCGAGCGTGTGGCCGATGCCCGGCGGCACCGGGGGGAGCGCGGCGACGACGGCATCGCGGCCGGACTGACGGCCGCGGACCACCACGGCCACTCCCACACCCACCCGCCGGGCGAGGGCCACGACCACGGTCACGGACATCACCACACGCATCCGCACCCGCATGTCCATGGTGCGGGCCGAGTCATCAGGAGCACCGCATGACGCCTCGTCAGAGGTACATCCACGGCAAGGAACCCATCGAGATCAACGCCGGTCGCCGCACGGTGAAGCTCACCGTGCACAACACCGGGGACCGCGCGGTCCAGGTCGGCTCGCACTACCACTTCTTCGAGGTCAACTCGGCACTGTCGTTCGACCGCCAGAAGGCGCTCGGTATGCACCTCGACATCCCAGCCGGCACGTCGGTACGCATCGAGCCCGGCGGCACGCGCGACGTGAAGCTGTGCGCGTACGCCGGAACCGGTCGGCTCGTCGGCTTCAGCGGGCTGCTCAACGGCAGCCTCGCCTCGCACCCGATCAAGGTGGAGGCCGTCCGCAAGGCGATCGAGCTGGGCTTCCAGGGCACGCAGGAGAGCGGCGGCGACACACCCCAGGAACGCACCGGGAACAGCGGGAGCGCCAAGAGCACCAAGAGCACCAAGAGCGTCAAGAGCCCGAAGGACTCCAAGGACTCCAAGGACTCCAAGGACTCCAAGGGCGCCGCCGGCGCCAAGGCAAGGAAGAAGGGTTCGCGCTGATGTCCATCATGCCGCGCAAGCAGTACATCGACATGTTCGGCCCGACGGTCGGCGACCGCTTCTATCTCGCCGACACCAACCTCCTCGTCGAGGTCGAGAAGGACTACAGCGAGGGCCTGTACGGCGACGAGGTCGTCTACGGCGGCGGCAAGACCATGCGTGACGGCATGGCCTCCGACCCGCAGGCCACGTCCTCCCAGGGCGCACTCGACACCGTCATCACGAACGTCGTGGTCATCGACCCCGTCGTCGGTGTCGTCAAGTGCGACATCGGCATCAAGGACGGCTTCATCGCCGGCATCGGCAAATCGGGTAACCCGCAGACGCAGAACAACGTCCACCCGAACCTGGTCATCGGGCCGGGCACCGAGGCCATCGCAGGTGAGCACCTCATCGCCACCGCGGGTGCCATCGACTCCCATGTCCACCTGATCGCTCCGCAACAGGCCGAGCAGGCACTCACCAACGGCATCACCACCCTCATCGGCGGTGGCACGGGCCCGGCCGACGGCACCAACGGCACCACCTGCACACCCGGCCCGTACAACATCGCCCGCTTCCTCCAGGCGGCCGAGACCTTCCCGGTCAACCTCGGCATCATGGGCAAAGGCAACGGCAGCCTCCCGGAGGCGCTCAATGAGCAGATCGAGGCCGGGGCCTGCGCCCTGAAGGTCCACGAGGACTGGGGCGCGACCCCCGCCGTGATCGACAACTCGCTGAGCGTCGCGGACCGGTACGACGTCCAGGTGGCCATCCACACCGACAGCCTCAACGAGGGCGGCTTCTTCGAGGACACCCGTTCCGCGTTCGACGGCCGCACCATCCACACCTTCCACAGTGAGGGCGCGGGCGGCGGCCACGCCCCGGACATCCTGCGGGTCGCCGGCGAGCCGAACGTACTGCCTTCCTCCACCAACCCGACGCTGCCGTACACCAAGAACTCTGTGGACGAACTGCTCGACATGGTCATGGTCTGCCACCACCTCAGCCACGACATCCCGGAGGACGTCTCCTTCGCCGACAGTCGCGTGCGCGCCGAGACGATCGCCGCCGAGTCGGTCCTGCACGACCTCGGTGTGATCAGCATGGTCTCCTCCGACTCGCAGGCCATGGGCCGGGTCGGTGAGTCCGTCACCCGGGCCTTCCAGATCGCCCATCACTGCAAGGACAAGCTGGGCACGATGGAGGGCGACTCCGCCCGCAACGACAACCAGCGGGTGCTGCGCTACCTCGCGAAGGTCACCATCAACCCGGCCATCGCCACCGGGATCTCCGACCACGTGGGCTCGATCGAGAAGGGCAAGCTCGCCGACATCGTGCTCTGGCCCATCCACTCGTTCGCTGCCAAGCCGAAGATGGTGATCAAGGGCGGCATCATCTCCTGGGCGCAGATGGGTGACCCCAACGCCTCCTTGCCGACCCCGCAACCGGTGATCTACCGCCCGATGTTCGGGCAGTACGGCAAGGCCCTGCAGGCGACGCATGTCACCTTCATGTCCCAGGCCGGTATCGCCGCCGGGGTACCGGCCGAACTGGGCCTGGAACGCAAGATCCTTCCGGTGAGCGGAACCCGGACCATCGGCAAGCACAACATGATCCGCAACAACGCGCTGCCGGACATCAAGGTCGACCCGGAGACGTTCAAGGTCACGCTCAACGGCAAGGTCGCCACCATCGACCCGGCCGAGGAACTGCCCCTCAACCACCTGTACTTCCTGGTGTAGGGCGATGTACCGCGACGAGAGCGACCCGCTGGGCGACCCCGCCCCGGCGTCGGCCGCCTCCACCGCCCCGGTGCGGACGCCCGAGCCGGCGCTCGGGCCGCTGCTGGTCAGCCTCCAGCTGACCGACTCGGCGTTCCCGAGCGGCTTCTACACGCTGTCGCACAGCCTGGAGGGATTCGCCCACGCCGGGGCGGTGGACCCGGAGAGCCTGCCGCTGCTGCTGGAGGACCTGTTGCTGCACGGCGTCGGCCCGGCCGACGCCACCGCGCTCGCGCTCGCCCACCGGGCGACCCGGGCGGGCGACGCGGCGGCCGTCGTCCGCATCGACGAGCACCTGTTCGCCACCAAGCTGGGACGCGAGATGCGCCAGGCGGCCACCCGGACCGGCCGGCAACTCCTCGACCTCGCCGCCGAGGTGTTCGACCGCCCGGAGATCACCGAACACTTCGACCGTGTCGTACGCCGTGAGGCACCCGGCACCCAGGCGGTGGCCGCCGGCGTCATCCACGCCGCGACCGGTGTTCCGGTCCGCCAGGCGGTCGCCGCGGACCTGTTCGCGTTCTGCGCCAGCTTCGCGGGTGCCGCCCTGCGGCTGCGGCTCACCGACCACCGCAGGGCACAGACCCTGCTGCGGGACGCCGCACCCGTCATCGAGTGGGCCACGGAGGCGGCACTGCGACGCGAACTCGCGGATGTAGGAGCCACCGTCTTCGCCTCGGACGTCATGTCGGGCCGTCATGAACGCGCAGAGGCACGGCTGTTCGCCAGCTGATCCAACCACCCCCACGAGTCAGGGAGCACCATGGACGACAACGTACTTCGGGTCGGCATCGGCGGACCGGTCGGATCCGGCAAGACCGCGCTCATCGAGGCGCTCGTACCGCTGCTGATCGAGCGCGGCCACCACCCCTGCGTCATCACCAACGACATCTACACGCAGGAGGACGCCCAGCACGTCCGCCGGACCCTCGACGGCGTCCTCGAACCGGAGCGTGTCGTCGGCGTCGAGACGGGGGCCTGCCCGCACACCGCAGTGCGCGACGACCCCACGATGAACCTGGCGGCCGGTGCCGAGATGCTGGAGCGCTTCCCCGACACCGACACGCTGCTCTACGAATCCGGCGGCGACAACCTCACGCTCACCTTCAGCCCTGCCCTGGTCGACCTTTTCATCTTCGTCCTGGACACCGCCGAGGGCGAGAAGATGCCCCGCAAGCGCGGTCCGGGCATCACCGACTCCGATCTGCTCGTCATCAACAAGATCGACATCGCCAAGTACGTGCGCACCGATGTCGGCGTCATGGAGTCCGACGCCCACCGCGTCCGCGACAACCGCCCCGTCGTCCTCACCGACTGCCTCACCGGCACCGGCATCGAGGACATCGCGGGCTACCTCGAATCCCGCCGCAAGGCGCTGATCTGACATGCGCCCCGCCCCGTCGTCGCCCCGGCCGGACCGGCTCGCCCCCGACTACTACACCGCGGTCCGCGTCCCCCCGGACGTGGCGGCACTGGCCTCCGTGCCCGACACGCTCGGGCCCGGTTCCCCGGCCAAGGTCGGCATCCTCGATCTGGCCTTCGCCGTACGGGGCGGGCGCACCGAACTCGTGGAGCGCTACCAGAAGACCCCGCTGCAGATCATGCGGCCGTTGTGGATCGACCCGGCGATGCCCGGCATGGGTTACGTCTATCTGATGGCGACCGGCGGCGGCATCGCCCAGGCCGACCGCTACCGGATGGACTTCCGCTGCGGCCCCGGCACCGAGGTGCACCTGACCACCCAGGCGGCCACCAAGGTCTTCCGCATGGAGCACGACTACGCGAGCCAGCGCGTGCACCTCACGGCGGACGAGGGCGCCTACGTGGAGTATCTGCCGGACCCGCTGATCCCGTTCAAGGACTCGCGGTTCTACCAGCGCACCGAGGTCACGGTCGCACCGGGCGCCACCGTGGTCGTCGGCGACACCCTGACCGCCGGGCGGCTCGCCCGCGGCGAGCGCCACGACTACCGGGTCCTCGCCACCGATCTGCACATCGCCCGGCCCGACGGCACCCTCCTCGCCATCGACACCCTGCGCCTGGCACCGGGTGCGGGACCGGGCGGCAACGGCGTCGTCGGCCCCGGTGTGTTCGCCGGGCACGACCATGTGGCGTCGCTCTTCGTCGTCACCGACCGCGCCCCGGCAACCGAGATCGCCGACACCCTCCACGAGGCGCTGACCGGGCTCGGTGTCCTGTACGGGGTCAGCGTGCTGCCCCGGGACTGCGGCGCCTGGCTCCGGCTCTTGGACGACAGCCCGGTCAGGGTCGCCGAAGCGCACAACACCGCCTGGGACGCCGTGCGCCGACTGCTCACCGGCAACCCCGCCCCTGCCCTGCGCAAGCCGTGACGTACCGCTGCCGATCCCCCGACTTCCCTCCCCGACCCCGACCCCGAGGTATCCGTCGATGTACACCGCACCCGCGCCCATGCCGGCCGCCTACGACTCCGGCGACACCGCCTGGCTGCTCGCCTCCACCGCCATGGTGCTGCTGATGACGCCGGGACTGGCGTTCTTCTACGGCGGCATGGTGCGCACCAAGCACATCCTGATGATGATCAAGATGAGCTTCGCCGCGCTCGCCTTCGGCACCCTTATCTGGTGGGTGATCGGCTACTCGCTGGCGTTCGGACCGGACGTCGGCGGTGCCGGGCTCATCGGCAACCTCGACCACGTGTTCATGCACAACATCGAGCTGAACACGCTCACCGGCCACATTCCCACCTACGTCTACAGCACGTTCCAGATGGGCTTCGCGATCATCACGGTCGCCCTGATCAGCGGCTCGATCGCCGACCGAGCCACGATGAAGGGCTGGCTCGTCTTCGTCGTCCTGTGGCTGCTCATCGTCTACATCCCGCTCGCCCATTGGGTGTTCGACCAGGACGGGTGGATCGTCAAGCACCTCGGCGCGCTGGACTTCGCCGGCGGTCTGCCGGTGGAGCTCAACTCCGGGGTCGCCGGGCTCGCCGTCGCACTGGTGCTGCGGGCACCGCGCGACTTCGCCCGCCGCGAGGAGCGGCCCAACAACATTCCGCTCGTGGTGATCGGCGTCGGGCTGCTCTGGTTCGGCTGGTTCGGCTTCAACTCCGGCTCGGCGCTCACCGATCAGGGCACCGCGTCCGCCGCGTTCATCAACACCCAGCTCGGCGCCGCGGGTGCCATGGTCACCTGGCCGCTGGTCGAGAAGTGGCGCACCGGCACGGTGACCACCATGGGTGTCGTCTCCGCCGCCGTGGCCGGCATGGTCGCCATCACCCCCGCCTGCGGTGAGGTCGACACACTCGGCGCCGTCATCACCGGTCTCGTCGTCGGGGCGGTCTGCGCCTTCGCCATCACGCTCAAGTACCGCTTCGGCGTGGACGACACCCTCGACGTGGTGGGTGTGCACGGCGTCGGCGGACTGATCGGCCTGATCATGGTCGGCCTGTTCGCCACCGCGCGGATCAGCGGCAAGAAGGGGCTCTTCTACGGTGGTGGCTGGGGGCTGCTCGGCAAGCAGCTCGTCGCCATCGTCTCCGTGATCGCGTTCTCCTTCATCCTCACCTGGATCATCGCGAAGGTGGTCCAACTGACCGTCGGCTTCCGCGCGGAGGACGAGTACGAGAGCGTTCCCGGTACGGACCGGGAGCGTGCCTACGACTTCCAGACCGCCGAGCGCCTCGGCGCCCTGGTCTCCGGCAAGGCCGTGACCAGCGACGACGAACTCGTCAGACAGATCACCAAGCTGCTGCGGGCCCGGGAGGAGTCCAAGTGACGTGTGCCGCCGGGGTCGGGCCCTGAGAGACCGACCCGATCGCGTCCTCACTCAGTCATCGGATGGATGTGGGAAGCCTGTTTCGTTCTGTCTGGAAGATTGCATTGACAGGTTCGCGTCGCGCTCTAATCATCGGATGTCATGACCGAACTTCCCAGGCGCCATGTACTCGGAATGACGGCAGGGGCGGCAGTCGGCGCCGCCCTGCTCACCCCCGCCACCGCCGATGCGGCCCCGCACCCCGCGGCCGTCACGCGCACCGGAGCCGGCACGGACGGCGGCGGGTGGGGCACCGTTCCCGCCGCCGTCCCCGTGCCTCTCGACACGTGGTTCGACAACGACGGAATCGACACCGCCGACGCCCGCGGCGGCGACTTCGACGGATCCGGCTACACCTTCCCGGGTGAGGAACTCCCCGCCGGAGAACGGGAGATCGGCGGCACCGCCTTCCTCTTCCCCGGCTCCGCGGCCGGGACCAAGAACAATGTCGTCGCCCTCGGCCAGCGCATCGACCTGCCGCCCGGCCGCTACCTCTCCGGTCTCTTCCTCACCTCGTGCAGCTACGGCGCCGCGTCCGGCAGGGCCACAGTCCACTACGCGGACGGCACCACGACGACCCCGCTGCTCGGCGGGCCCGACTGGTACGGCGGCAGCGGCGCCCTCACCGCCGCGTACCGCTACACCGCCGACGGCGCCAAGGACCAGCATCCGGTGTCCATCGCGGTCAGCGAGATCCCGCTCGACCCGGCCAGGGAAGCCGTGGCGCTCACCCTGCCGACCACCCAGCCCGCCGAGGCCGGCAAGCCGTCCCTGCACATCTTCGCGCTCTCGCTCCAACCGGCCGCCCAGGGCAGGGCGTTGGCGCTTCGTGATGCCCACTCCACCACCTCGTTGCTGGACTCCGGTGCCCAGAGCGTGGAGGCCACCGTCGTCAACGCCGGCACCGTCGGTATCCTCGCCGCCGACGGCCTCACCCTCTCCGTGGACGTGCCCGGAGCCCGTACCGTCGCGCCCGCCCGCGTCAGCCGCCTCGCCCCCGGCGAACAGGCCCGCGTCCGCATCGGCATCCGCAGCAGACCCGGCACCGCACCCGGCACCGCCCGGGAAGGCAACGTTGTCGCGCACGGACGAGGGGCGCGGGCGGCCACGGTCCGGCGCTCGCTCACCCTCGGCGTCCCCGACTACGCACCGACGGACGCCTCTCTCTCCACCCACCAGGCGCCGTACTGGTTCCAGCAGGCGAAGTTCGGGATCTTCATCCACTGGGGGGTCTACTCGGTTCCCGCCTGGGCGCCGGTCGGCACGCAGTACGCCGAGTGGTACTGGAACCAGATGCAGGACCCCAACAACCCCACCCACGCCCACCACCGCGAGACCTACGGCGAGTCCTTCGCCTACGACGACTTCATCCCGCGGTTCCGCGCCGAACGCTTCGACCCGCGTTCCTGGGTGGAGCTGTTCCGGGACGCCGGTGCCCAGTACCACGTCCTCACCTCCAAGCACCACGAGGGCTTCGCGCTCTGGGACACCAAGCTCTCGGACCGCAACTCGGTGAAGATGGGGCCCGGGCGCGACCTGGTCAAGGAGCTCTTCGACGCCTCGCGCCGCTACACCCCCGAGCTCCACCCCGGGCTGTACTTCTCCATGCCCGAATGGTTCAACCCCGACCACCCGTGGATGGGCCACGCCCCGCGCAATCCGTACACCCTGGAGCCCGTCCCGTACACCGGTCACACAGCGGGCAAGGACTACGTCACCCAGTTCCAGGGCCCGCAGATGCTGGAGCTGATCCACGGGTACGACCCCGAGATCCTCTGGTGCGACATCGGCGGCGACAACGACAGCCACCGGGTGCTGGCCGAGTACTTCAACCACGCGAAGAACCGGGCCCGCCCGGTCGAGGTCACCGTCAACAACCGCTCCGGGATCGGCGCGTACGACTTCACCACGCCCGAGTACACGACGTACGACCAGATCGTCACCGCCAAGTGGGAGTCCAGCCGCGGCCTCGACCCGTTCAGCTACGGCTACAACGCCCAGACGCCGGACGAGAAGTACATGACGGCCGAGGAGATCGTGCACTCGCTCGTCGACATCGTCTCCAAGAACGGCAACTTCCTGCTGGACATCGGGCCCAGGGCGGACGGCACGATCCCCGACATCATGCAGCGCAGGCTGCGCGAGACGGGGGAGTGGCTGAAGACCAACGGGGAGGCGGTCTACGACACCACGTACTGGTCACGGATGCCGCAGCTCGGTGAGGACCTGCGGTTCACCCTGCGGCCGAACCGGGCGTTCTACATCCACTCCCTGGCACGGCCCGGCGCGACCCTCACCGTCGAGGCGCCGGTGCCGGTCCGCGGCGGTGACCGGGTCACCCTGCTCGGTCACGACCGGCCGCTCAACTGGCGTGTCCGGGGCGGCTCGCTGGTGATCGACGTACCGGCGGCGGCCCGCCGGACCGGAAAACACGCCTGGGTGTTCAAGATCGCCTGGTCGGGCTGAGCCAGGCAGGACCGAGCGAGACGGGGCGCATGAAGTCCCGTACGTAAGTCCGGTGCCACCAGCGCCCGGTGGCCCGCAGTTCGCGCCAGGTCGTGTACCGGTAGCGGTACACCCTGGCGCGGACGTGCGCGGGCGGGGCATCGGGGAACGGGTTGTGACGCAGCAGCCGCAGGGTGTCCCGGTCGTTCTCCAGCAGCCGCTCCATGAACGGGCCGAACCAGGGCCGGGCGTACGCGGGGGAGAGCGCCGCGAACCACATCAGCCAGTCCAGCCGCAGATGGTACGGGGCGAACTGGCGGGGCATCCGGCGCGGATCGCCCGGCTTGCCGCGGAAGCCGTACTCCCGCCAGACGGATCCTTCGTGGAGCACCTGCTCGTCCGTGCCCTCGACCACCACCTCCAGGCGGACCCGGCTGATGCTGCCGAACGCGCCGTAGGTGTTGACCAGGTGCAGGGGGTCGAACGAGCGGTTCATCACCTGGCGGCGGGAGACCAGATTGCGCGCCGGGCGGTAGCTGAGGAGGACGACCAGCACGGTCACCGCGATGACCACGACCTCGTACCAGAGGGGCGGCGCGGACTGCGCGGGCGGCGCGGTGAACAGGGACCAGTCGACGGCGGACAGTGCGAGGGTGATCGTCAGCCAGTTCAGCCAGGCGAAGTTCCCCGAGACGACCAGCCACAGCTGGGTGACGATCATCAGCCCCGCGGCGGCGCTCGCGACCGGCTGCGGGGTGAACAGCAACACCGGAACCAGAAGCTGGGTGACATGGTTGGCCGCCACCTCGGCGCGGTGGACGGGCTTCGGCAGCCGGTGGAAGAACCAGCTCAGCGGCCCTGGCATCGGCTGGGTCTCATGGTGGAAGTACAGACACGTCAGCCTGCGCCAGCACTCGTCGCCGCGGATCTTGATCAGCCCGGCGCCGAACTCCACCCGGAACAGCACCCAGCGCAGCAGCCACAGCACCAGCACCGGGGGAGCCGTGCGCGCGTTGCCGAGGAAGACGGCGAGAAAGCCCGTCTCCAGCAGCAGTGACTCCCAGCCGAAGCCGTACCAGGTCTGGCCGACCTGCACGATCGAGAGGTACAGCGCCCAGGGCAGGGCCCAGAGCAGCAGCGCAGCCCAGAGCGGAACGTACGAGTCCGCGCCCGCGAGCAGGGCGACGGCCAGCGCGCAGCCGGTCCAGGCGACGAGTGCGAAGAAGCGGTCGGAGTAATGCAGCCGGAAGAGCCCCGGTCCGTCTCGCCAGCCGGTGCGGCGCAGGAATTCGGGTACCGGCAGCATGCCGCGTTCGCCGATCAGCGCCCGGAACTGGAGCGCGGCGGTGAGAAACGCGACCAGATAGACAGCGGCCAGGGCCCGCTGGAAGATCAGCCGGCTGAGCCAGTACCCGTCTGCGGTGAACCACTCCATCACCTCCAGTATCGGCGATTCAGCCCCGCTTGCCGCGCTCCTCGTCCACGATGCGGCGCAGTGTGCTGCCCAGCCGCCGGGCGTACAACCGCTGGAGCACCGGTACGACGGGCCCGGCGAGCCGGGTGTACCAGGCGGCCGGGCGGCTGAACGCCATGACGGTGAACCACACCGTCCCGTCGTCCGCGAGCTCCACCACGAAGCACTCCTCGCCGCGCTCCGGGTGCCTGACCTCGGTCCCGTAGGCGAACCCGATGCGGTCCTGCTCGTAGACGGTCCAGACGACCTGGCAGGGCGCCGTGAACCGGATCGGGCCGATGCCCAGCGACACCCGGACGCGCACCCCGTCCCCCGCACGGGGCGCCGAGGCGCGGACCCGGGCCCCGCTGGTGCGGTGCATGCGCCATCCGGTGACCGCGGCGCCCGCCGCTTCGAGGTCGGCCCGGCCGCGCCCGACCGGGGCCCGGTGGTGGAGGTGGTGGTAGCCGGTGGGAAGCGGGCCGAGGCGGGTGGCGCCGGCCTCGGGGTAGCTGAGGGAGCTCATGCGGTCCTGCTTTCTACGGGGTCGGTGTGATCGCGCAGCCGCTGCCAGGCGAGCACCGAGCAGAGTGCGAAGCCCAGCGCGTTGCCGAGGCCGTGGGTGGCGGCCATCCAGGCCAGAGTGGGATGCGGGAGTCCGGTGGCCTCGCCGAGCGCCCAGCTCAGGGCGAGCACCATGGTGACGGCGAGTACGGCGGACGAGACGGCGAGCAGCGTCCGGGTGATCGGGTCGCGCTGCCCGGTACGGACCGAGCGCCAGGTGAGGAGGGCGACGGCCCACATCCCCGCGGTCAGGACGACCGCGCCGGCCAGCTCGGCCCAGTCCCCGATGAAGTAGCCGATCAGGACGAGCAGGGTGCCCAGCGGAACGCTCAGCGCGGCGAACCTTCCCGCTCCACTGTCGGCGACCCGGCAGACGAGCCCCGCGACCAGCGCGGCGGCGAATCCGGCGAAGTGGAAGTGCGGCACGGTCAGCGCGAGGATGCCGAGCCCGAAGCCGAAGAGTGGGTGCCCCGAACGTTCGGCGACCAGCGCGAGGGCTGCGACCGAGGGGGTGACCAGGGCGGTGAGCAGGGCGATCTCGGCGGGCGCCGTGGACCTCGACGGACTGCGGAGCAGCCGGTGCGGGGCGTGCAGGGCGAGGAGTGCGGTGCCGAGCGCATAACAGAGCGCGAGGGCGGTGGCGGCGGTGCCGCGCGGCAGCCACAGCGAGACGGCGCCGGGAACGGCGAAGAGTGGCCACAGCCGCCGGATCCGGTCCAACTCGGCCGCAGCGGTCAGTCGCAGTCCCGCGGGGACCACCACCAGCATGCCCAGCATCACGATCGAATTGACCAGTACAAACATCGCCGCCCCCCGACTTGAACGTGTTCAACTGTGCTCGGCGCCGACTCTACGAGCTTTCTTGAACGTGTTCAAGTGGTGGTGAGTGAGGGCGGAGAGGAGCTGGGCGTGCGAGGGGCGGGAGAGGAAGTCCCGGGCGCCGATGGCAGGATGCCCGACATGGAGATCATCCCTGGACGCGGCGTCGCCCTCGCCATGATCGGTGACCACCGGACCCGGGTCGAGGAGCGCGTCGGCGGGCCGGGTCGCGGCCCCGCCGACGTCGGCCCTGCCGTGTACGACACCACACCGACGCTCGTGATCGCCTACGCGTCCGACGACACCGTGGAACTCGTCGAGATCGGCTACAGCGGGCAGGGCGGTGAGGCCGAGGCGAGCTGCGACGGGATCCGGCTGACCCACCGGCTGATCGACGACGTCGTCGCCGAACTGCACGCCAAGGGGTACACCAGCACGCCGTGCGACATCGGCTACGACTTCCACGCCGGGTTCTCCGTCTGGTCCATGCGCGTGCTGGAGGCGCGTGAGGTGGGCCCTACGGCCGGCGAGGACGACCCGAGGTGTGTCGTCGAGGGCGTGTCCGTGGCGCCGTACGGCTACTTCGGCGGCGAGTAGCGTACGGCGCCACGCCTCACAGAACTCCCCGGCGCCACTCCCGTACCAGCAGACAGCCGAGGTACACGCCGCCGATCGCCATCGTGTAGATGCCGACGGGCAGGTTGTCGAAGAGCGGCAGCTGCTGGGCGCAGAGATCCGCCAGCACCAGCAGCAGTGCGCCGGTCAGCGCCGACAGCGCCAGGTGGGGGCCGGATACCCGGGTGATCCGCTTGGCGACCTGCGGGGACGTCAGGGCGATGAACGCGATGGGGCCGGCGACACCGACCGCCCCCGCCGAGAGCACGATCGCCAGCACCACGGCGGCCGTCTTGGTGCGGCGGGGCTCGGAGCCGAGCGCGGCCGCGATGTCGTCGCCCATCTCCCCGATGTCCAGCCGCCGGGAGAGGAGCACGGTGAGCGGGGCGACGACCAGCAGCACCAGCCAGATCGTGGTGGCGTCCTCCCACGACCGCGCCGACAGGCTGCCGTTGACGTAGGCGCTGAGCACGGCGGCCCGGTCCCGCTCCATGGCGTAGACGACGTACTGGGTGATCGCGGTGCCGATCGCGGCGACCCCGATGCCCGCGATGACCAGCCGGGCCGGGTTGCGGAACCCGGTCCCGGTCGACACATACACCAGCACCATGGCGAGGACGGCGCCGAGCAGCGCGCCGAGCGCCACCGGCACGGTGTCCGGGAACAGCAGCGCGGAGATCGCGGCGCCCGCCCCGGCACCGGACGCCAGCCCGATCACATCGGGGCTGCCGAGCGGATTGCGGGTGACGGACTGGAACAGCGCCCCGGAGAGCCCGAGTGCCGCACCGGTGCCCACGGCGACCGTCAGCCGGGGGCCGCGAAGCCGCTCCAGCACGAACGCGTTCTTGCCCTCGGCCCCGCCGGTCACCGCCCCGGCCAGGTCGGCGAGCGGAATGCCGAGCCGCCCGAGCGACAACGTGGCGACGGCGCCCGCCATGAGCAGCACCAGCAGAACCAGGGCCGTCAGTACCGACACCCGCCGGACCGGCACGGCCACCCTCCCGCCGGCCCTCAGCACCTTCCGGGGCGAAGCGGTGCGGACCGCGGCCTCCTGCGACGTCATGCGTTGCCCCTCATCCTGCGTACGGCGATGAGCAGTGCGGGCGCCCCGATGAACGCGGTCACGACACCGACCATCAGCTCCTGCGGGCGCATGACCACCCGGCCCACGACATCCGCGAGGAGCAGCAGCGCCGGGCCGACCAGCGCCGAGAAAAGGACCTGCATGCGGAAATCGACGCCGACCACGGCCCGCACCACATGCGGAACGGCCAGTCCGACGAAGGCGATCGGACCGACCGCCGCCGTCGCGGCCGCGCTCAGCAGTGTGGCCGCGAGCAGCCCGCCCGCCCGCACCAGTGCCGGATTCGCCCCCAGGGACGCCGCCGTCGAATCGCCGAGCGCCAGCGCGTTGAGGCCGGGGCCGAGCACCGCGGCCACCACCAGACCGGCCACGGCGAACGGCAGCACCGACCAGAAGACGTCGAAGTCCCGTCCGCCGAGCGCGCCGACGACCCAGTACCGGTAGCTGTCGAACACCTTCGGGCGGCTCAGGGTCACCGCCTGGATGAACGCCATCAGCACGGCGGAGAGCACCGCGCCGGCGAGCACCAGCCGGACGAGACCGCCGCCCGAACCCGCAGAACCGATCGCATGGACGAGCACACCCGCGAGCAGCGCACCGGGCAGCGCCCACCACATGGTGGCGGTGCTGCCCGACGCCCCCAGGAACGCCGTCGCGGCGACGATGCTCGCGGAGGCGCCCGCGTTGATCCCGAGCAGGCCCGGATCGGCCAGCGGATTGCGGGTCACCCCCTGCATGAGGGTGCCCGCGACGGCGAGGCAGAGTCCGGCCAGCACACCGAGCGCGGTCCGTGGGTAGCGGCTCTCGACGATGGTGGTGACATTCGGGTCCGCGCTGCCGGACAGGACGTCCAGCACATCGCCGAACGAGGTGGTGCGGCTGCCGAACATGACACTCGCGAGCACGGCGAGCACCAGGACGGCAACTGCGATGACGAGGGAGAACACCCGCCGAGCGGTGCCGGTCCGTGAGGTACCGGCACCGCTCGGAGGTGCGTGCGTGGTGGCCATGTGTGGTGGTGGCCGGCCTCAGCCGTTGTCGGCGGCCTTGACGGCCTTGTCGATCAGCGGCAGGTAACGGTCGATCACCCACGGCACGGTGAGCGGGTTGATGATCGAGGAGGCCGTGACGAAGGAGTTGTCGTTGCTGTACACCATGGCGCCGCTCTTGACCGCGGGCATCGCCGCGTACAGCGGCTGGGCCTCGATCTCCTTGCGGGACTTGTCATCCATGTAGAAGGTGAAGAGCAGGTCGCTGTCCTTCAGCTTCTCGGCGTTCTCCAGGCCGATGAGCGCCGAGTCGGTGCCCTTGGTCTCCTTGAAGGAGTTCACCACCGGGTCGACCGTGAGACCGAGCGAGGTGAGCATCTTGACGCGCTGCTCCTCGGGCTTGAACACGCCGAGGGTGCCGGGGCCGGTGTTGTAGATGTACGAGAACTTGTACTTCTTGTAGTTCGGCCGCGTCGCCGCCGCGTCGGACAGCTGCTTCTCGATCTTCGAGACGAGGCCCTTCGCCTCGTCCGTCTGTCCCAGCGCCTTGCCGATGATGTCGATCTGCTGGTCCCAGTCCGTGCTCCACGCCAGATCGGGGTAGGCGACGGTGGGGGCGATGTCCTTGAGGATGTCGTAGTCCTTCTGCGTGATCCCGGACCACGGCGCGAGGATGACATCCGGCTCCAGCTCGGTGATGGCCTCGAAGTCGATGTCCTCACCGCCGGTGAACTGGGTCGGCAGCTTGTCGCCGGACTTCTTCACCGCTTCGTGGATCCAGGGCAGATAGCCGGTCTTGTCGCTTCCCCACTCGTACTTCTCGATGCCCACAGGGGTGTGGCCCAGCGCGATGGCGGTCTCGGCGGAGCCCTGGCCGAGGGTGACGACCCGTTCGGGCTGCTCCTTGATCTCCGCGGTGCCCAGAGCGCTCTTGATGGAGACGGGGAACGCTCCGCCGTTCTTCCCGGATGCGCCGGAGGTCTCCTTGCCGTCGTCGCTCGACGAGCAGCCGCCGAGGGCGAGAACGAGGGCTGCGGCGGCGGCAGTTGCGGCGAGCGTCCGGCGACGCGCGCGGGTGAACCGGGACATGGATGTTCCTCATGTTTGAACGGATGGAGCAGCAGGTCCCCGCGACTGTCGGAGGGCATGCCGAACGAGCGGTCGTACGGGGGTACGACAGGCGGCCCCCGATGCAGATCGCAAGGAGTTAGGCAAGCCTAAGCTAAGCCTTTGTGCGGCCACAACCGGCCCCCTGGTGAACGCTTTCGGCTCCCTCTCGCGCCGGGTCGGCGTCACTGTCGGGGGTGCGGCCTTGTCGCTACTTTGGTCCAGACCTATTGACGGAAGGTCCGGGCCTCCCTAGCGTGAGGCGAGCCGTGAAATGCGAGACCGCATTCCGCCTGGGATTGTCAGGGGCATGCCATTCACGCGCCAACTCGCCCCGTGCCGGACCGCCTCGGGCAGCAGCACCGCCCCGGCGGCGCCCGGCCGCGACAGGAAGGGAACTGAGCATGTTCGGTCGGACATCGCGCCTGCTGGGGGTCGGCCTCGCGGCGGCATGTGTCGTACAACTGCTGGTGGGTGCGACGCCGAGCAGCGCGCAGGACGAGACCTGCGCGGTGAAGTCGAAGCCCGCCGGAAAGGTGCTCCAGGGGTACTGGGAGAACTGGGACGGCGCGGCGAACGGTGTGCACCCGCCGCTCGGCTGGATCCCGGTCACCGACAGCCGCATCCCGCAGCACGGCTACAACGTGATCAACGCGGCCTTCCCGGTCATCCTCTCGGACGGCACCGTCCTGTGGGAGGACGGGATGGACTCCACCGTGAAGGTCCCGACCCCGGCCGAGATGTGCCGGGCGAAGGAGTCCGGGCTCACCACCCTGATGTCGATCGGCGGCGCGGCCGCCGGTATCGACCTCAACTCCAGCGCCGTCGCCGACCGGTTCGTCGAGACGATCGTGCCGATCCTCAAGAGGTACAACTTCGACGGCATCGACATCGACATCGAGACCGGCCTGACCGGCAGCGGCAACATCAGCCAGCTGTCGGCCTCGCAGACCAACCTCATCCGCATCATCGACGGCGTACTCGCGCAGATGCCCTCGAACTTCGGGCTGACGATGGCGCCGGAGACGGCCTATGTCACCGGCGGGAGCGTCACCTACGGATCGATCTGGGGCGCGTACCTGCCCATCGTGAAGAAGTACGCGGACAACGGGCGCCTGTGGTGGCTCAACATGCAGTACTACAACGGCAGCATGTACGGGTGCGCCGGAGACTCGTACTCGGCGGGCACGGTCGAGGGGTTCACGGCCCAGACCGACTGCCTGGACAAGGGGCTCGTCATCCAGGGCACCACGATCAAGGTTCCCTACGACAAGCAGGTCCCGGGGCTGCCGGCCCAGCCGGGCGCGGGCGGCGGTCACATGCCGACGGGCCAGGTGTCACAGGCCTGGAACCACTACGGCAACGCCCTCAAGGGCCTGATGACCTGGTCGCTCAACTGGGACGGCTCGAAGGGCTGGACCTTCGGGGACAACGTCAAGGCGCTGCAGGGCCGCTGAGGCCCGCGGCACCCCGCCGGACCGGGCAGCTCCGCCGAGATGGACGGAGCTGCCCTTCCGGCCGGCCGCGACGGCGGCGGCCGGTACGCCGTACGGTCAGGAACGGGGCTCGGAGGCATCCAGCATGGCCTCGCGCTCCACGACCTTGATCCGCTCGCGGCCCTGCTCCTCGCCCAGCGCCCGCTCGTGGGCGTCCAGGCGGTACCAGCCCTCGCGGGTGGTGTAACGGACGCCGCGCTCCTCCAGGAAGGCGGTGACGGCCTCCGGCTCGGGCCGGACCGGGGCGGGCAGCCGTCCCTCGGCCTGGTCCTCCAGCAGGCAGGCCACGGTCTCGTTGGCGTCACCCTTGGTGTGGCCGATCAGGCCGATCGGGCCGCGCTTGATCCAGCCCGTGACGTACACCGAGGGCATGTGCTCCCCGCCGTCGACGACGCGTCCCGCGGCGTGCGGGACGGTGCCGGAGACCACGTCGAACGGGAGCTTCGGGAGCTCCTGCGAGTAGTAGCCGACCGCGCGGTAGACGCTCTGCACGTCCCAGTCGGTGAAGGCGCCGGTGCCCTGGACGTTGCCCGTGCCGTCCAGCTCGGTCCGCTCGGTGCGCAGGCCGACGACCCGGCCGTCCTCGCCGAGGATCTCCACCGGGGACTCGAAGAAGTGCAGGAACAGCTTGTGCGGCCGGTCGCCGACATCGCGGATGGCCCAGTTCTCCAGCGTGGAGGCGACCATGTTGGCCTGCTTGTTGCTCCGCCGGGTCTCGATCGAACCCGCGTCGTACTCGATGTCCTCGGGATTGACGATGACCTCGATGTTCGGCGAGTGGTCCAGCTCCCGCAGCTCCATGGGGCTGAACTTGGCCTGGGCGGGGCCGCGGCGCCCGAAGACGTGCACTTCGAGGGCCTTGTTGGCCTTGAGGCCCTCGTAGACGTTGGCGGGGATCTCGGTCGGCAGCAGTTCGTCCGCCGTCTTGGCGAGGATCCGCGCCACGTCCAGGGCCACATTGCCCACGCCGAGGACGGCGACCTTCTCCGCCTCCAGCGGCCAGGTGCGGGCCACGTCGGGGTGGCCGTCGTACCAGGAGACGAAGTCGGCGGCGCCGTGGGAACCGTCCAGGGTGCTGCCGGGGATGTCGAGCGCGCGGTCCGCGTCGGCGCCGGTGGAGAAGATCACGGCGTCGTAGAAGGACCGCAGATCGTCCAGGTCGATGTCGTTGGGGTAGTCGACGTTGCCGAACAGCCGCAGCTGGGGCTTGTCGAGCACCTGGTGGAGTGCCTGGACGATGCCCTTGATCCGCGGGTGGTCCGGGGCCACTCCGTAACGGATCAGGCCGAAGGGGGCGGGCATCCGCTCGAACAGGTCGATCGAAACACCCGGTTCCTGGGCGGCCTCGGATTTCAGCAGCGCGTCCGCTGCGTAGATGCCGGCGGGGCCGGCTCCGACTATGGCGACGCGGACGGGGCGGGTCATCAGGTGCTGGTCCTTAGAACGTGCTGATGCGGGCAGTGCAGCTCAGGGTAAAGGTAAGGCTGGGCTTACCGTGCTCCATGGGACACCGTAACCGTTGCCGGTCCGCAACCTCGGGGCGGTTCGCCCTGCGAGACGTCCAGGGCCACCGTTCGGCGCCCGAAATGGCTTGAAGTGCACTCGGGTGGCGCGGGCGAGGATTCGCTCTGCTGCGCGGGGTTCGCTCGAAGAATCGGACAAATGATGGCAGAGTGACCCGCATGGATGATCGGGTAGCGGGTGCCCTGTCACTCCCGGACGACTGGCCCGCCCACCCGGATCTCAGCCTCGCCCTGAACCGTATGGGCAGCTTCGACTGGGATCTCGACAGTGGCCTCATGCACATGGACCGGCCCGCGCTCGACGTGTTCGACCTGCGGGCCGAGGAGTACGACGACCGGCCGGAGTCGCTCGGGCAGCGGGTGCCGCCGGACGAGGGCGTGCGGCTCGACGCCATGGTCGCGCAGGCGCTCAAGAGCGGGCAGAGCAACTACGGCGCGTACTTCAGGATCAAACGGCGCGACGGCAGCCTCCGCTGGACCCACACCCAGGGCTTCATCCGGCGGGACGGGACCGGCCGCCCGCACCGCATCATCGGCATCGTCCGCGACGCGACCCAGGAGCTGGCCGACTCCACCGCCCGCCGCGAGCTGGACCTGGAGCGGCGCCGCCGCACCAGCCTGGTGGACGGCACCACGGCCGCCCTGGCCCACGCCCGCACCGTCGGTGATGTCATCGAGGTGCTGAAGAACTCCCAGGGCCTGGCCCACCTCGGGGCCACCAGCCTGGTGATGGGGCTGATAGAAGCCGGACGCATCCATCTGGTGGCCGACGGCCCGGAGGACTCGTTCGTGCCCGGCACCCGGTACACCCGGACGGACGAGCAGTACCCGATGAGTGAGGTGGTGCGCACGCTCGCGCCCCGCTTCATCGAGTCCGCCACCGACTTCGCCACCTCGTACCCGATCCTTTGGCCCCACATCAGCCACCTCGGCATCACCTCGGCCGCCTATCTGCCGCTGATCGCCCAGGCCCGCCCCATCGGTGCGCTCGGCCTGCTCTACAGCGACAAGGACGGCTTCACCGGCGACGAACGCAATCTGCTGGTGGCGCTCGGCAGCTCCATCGCCCAGAGCCTGCAGCGGGCCATGCTCTACGAGCAGGAGCACGACCTCGCCGAGGGCCTCCAGCAGGCCATGCTGCCGCGCAGGATCCCGGACGTGCCGGGGGCGCAGGTCGCCGTCCGGTACCGCTCGGCCCGGCTGGGCCGGGACATCGGGGGCGACTGGTACGACGTCATTCCGCTGCCCGGTGGCCGGGTCGGGGCCGTCATCGGTGACGTGCAGGGCCACGACACCCATGCGGCGGCTGTCATGGGGCAGCTGCGCATCGTGCTGCGCGCCTACGCGGCCGAGGGACACAGCCCCGCCACGGTGATGGCGCGGGCCTCCGTCTTTCTCCACGAGCTGGACACGGAACGCTTCGCGACCTGCACCTACGCCGAGGTCGACCTGACCACCGGAGTGGTGCAGCTGGTCCGGGCCGGCCATGTCGACCCGCTGGTGCGCGAGAGCGACGGCAGCTGCCGCAGGCTGCCCGCGGACGGCGGACTGCCGCTGGGGCTGTCGGCCGAGTTCGGGCGGCTCGAATACCCGGTCAGCACCGTCGAGCTGGACCCCGGCCAGACCCTGCTGCTGTTCACCGACGGGCTCGTGGAGCTGCCGGGCGCCGATCTCGACGAGGGCATACAGCTGCTGACGGCCATGGTGCGCAACGGTCCGCAGGACCTCCAGCGGCTGGCCGACCGGCTCTGCGAGGAGGTCGACGAGCGCGGCGGCGAGGACGATGTCGCGGTCCTGCTGCTGCGCCGCAAGGTCGCCCACGCGCCCCAGCCGGGCGGCCGTCTCCAGCAGCACGTCGCGCAGAGCGACCCGGAGGCGCTGAGCTCGGCGCGGCACATGATCCGGGCAGCGGTACGGGCCTGGGGCGCCAAGGCGCGGGCCGACGAGGTCGAACTCGCCGCCGACGAGCTGATCACCAACGCGCTCATGCACACCGACGGCGGGGCCATCGTCACCATCCGGGTGCTCACCGGCCCCGAGCGGCGGCTGCGGGTCGATGTCGAGGACCGGTCCAGTGCGCTGCCCAGGCGCCGGGACGCGGGGGAGGCCGGGGTCTCCGGGCGGGGGCTGATGCTGGTGGACCGGCTGACGGACCTGTGGGGCGTGGAGTCCCGGGGCAGCGGCAAGTCCGTCTGGTGCGAATTCGTCATCCCGGAACACGAGTGACGGAAGCACGCCCATCTGCCGACAGCGCATTTCTCTACTCGACAGTAACAGAACGTAACATGTCTGTACTTGACCGTAACCGATCGCGAGCGATTGACTGCGATCCGTCAGTCTTTGTCTTCGATGACATGAGGACCCGTTGGGAACTGAGCTGCTGGCACCCCTCGATCTGGCCTTCTGGCACCTCGAATCCGATGCCCATCCGATGCACCTCGGCGCACTCGCCGTCTTCTCCCCGGCCCCCGGCCCGGCGCGCGGCGCCGACGCGGAGACCGTGCTCGAACTGCTGGGCACCCGCGCCGCCGCCATTCCCCGGCTGCGGATGCGGGTCAGGGACGTACTGCTGCCCGTCGGCGGTGCCGCCTGGTTCGTGGACAAGGACTTCGACGTCCACCGGCACATCGAGCGGGTGCGGCTGACCGGCGCGGAGTCGCGGGACGAGGGCGGCGGATTCATGGCGGGCGCCACCCGGCTCGCCGGTGAGCTGATGGAGCGGCCGCTCGAACGGGGGCTGCCGCCCTGGCAGATGTACGTGATCGGCGGCGCCGACGGCGGCTCCTTCGCGGTGCTCGTCAAACTCCACCACGCGCTGGCCGACGGCATGCGCGCGGTCGCCATCGGCGCCGGGATCTTCGACGAGATCGCCGCCGGCCGCCCCCGCACCGGGGCCCCCGCCCGCCGGGCGCGCACCGTGCCGCCCCGCTCCTGGATGCCCGGCCCGCGCCAGGTGGCCGGTCTCGCGCTCGGCCGGATCGAGGATCTCGGGCGGGCGTTCGGTGTCGGTGCCTCCATGGTGCGGGCCAGCCGCCTCGACCCGCGCGGGGCGCCCGCGCTCACCGCGCGCTCCAGCGGCACCCGGCGCCTGGCCACGGCGGACCTGGACCTCGAAGCCGTCCAGCGGATCCGCCGCGCCGCGGGCGGCACGACCAACGACGTCCTGCTCGCCGTCGTCGCCGGGGCGCTGCGCCGCTGGATGCTGGAGCGAGGCGAGCCGCTGCCCGACGAGGATCCGCGCGCCCTGGTGCCGGTCTCCCGCCGCAGGCCGGGCCAGGCCGCGGCGAGCGGGAACAGGCTCTCCGCCTATCTCCTCGGGCTCCCGGTCGGCGAACCCGACCCGTGGCGGCGGCTCGCCCTCGTCCGTACCGCCATGGACCGCAACAAGGCCGCCGGTCCCTTCCGCGGCGCCGGTGCGGTCGCCGTACTGGCCGACCAACTCCCGTCGCTGGCCCACCGATTCGGCGCGCCACTCGCCGGGAACGCCGCCCGGATGCTCTTCGACGTCCTGGTCACCAGCGTGCCGCTGCCGCGCTCGGCGCTCTCGCTCGGCGGCTGCCCGCTGCGCGCCGTCTATCCGATGGCGCCGCTCGCCCGGGGACAGTCCCTCGCCATCGCGCTGTCCACGTACGGCGGCCGGGTGCGGGTCGGGCTGGTGGCCGACGGCAAGGCGCTGCCCGATCTGGACCGGCTGGCGCGCTGCGCCGACGACGAGGTGGCCGAGCTGCTCGCGGTGCTGCCGACGCGCTGAGCGACCGCCGCCTCGATCGGTCATAGATCGGACAGCTGCCGGGGAAAGTGTCACAGACGGTGGCGCCGGAGGTGTTGACGTGCCCAAGTGATCCGATGAATATTCGCTGTGTGCAGGAAGCGATCATCGGGGAGGGCGGCGGAAGCATGCGGCGCAACAGGCTGGGAAGCAGCGCGGTCGAGGTCACCGAGCTGTCCTTCGGGGCGGCCGCCATCGGCAATCTCTTCACCGCCGTCGAACCGGCACGGGCGGCCGCCGCGGTCGATGCCGCCTGGGACGAGGGCATCCGCTACTTCGACACCGCACCCCACTACGGACTCGGCCTCTCCGAACGGCGGCTGGGCGAGGCCCTGCGCGGCAGGCCCCGCGACTCGTACGCGCTGTCCACGAAGGTGGGACGGGTGCTCGACCCGCTGCCCGCCATGGCCACCGGCTCCGGGGGCGGCTCCGACGGTCTCTCCGAGGGCTTCGCCGTGCCCGCCACCCACCGCCGCCGCTGGGACTTCAGCGCCGACGGGGTACGCCGCAGCATCGAGGACAGCCTGGAACGGCTCGGGCTCGACCGCATCGACATCGCCTATCTGCACGACCCGGACGACCACGCGGAAGCCGCGTTCCACGAGGCATACCCGGCACTGGAGAAGCTGCGCGCACAGGGCGTCGTCGGCGCCATCGGCGCCGGGATGAACCAGACCGCGATGCTGACCCGGTTCCTGCGCGACACCGACATCGACGTGGTGCTCTGCGCCGGGCGGTACACCCTCCTCGACCAGTCCGCGCTCACCGAGCTGCTGCCCGAGGCGGCCGCCCGGGGCCGCAGCGTGGTCGTCGGCGGCGTCTTCAACTCCGGGCTGCTCGCCGACCCGCGCCCCGGCGCCACGTACGACTACGCGGCCGCGCCCCTCTCCCTCCTGGACCGGGCCCTGCGCATCAAGGCCGTCACGGAGGGCCACGGCGTCCCGCTGCGGGCCGCCGCCCTGCACTACCCGCTCGCCCACCCCGCCGTCGCCGGGGTCCTCGTGGGCACCCGCTCCCCGGACGAGGTGCGCGATGCCGCCGCCCTGCTCCGCCGCGAGATCCCGGACGAGCTCTGGGACGAACTGCGCGCCGAGGGCCTGCTGACCGAGAACGGACACTGACATGAGAATCGCCCTGCACACCAAGGTCCGCGCCGACCGCATCGAGGAGTACGAGGCCGCGCACCGTGAAGTCCCGGCGGAGCTCACCGCCGCGATCCGCGCGGCGGGCGCCACCTCCTGGACGATCTGGCGCAGCGGAACCGACCTCTTCCACGTCATCGACTGCGAGGACTACGCCGCACTCCTCGCCGAGCTGGAACAGCTCCCCGTCAACGTCGCCTGGCAGGCCAGGATGGACGAACTGCTCGACGTGTCGCACGACTACTCGGCCGACGGCGCCGCAGCCGGGCTCCCGGTCGCCTGGGAGCTGTGACATGGCGGGTCAGCAACGGATCGTCGACGCCCACCACCATGTGTGGGACCTTTCGGTACGCGACCAGGACTGGATCACCGGCGACGAACTCGCCCCGCTCCGGCGTAACTTCACCCTCGCCGACCTGGAACCCGAGGCGCGCGCCGCCGGGGTGCGGGCCACCGTCCTCGTCCAGACCGTCACCGTGCCCGACGAGACCCCCGAGTTCCTGGCCCTCGCCCACGACAGCGACCTCGTCGCGGGCGTCGTCGGCTGGTGCGACCTCACCGCGCCGGACGTCGCCGACACCCTCGCCGCACTGCGCGAACTCCCCGGCGGCGACCGGCTCGTCGGTATCCGCCACCAGGTCCAGGGCGAACCCGACCCCGGCTGGCTGCTGCGCCCCGACGTCCTGCGCGGACTGCGCGCCGTCGCCGACGCCGGACTCGTCCACGATGTCGTCGTACAGGCCCGGCAGCTGCCCGCCACCGTCCAGGCCGCCGCACTGCTGCCCGAGCTGACCTTCGTGCTCGACCACGCCGGCAAGCCGCCCGTCGCCGCCGGTGAACTGCGCCCCTGGGCCGACGACGTCCGGGCGCTGGCCGCCCGCCCCAACACCGTCTGCAAGCTCTCCGGGCTGGTCACCGAGGCCGATCCGCGCTCCTGGACCGTGCGCGACCTGCGCCCGTACGCCGACACCGTCCTCGACGCCTTCGGCCCCGACCGGCTGATGTTCGGCTCGGACTGGCCCGTCTGCCGGCTCGCGGCGACGTACGGGGAGGTCGTCGGCGCGGCACGCACCCTCACCGACGCCCTCACCGAGGACGAACGGGCCCGGGTGTTCGCCACCACGGCCGAGCGGGTCTACGGCCTCCGATAGGCGGCCCGCCGACGCCTTTGGCAGTCTGGAACCATGCCCGAACTGCCGGAAGTCGAAGCCCTGCGGGTCTTCCTCGACGACCACCTGGTCGGCAAGGAGATCGACCGCGTCCTGCCGCTCAACGTGAGCGTCCTGAAGACGTACGACCCACCGCTGTCCGCCCTGCACGGCACCACGGTCACCGGCATCGCCCGGCACGGCAAGTTCCTGGACGTCGCCGCCGGACCACTGCACCTGATCACCCATCTCGCCCGGGCCGGCTGGCTGCGCTGGAAGGACTCCTTCCCCGCCGAGCCGCCGCGCCCCGGCAAGGGCCCCCTGGCGCTGCGCACCGTGCTCACCGGCGGTGACGGCTTCGACCTCACCGAGGCCGGCACCACCAGACGCCTCGCCGTACACCTGGTGCACGACCCGGCCGAGGTGCCCGGCATCGCCGGGCTGGGCCCCGACCCCCTCGCCGACTCCTTCGACCGCGACGCGTTCGCCGCGCTGCTCGCCGGGGAACGCCGCCGGATCAAGGGCGCACTGCGCGACCAGTCGCTGATCGCCGGCATCGGCAACGCCTACAGCGACGAGATCCTGCACGTCGCGAAGATGTCGCCGTACCTGCTCACCGCCAACCTCACCGGCGAGCAGATCACCACGCTCCACACCGCGATGCGCACCACGCTCCAGGACGCGGTCGCCCGCTCCAGCGGCCTCGCGGCCGGCAGGCTCAAGGCCGAGAAGAAGAGCGGGATGCGGGTCCACGGACGTACCGGCGAGCCCTGCCCGGTGTGCGGGGACACCATCCGCGAAGTGTCGTTCAGCGACTCCTCGCTCCAGTACTGCCCGACCTGCCAGACCGGCGGCAAGCCACTGGCCGACCGCCGCCTGTCCAGGCTGCTCAAATGACCCGCCGGGGCGTACGGGCCGGACGGTACGCGAAGATGCGGTGAATCACCCGTCCCCCGTACACCCGTGCGCGCTCTACACTCCGGCCCATGCTGCGCGTACTCGCCGTCGACGACGAAGAACCCGCCCTGGAGGAACTGCTCTACCTCCTGCGCGCCGATCCCCGGATCAGCAGCGCCGAGGGAGCCACCGGGGCCACCGAGGCGCTGCGCCGCATCGGCAGCGCCGTCGAGGCGGGCCCGGACGACCCGGCGGCCATCGACGTCGTGTTCCTGGACATCCACATGGCGGGCCTCACCGGCCTCGACGTCGCCCAGCTGCTGGCCGGGTTCGCCGCACCGCCGCTCATCGTCTTCGTCACCGCCCACGAGGGCTTCGCCGTCCAGGCCTTCGACCTGAAGGCCGTCGACTACGTCCTGAAACCCGTACGCCGCGAGCGGCTCGCCGAGGCGGTCCGCCGCGTCGCCGAACAGGTCGGCGACCGCTCCGCGCCCGTGCTCGACACCGCGGGCGACCAGATCCCGGTGGAGCTCGGCGGGGTCATCCGGTTCATCCCGATCGACGACATCGCCTACGCCGAGGCCCAGGGCGACTACGCCCGGCTGCACACCGCCACCGGCAGCCACCTCGTCCGCGTCCCCCTCACCACCCTGGAGGAGCGCTGGCGCTCCCGCGGCTTCGTGCGCATCCACCGGCGCCACCTCGTCGCACTGGGCCGGATCGACGAACTCCGCCTCGACGCCGGCAGCATGAGCGTCCGCATCGGCACCGCGGAGCTCGCGGTCAGCCGCCGCCACACCCGTGCGCTGCGCGATCTGCTGATGCGCCAGACCGGCCGCTGACCAGCGCCTACCAGGATCCGGCCCTTCCCACGGCGGTCCGGAGCCGCATACACTCCGGGCCCATGTCCGCAGAGCCAGCACCCCGGCGCGAAGTGGTGACGGGGGAGCCCCGGCGGGTGCGCCCGCTGCCCCGCTACCGCACCCAGTCGGAGATCGACGAGCAGACCGCGCTCGGCGGCGCGTACGTCCGTTCGCTGATGCGCAGCCAACTGCGCGCCGGAACGACCGCGTTCGCGGTCCTCGCCGTGGTCGTCGGAACCCTGCCGCTGGTCTTCGAGGCCCTGCACAGCGCCGCGCTCGTCTGGGCGGTCCTCGGATTCGCCGCCTACCCGCCGCTCACCCTGATCGCCTGGTGGTACGTACGACGGGCCGAGCGCAACGAACGCGACTTCGCCCGGCTCGTGGAAGGCCGCCCCGCACAGTGAGCCGTACGTACGCGGTGGCGGCGGTCGCCGCCGTCGTTCTCGCGACCGTCCTCGTCGGCGGTTTCGGACTGCGCATCTCCCGCACCACCTCCGACTTCTACGTCGCCTCACGCACCGTGAGGCCCCGGCTCAACGCCGCGGCCATCAGCGGTGAATACCTCTCCGCCGCCTCCTTCCTCGGCATCGCGGGCCTGGTGCTGGTGCACGGCCCGGACATGCTCTGGTACCCGGTCGGCTACACCGCGGGCTATCTGGTGCTGCTGGTATTCGTCGCCGCACCGCTGCGCCGCTCGGGGGCGTACACGCTGCCCGACTTCGCCGAGGGACGGCTGGAGTCACGGCAGGTGCGCAGACTGGTCAGCGTCTTCGTGGTGGCGGCGGGCTGGCTCTATCTCGTACCGCAGCTCCAGGGCGCGGGGCTCACGCTCAAGATCCTCACCGGGGCGCCCGGCTGGCTCGGCGACGTGCTCGTGGCGTCCGTCGTCGTCATCGCCGTCGCCGCCGGCGGCATGCGGTCCATCACCTTCGTACAGGTCTTCCAGTACTGGCTGAAACTGACCGCGCTCCTCGTCCCCGCGATCTTCCTGGTGCTCGCCTGGCAGGGCGACGGACGGCCCCGAGTCACCTTCGACGAGCAGCTGTCCGTCTTCCGCGCCGACCACCCGCTGTACGCCACCTACGGGCTGATCGTCGCGACCTTCCTCGGCACCATGGGCCTGCCGCACGTCGTCGTCCGCTTCTACACCAGCCCCAACGGCCGCGACGCCCGCCGCACCACGGTCGCCGTCCTCGCCCTGATCGGCGTGTTCTACCTGCTGCCCCCGGTCTACGGCGCACTGGGCAGGCTGTACGCCCCCGAGCTGATCCACGGCGGGGACGCGGACGCCGCCGTGCTGCTGCTGCCCGGCCGGCTCATCGGCGGGATCGGCGGGGACCTGCTCGGCGCGCTCATCGCGGGCGGCGCCTTCGCCGCGTTCCTGTCGACCGCCTCCGGACTCACCATGGCAGTCGCCGGGGTCATCACCCAGGACGCGCTCCCCTCGCGCGGGGTACGGCACTTCCGGCTGGCCACCGTCCTCGCCATGTGCGTGCCGCTGGCCGGGTCGCTGATCGTCAGCCGGGTGCCGGTGGCCGACTCGGTGGGCATGGCGTTCGCCGTCTCCGCGTCCTCCTTCTGCCCGCTGCTGGTCCTCGGCATCTGGTGGCGGCGGCTGACCCCGCCCGGCGCCATCGCCGGACTGCTGCTCGGCGGCGGCTCCGCGTTCCTGTCCGTCGCCATCACCGTCAGCGGCGCGGTCCGCCCGCCGGGCTGGCCGCACACCCTGCTCGCCTGGCCCGCCGTCTGGTCGGTGCCGGTCGGCTTCCTCGCCATGATCCTGGTCTCCCTCGCCACGCCGGGCCGGATACCTCCAGGCACCAACGCGGCCATGACCCGCTTCCACCTGCCGGAGGCGCTGACGTCGGGGAGGCACCGATGACCGGCGCCGGATACGCCGTACTCGTCCTGCTCGCCCTCCTGGTGCTCGGTGCCGGATTCCTGCTCGGCCGGCGCACCGCCCGCCCCGTCCGCACCAGCGACGTCGGAACCCCCGTCGAGCACGCCACCTTCGAGACCCTGCACACCGCCTCGCTCGCAGCGCCCCCGCTGCGCGCCGGGCTCACCGAGGAGAGCGCCCGCAGGTCCGCCCGGCGACTGCGTTCCCTGCTCGGCACCGACGCGCTCTGCCTCACCGACCGCGACCGGGTCCTCGTCTGGGACGGCGCGGGCGAACACCACGGCCGCCACGTCATGGACCAGGTGCGAGCCCTCCTCGCCAGCGGCCGGGACACCGCCTTCCGCAGCGACTGCGACGACCTGGACTGCCCGCTGCGCTGGGCCGTCGCCGTGCCGCTCACCGTCGACAACCGGGTGCTGGGAACCCTGATCGCCTACGCCCCGCGCGAGTCCGCGGTGCTGGCGCGGGCCGCCGGAGAGGTGGCCCGCTGGGTCTGCGTACAGCTGGAACTCGCCGAACTCGACCGCTCCCGCACCCAGCTCATCGAGGCCGAGATCAGAGCGCTGCGGGCCCAGATCTCCCCGCACTTCATCTTCAACTCACTCGCCGCCATCGCCTCGTTCGTCCGCACCGACCCGGAACGGGCCCGCGAACTCCTGCTGGAATTCGCCGACTTCACCCGCTACTCGTTCCGCAGCCACGGCGACTTCACCACCCTCGCCGACGAGCTCCACTCCATCGACCAGTACCTGGCACTGGTACGGGCCCGCTTCGGCGAACGGCTCCTGGTCACCCTCCAGGTCGCCCCCGAGGTGCTGCCCGTCGCACTGCCGTTCCTCTGCCTCCAGCCGCTCGTCGAGAACGCCGTCAAACACGGCCTCGAAGGGGCCGTCACCTCCAGCCGCATCACCATCAGCGCCCTGGACGCCGGCTCCGAGGCCGAGGTCGTCATCGAGGACGACGGCACCGGAATGGACCCGGAACGGCTGCGTCACATCCTGCGCGGCGAGGGCGGCCACTCCACCGGAATCGGACTGCTCAACGTCGACGAACGGCTGCGCCAGGTGTACGGGGACGACTACGGCCTGGTCATCGAGACGGGCATCGGCGCCGGGATGAAGATCACCGTACGGTTGCCGAAGTACCGCGCCGGCGTGCACGGTTCCTGACCGGCGGGCACGGATCTCGTCAGTGGAGATGGATCGCCAGATGCCCCAGCGGCAGCCCCAGCTGCCAGGCCGGCGTCCACACCTGGGCCACCTCCTCCGCGTCCGGCTCCTCGCCCACCGGCTCCCGGGGCGGCCAAGCGATCGCGTCGAGGTCGGCCGCGAGCAGCTCGGTCTCCTCCAGCCACCGCCAGGCCGCGCGGGCCAGCGCCAGATCGGGATCCGGACCGGACCTCCCGCCCGCCGGGGCCGCGTCCAGAGCGTCCAGCCGCTCCCGGACCCAGCCGCACCACGTCGCCCCGTACGCCGTCAGCAGGCGCAGCTCGTCCAGCCGGGCCGCGGGCAGCGCATCGGCCACCGAGCCGTCGGAGAGGAATATGGTGAGCGCCAGGGCGTCGCGCCCCGCGCGGTACTCCAGCGTGGACGGCTCCATCAGATCGCCGGTCCGCAGCAGCTCATCGGCGATGTACTCCGCGTACATCCAGGCCATCGGGACCAGCAGGCCGCCCCCACCGGTTCCATCCTGACGCTCCGGGCGCATCCCGTCTCGCCTCTTTCTCTGTTCGGCACCGCGCTTCACGGAGCATTGAACCGGGGGAGCGCGCCCCGCGTGGCCAGAAGGAGAGGATCCGTCACCACCGGATGCGTCGACGACACGAGGATGCGATGACCGCCGATCCCGGGGAGGGCCCGCACGTGCGCCATGTGCTGGGTGCCTACGTACTCGACGCGCTCACGGCCGACGAGACCCGTACGGTCTCCCGTCATCTGCAGTCCTGCGACCGCTGTACCGCCGATTACGTGGAGGTCGCGGAGGCCGTCTCCCTGCTCGCCCTGGTGCGCGAGGAGGACCTGCTGGAGTAGCCGGGGAGGTTGCGGGAGAGCTGGCGCAGCGCGTAGTGGGACCGGGACTTGACGGTGCCCGCAGGGATGCCGAGGGTCCGGGCGGTCTCGTCCACGGTGAGCCCGCGGAAGTACATCTGGACGAGGACCGCGCGGTGCTCCGGGCTGAGGGTGCGTACCGCATCGCGTACGTCGAGCGCCGCGACGGTGGTTTCCGCGGTGTCGTCCTCGGCCGCCGTGGTCTCCAGCACGGCGTCGCCGACCTCGGCGGGCCGGGACTGCCGGGATCGGCGGGCGTCGATCGCGAGCCGCCGCGCGACGGTGAAGAGCCAGGGCCGCATCGAGTCGTACGCGGAGTCGAAGGCCTCCGGGTGCTGCCAGGCCCGGACCAGGGTCTCCTGGAGCAGGTCCTCGGCGCGCTGCCGGTCACCGAAGGTCAGACCGAGCAGGAAATGGAGGAGGGCGGGCCCGTGCTCCCGCTGGAGATCCGCGAGGGCCCGCTCATCGGTCGTCGTGGTGGTCATCGTGAACGCCCTTCCCGCCGAGGTCCCTGCGGCTTCGTTGCCGACTGGCGTATACGAACGCATCGGGTCGCCGAGGAACAGGCGGTGGGCGGCCTCGTGCGACGAGCGGTCGCACAGTGCGGCGAATGGTGCGGTGAACGGTCGGGCGGCGGCCTGGCGGCGGCCGGTGCGGCGCGCGCACGGGGCCGGGCGGCAGCCGCCCGCCCGGCCGGTCAGCCCGTACCCGTACCCGTTCCGGGCGTCTTCGCCATGTTCGACTTCCGGTACGAGTAGCCGAAGTAGATGACCAGGCCGATCAGGAACCAGATCACGAACCGCACCCAGGTCTGCCACTGGAGGAAGGTGATCAGCCAGATCGAGAACACCACCCCGAGGGCCGGGACGAACGGCATTCCGGGGGTACGGAAGGTGCGCGGCAGGTCCGGCTGCTTGTAGCGCAGCACGATCACCGCGATGCACACCACGACGAACGCGAGCAGAATGCCGATGTTCGTCAGCTCGGCGGCCTCGCCGATCGGCAGGAAGCCGGCGATCACCGCCGAGGCCGCACCGACGATCCAGGTCACCCGGGTCGGCACGTGCCGGGTCGGGTGGGTCTTGGCGAACCACTTCGGCAGCAGTCCGTCACGGCTCATCGAGAACCACACCCGGGTCACGCCGAGCATGAAGGTGAACATCACCGTGAGGATGCCGATGATCGCGCCCACCGCGATCACATCGGCGAGCCCGGCGAGCCCCACCGACTTGAAGGCCGTGGAGAAGCCGGACTCCGGGTCGATGTCCTGGTAGCTCTGCATCCCCGTCAGCACCAGGCAGGCCGCCACATAGAGGACCATGGAGATCGCGAGGGAGTACAGGATCGCCTTCGGCATGTGGCGCTGGGCGTCCTTGGACTCCTCGGCCGCCGTCGACATGGCGTCGTACCCGAACACCGCGAAGAACACCGTGGCCGCACCGGTGAAGGCCCCGCTCACTCCGAACGGGAAGAACGGGGTGTAGTTGGCGGTGTTGATGTGGAACACGCCCACGCCGATGACCAGCAGGACGACCAGGACCTTCAGGACGACCACGACGGTCTCGAAGCGGGCCGCGTTCTTGATACCGAGCGTGAGCAGGTACGCCACGAGCAGACAGAGCAGCGCGGCGAACAGGTCGACCCGGTGGCCGTCCCCGGTGCCGGGCGCGCCCAGCATCCACTTCGGCACTTCGAGCCCCATCTCGCCGAGCAGGAAACTGAAGTAGCCGGAGATGCCGATCGCGACCACCGCCACGATCGCCGTGTACTCCAGCAGCAGGTCCCAGCCGATGAACCAGCCCACCAGCTCGCCGAGCACCGCGTACCCGTAGGTGTAGGCGGAGCCGGCCTTGGGGATCAGGCCCGCGAACTCCGCGTAGCTGAACGCGGCCGCGGCACTCGCCACACCCGCGATCAGGAACGAGAGCAGTACCGCGGGACCGGCGGTTCCGTTCGCCACCGTGCCGGCCAGGGTGAAGATGCCCGCGCCGATGATGCCGCCCACGCCGATGGCCGTGAGCTGCCACAGTCCGAGCGTTCTGGTGAGCTGGGTGGCGGCTTCCCCCGCGGGCCCTTTCTCGTCGATGTGCTCGATCGGCTTGCGGCGCAGTACACCCTCGCCCACTCGGAGCCTTGCCATGAGTCACCTCTCCGCTGACGGCTGTCCCTGACGGGCGCTCATGATGGCCCAGGCGGAGCCGGTGCGGAAGACGGCGTGCCGTCCGGCGGAGCGGAGGATTCCGCGACGCCTACGGGACTACCGTTACGGGCCAACGGCCCGCCTTCACCAGCCGGATCGCGACCGAGCCGACGAATCGGTGTCCGGCCGACTCCGAGGCGCCCACGACCACGGCGTCCGCCTTCAGTTCGTCCGCCGCGGTCACGAGTCCGTTGTAGGGGTCGCCGCGGAAGGTGTGGAATTCCCAGCGCACATCCCATATGTCCTTCATTCGCCGGGTCGCCTCCCGGATCTCGCTCACCAGCCCCTCGGCGACCTCGCCGGTGGCGTCGGCGATCGGTGCGCCGAGCGCGGCCCCCGCGGGCAGCACGGGCTGGACGTAGACGAGGGCGAGCACGGCGCCCTGACGGCGGGCCAGTCCCGCAGCGTAGGCCGCGGCACGCATGGAGGAATCGGACCCGTCGAGGCCTGCGACGATCACTTTCGGACCGTCAGTGCCACGTTCGAACTTATGAGGCTGCGGTTCTGTCACGGCAGTGAGGCTATCCGCTGTCCGGGCCGACTCCGGAGCGGGCTGCGGCACGGTCTCGGCCGGGGCTGCCGGATGCCCTGCCGGTGATCCCTCCATCGGGTGCAAAACCGTCCGCGGCCGGTGTCGATGGCGAGGGCGGGACCGGCCCCGTGCGAGCAGTTGGTCATGGAGAATGACCAGAGGCTGCCGGGGCGCAGGACGCTGCTGCGACTGGCCGCCGGACTCGGTACGGCCGCCGCCGTGCGCGTGATCGTCGCGGATCCGGCCGGGACGCCGGCCCGGTACCTCGCCCCGCCCACGGCTGGGGCGGCCGGACCTCCGCCGGCCGTCCGGTCCGGACCGGACGGCTACCGTCTCCGGCCCATGACGGCCGGTACCCCGATCCGCTTCCGCCCGGCGGCGCCGCCGGTCCGTACGAAGCCGATCGAGGAACTGCCCGGGATCGGGCAGGCCATGGTGCTCACCTTCGACGACGGGCCGGACCCGCTCTACACCCCGCACATCCTCGCGACCCTGCGCGAACACGATGTCCGCGCGATGTTCTTCGTCTGCGGAGAAATGGCCAACGACAACCAGGACCTGGTTCGGGCCATCGCCGGGGACGGCCACACCATCGGGAACCACTCCTGGACCCACCCCCTGGTCACCAAGCTCTCCCGGGCCGGTGTCCGCGACGAGCTCGGCCCCACCAGCGAGGTGATCGAGAAGATCACCGGCGCCGCACCGCTCTGGTACCGGGCACCTTACGGAGCGTGGAACCGCAACTCCTTCGAGATCGGTGCCGCCATGGGCATGGAGCCGATGGCCTGGACCGTCGACACGCTGGACTGGACCGAACCCGGTGTCGGCACCATCGTCCGCCGGGTCCGGAAGGGGGCCGCTCCCGGCGTCGTCGTGCTGTCGCACGACGCCGGGGGCGACCGTTCGCAGAGTGTGGCCGCGCTGCGCCGGTACCTGCCCGAACTGCTCGACGACGGCTACCGGATCACGGTGCCGCAGAGGCGCTGAGCGTGACCGGGCCGGGCGCTTCGCCCCGGGCTTCGACATGGTCGACGACCGCCGATGTGTCGGGCAGGTCCGGTGAGACGTCCGCGCCGTTCCGGATCAGGGCCAGACCGGTGAGGATCACCAGGGCGAGTGCGCCCCACGGTGAGGGCCTGGTCCGCTCGACGCGCCAGTTGTCCCGTTCCACGGTGCTCCCTTCGTCGCGACGACAGGAACGCTAGGCGAGGGACGGACGGGCGGCGACCAGGAGGGGGCGAACGGGTGGTGCCCGGGTCACCCAGGCTCATCGGGGACAGCCCGGCTGCCGGACGCCGCGAAATGCGTTGGGCCGATGAACCGGTGAGGGGCCGTCAGCGGCGGTGGTCCCGTCGGCCCGGCCGGGACGGGCACCGGCCCGGGATGCCCGTCGCCCCGAGTCCCGTACCAGGACCCGGGGCGACTTCTCGGTCGGCACTGCCCCTGCTGTCAGTGCGAACGGCTCTCCCTGCGACGGCGTACCACCTGGACGGAGCCGGCGGCCGCTGCCACCGCCAGCGCCGCTCCGGCGGCGATCTTCACGGCGTTCAGCGTGCCGATGGCGTCGCCCGGCCCGCCCTGCGGACCGGCCGCGGCCACCGTGGAACGGGTGGTCGGTGCCGAAGCCGCGGCGATGGTGAGACCGGCCTTCGCCGTGGAGTCGGGCGACGTGTCGCAGTTGAACGTCACTTCGTAGGAGGCGCCGGGTCTCGCGTCCCAGTCGACCGTGGCGGTGACGGAGCCACCCGTGGGAATGGTGACGGTGTCGAAGACGCCCGAGCCGGCGGTTGCGGTTGTGGAGCACCCCCGGGCGGCCAGGGTGACCTGGCTTCCCGGCGTGATCACCGACGGAGTGACGGTGAATCCGGTCGCGGAGGACGCGCCTCCTGACGTCGCGGCGTACGCGGTTGCGGACGGAGCGGTCAGGGCGAGAGCGGCGGCGCCGAGCAGGGCGACGGGTGCGACGCCTATTGCGCGCATGGGTGAGTCCTCCGGATCCCCGAGGAGCACTTGCGGAACGAGTTTCCGCAAAGCGTCAGAAATGCACCTCGACGTGTCAAACGCTAGGAGCCGTGCATATCGCTCGCGATCGGAGTGCGGCCCGCCGGCGCCCGGGTGGCCCCCGCGGGGCCCCCCCCCGGGTGGGTCGGGCCGCGAAACGCCCCCCCCCCCGGGGGGCCCCTACAAGAAAAGCGCCCCGGGGGCCCAGAAAAACCCGCCGC